>NZ_CP146101.1:3602272-3902727 GCF_037023745.1 Streptomyces sp. SCSIO 30461
CGACGTCGAGCACTTCGCCCAGTCCTTCGCCGCCTCGCACAACGCAGTCGCCGACTACCTGATGGCCGAGGTCCTGGAAGCCCAGCCCGTCCCCGTGCAAGACCTGCTGACGCGGACCAGCATCCTCGCCCACATCCATCCGGCTCTCGCCGACGCGCTCACGGGACGTGCGGACGGGGCGTCCGTACTCGACGGTCTCGCCCGCGCGAACGCCTTCATGGAACCCATCGGTGACACCTCCTGGTACCGCGGCCATCCGCTGTTCGCCGAGGTGCTCCGCGCGCATCTGCTCAGCCGTGCCCCCGAGCTGGCTCCGGAACTGCACCTGCGTGCGGCGCAGTGGTTCGCCGCCGCCGACCGGTTGCACGACGCGCTCGAACACGCCGCCGCGGCGGGGGAGTGGGGGTACGCCGCAGCCCTCGTGGTGGACGGGCTGGAGATCGGGCGGCTCCTCAGCGGACCGGACAGCCACTGCCTTGAGCGCCTGTTCGAGGCCATGCCGGCCGAGGTGCCCGGAGCCGCACCGGCGCTGGTCGCGTCCGCCACCGCGCTCCTTCGCCATGACGTCGAAGAGAGCCTGAGGCAGCTCGTCCGCGCCGAGGACGCTCTCACGACCGGTGCCGGGCCCGAGGAGCGGGAGACTTCACCCGAACGGCGGCTGACGCAGGCTCTGCTGCGGCTGCTCAGCGGCGGTGGCGGTAGTGCGGGCGGGAGCGGATGCGCGGCCCCGGATGCCGACGGTGACGGTGAGGTGCGCGCCCTGATGGCATTGGTGCCCGAGATCCGGCTGTCGCAGCACCCCGAAGTCGAGGCCCTGTGCCGGTACGGCCGCGCGCAGGCGCTGCTCGCCGCGGGCGACCGTACCGGGGCGCGCGAGGCCTTCACCGCGGCCCTGAAGGGTGCGGACGACGAGCGCACCCGCACGGTGCGCTACCACTGCCTGGGCGCACTCGCCCTGACCGAGGGTGTCGACGGCATGCTGCGCGAGGCCGAGGCGCATGCCCGTGAGGGGCTCCGTACGGCCGATGAAAGCGGGGTCCCCGACGGCCACCGCACCGGCCTCTGCCATCTCGCGCTCGCCGCCGTCGCGTCGGAGCGCGGCGACCTCCTCGCGGCCCAGCACCATATCGACGCGGCGGCGCACTTCCGCAGCCCCGCGCATGACCCGCTGGGTGCCGCCGAAGCCGCCGTGTTGCGCGCCCGCCTCGCACTCGCACAGGGCCGTACCGCGCAGGCACTCGATGCCCTGGACGTACCGAGTCTGTCCACGGCCCGCGACGGCGCCGGTCGCGACGGCGCATCCCGTACCGAGCTCCCGCCCCTCTGCCCCGAGGCCGCGCGCAGGGTGACCATGGCCCGTTGCACCGTGCACCTCGCCCGCGGTGACCCCTCGTCGGCTCTCGCGGCACTGGACGGCGCCGCCGACGGCGACCGCGCCCTGGCATCTGCCGCCGCCCATCTGGCCACCGGCGACACCGCGCACGCCCGGCGACTGCTCGCCCCGCTCGGCAACGGAGCGTCCCCCGGGCCCTCCGACCGGGTACGCGCCCGCCTGCTCCAAGCACATGCCGCGCTGCGCGACGACGCGACCGCGCACGCCTTGGTCTTCCTGGGGCAGGCACTCGACGCCGCCCGCCCCCAGCTGCTTCGTGCCCCGTTCACCGAGAGCGGTCCCTGGCTGAGGCATCTGCTCGCGCGGACCCCGGAACTCCTGGTGGACCACCCCTGGCTGAACGAGCGACCCGACGACGCGGGCGACCGCCCACTGCTGGTCGAACAGCTCAGCGCACGGGAGCGCGAGGTGCTGCGGCATGTGGCGCAGATGATGTCGACTCAGGAGATCGCGGCGGAGCTGTATCTGTCGGTCAACACGGTCAAGACCCATCTGAAGAGCATCTACCGCAAGCTGTCCGTCTCCCGCAGGAGCGACGCCGTACGGCGCGCGCGGGAGGCCGACCTGCTGTGACACGGGGGTGGGGTTCACCTCGCGCGGGTGATGCGATGTCCTCCCGTTGCGAGGCAACATGCCGGCAGAGGTTCCGTGAGGCGCCGTCCGTGAGGTGCCGCGAGTTCCCGAGAGTTCCCGAGAGGTTCGTGAAGCGTCCGTACGAAGAGGCCATGGCCCACGGGGAAGTGTCCCTATGCGATACGAGTTCCGCGTCTCCGGTCATCTGTCCACGGCCGTCGCCGGTGCCTTCCCCGAGCTGGAGGAGACGACGGTGGCCGATGAGACGGTCCTGTACGGACCGGTCACGGACGAGGCACACCTGTACGGGCTGCTCGCCCGTTTCCAGGACCTCGGTCTGCACGTGGTGGAGATGCGCCGGCTGCCGCAGTAAGGGCTGTCCCGTAATCCCCGGCGGGCGCGCGACGACAGCTACGGCACTCCCCCCGGCTTCGCCGGGAGATGCCCCACGCTGCGTTGCCGAATCGCCCGAATACACCCAGTACGAGGGCGACCCTCCGCCTTGCGTTGCGTCCCCTCGGCCTCAAGGGCCGGGGGAGACCCCATACCCCTCGGCCTCAAGGGCCGGGGGAGACCCCATACCCCTCGGCCTCAAGGGCCGGGGGAGACCCCATACCCCTCGGCCTCAAGGGCCGGGGGAGACGCCATACACCTCGGCCCCAAGGGCCGGGGGAGACGCCATACACCTCGGCCCCAAGGGCCGGGGGAGACGCCATACACCTCGGCCCCAAGGGCCGGGGGAGACCCCGTACACCTGACGCCGCGCTCTGATCCACCGCGGACTACGGGACAGCCCTGAGCCGGAACCGCCGGCCCCCTCAGTCCGGGTGGGCTTCCGGTCCCGTCTCCCGCAACCGGAGTCCGCGTCCCCGCGCCGCCTCGAACCAGCGTCCGTAGCGGTCGCTGAGCCATACCGCCGACACCCCGTGGAGCAGCACGCTGAGGGCCACCGTCAGCGCCACCACCTCCAGCAGGGTGCGTGCGGCGGGCACATGCTCCTTCGCGCAGATCAGGCCGAAGACCAGCGAGGGCAGTCCACGGGGCCCGAACCACGCCGCGTACGCCACCGTCGGCAGCCGCAGTCCGCTGCCCACCAGTGCGATGGCCGCCGCCACCGGTCGCACCAGGACGATGCACAGCGCCGCGTACAGAGCGACCCGCCAGGTGAGGTGCTGGAGGGCGGGGCCCAGCATGACCGCGCCGAACACCAGGAAACTCATGGCGGCCAGCAGTGATGCCAGTCCCTCGGTGAAGCGGCCCACCGGATCGGTGCTGTGCGCGCCGGAGCCGGTGCCCTCCCTGGCGCCGGCGCGGCGCAGCAGCGCCGCGAAGGCGAATCCGGCGACCCAGGCCGCGACGAAGCCGCTTCCACCTGTCGCCGCGGCGAGTGTGTAGGAGGCGAGGGCGACCGCCAGTACGACGGCCTGGCTCCACTCCCGGTTCACCCAGTCGGCCACCCAGGCCCGGTGCAGCAGCAGGCCGATCGCGGCGCCGACGGCGAGCCCGAGCGCGCTGCTGAGCACCAGCGACCGCCAGAAGACCCCCACGAGTCCGTGCTCCGAAGAAGCCGTACCTGAGATGGCGGCCAGTACCAGCAGGAAGAGCGGCAGCACCACGCCGTCGTTCAGTCCGGTCTCGACCGTCAGCCCGTGCCGCACCACCGGCGGCACCCGGCGGTCGGCGACCGCGGCCTTGCACACCGGGATGTCGGTGGGTGCGAGGATCACCGCGATCAGCGCGGGCTCCCAGCCTTTCAGCCCTGGCAGCAGCAGTACGGCGAGCAGCCATCCCGCCCCGATGGTCAGGAGCAGCCCGACGGTCACCAGCCGGGCGGACAGCAGTCGCCCGAGATGCAGGTCACGGCCGCGCAATTCGTAGGAGTCCGTGAACAGCACGAGCGTCAGCGCGATCTCGACCAGGAGGAGGATCGCGCCCGCGTCACGCTTCGGATCGAGGATTCCGAGACCGACCGGACCGATGAACACCCCGCAGGCGGTGAACACGATCGGCGCGGTCACGGAAGCGCGGGCGAGGCGCTTGGAGGCCAGGGCGTAGCCCGCGGTGACCGCGGCCAGGGCGACCCCGGTCCAGGCACCCCCGCCGCTCACCGGAAGCCCATCCCGGCCGGGCTCCCCTGGCACGCTCCCAGGGACCGGCACACCGTCGCGTCCGCCATACGTCACCCACCACTCCCCGAGGCATCACGGCCCGCTCATCGTGGTCGACTCCGGTGTACGCGCACGGCATCGACACGGTCGGCACACGCCCCGCTCACCCACCGGCCGTCAGGACCGGCCCGGCCCGGGCGCCCTGCCCAGGACCGCTTCGGAGCCGATTCACCCCTGCCGGGTGAGGGCCGTGCGGCCGGACCGGCACAGACTGGCCACGAGCGGACGCCCGGCGTCCGGCCACGAGCGGACGCCCGGCGTCCGACGAGAACGGCAGGAGGACGGCGATGGACGGCACTGTCTACCTCGCGTACGACTACCCGGTGCTGGGCGCTTTCTGGACCGTGATGTGGATCTTCCTCTGGGTCCTGTGGTTGGTGATCCTCTTCCGGGTCATCCTGGACATATTCCGCTCGCACGACATGAACGGCTGGATCAAGGCCCTCTGGCTGCTTTTCGTACTGATCATCCCGTTCCTGGGCGTGCTGATCTACGTGATCGTGCGCGGCGACAGCATGGGCAGGCGTGAGATCCAGCACGCGCAGGAGCAGCAGGAGGCCTTCGCCGCATACGTCCGGCAAGCGGCGAAAGGCGAAGGCGGCGGTACCACGGACGAGCTGGCCAGGCTCTCCGAGCTGAAGGCCAAGGGCGACCTCTCCGACGAGGAGTTCCAGAAGGCCAAGCAGAAACTGCTGGGCTGACGGCCACCTCGGTGCCGGGGTCCGGGGCAGCCGCCGTGCCGGCCGTCCCGGACCCCAGGCCTCCGAAGCGGCCTCCTGGAACGGGCCGGCACGAACCCGCACGACCCGGCACGACATCCGTCTGCGTGAACGGGCCGGACCTGACCCGGCCACCCGCCCACGCCGGGCGCGCCGCGGCTGTCACGCACATGATGGACGTGACCGTCGATCAGCGGACAGACAGCGGGAGCAGCATTGACCAGCTACCGGCAGCCCGGCCTCGTCCTCACGGACCGCCACTTCACCGTCCCGCTCGACCACGACGCCCCGTCCGGCGAGCAGATCCGGCTCTACGGGCGCGAGGTCGTGTCGAGCGCCAGATCCGGTGCCGATCTGCCCTGGCTGCTGTATCTGGAGGGCGGGCCCGGATTCGGGGCGCGGCGCTTCCACGGCAAGCAGGCATGGCTCGGTCGTGCCGTGCAGGAGTTCCGGGTGCTGCTGCTCGACCAGCGCGGCACGGGCCTGTCCACTCCCGCCAACCGCCAGACGCTGCCGTCCCGCGGTGGTCCCGATGCCCAGGCGGACCATCTCGCCCACTTCCGCGCCGACAGCATCGTCCGCGACTGCGAGGCGGTCCGGCGCCAGCTCACCGGCGGTGCCAGATGGACGGTGCTCGGGCAGAGCTTCGGCGGCTTCTGCGCCACCCACTACCTGTCGACCGCGCCCGAAGGACTGCGGACCGTCCTGATCACCGGGGGACTGCCCTCGCTGGACGCCCGCCCCGACGACGTCTACCGCGCCGCCTATCCGCGTATCCAGCGCAAGGTCGAAGCCCACTACGCCCGGTATCCGCAGGACATCGAACGCGCGCGCCGGGTCGCCGCGCATCTCGCCGAGCACCGGCCCGTGCTGCCCGGCGGATATGTGCTGACCCCCGAGGCGTTCCAGTCCCTCGGCATCCAGCTCGGCACATCCGACGGCAGCCACCGGCTGCACTTCCTGCTGGAGAACGCGTTCATCGACGGCGCGCGGGGCGAGGAGCTCTCGGACGCCTTCCAGGAGGACGTGTCAGCGGCGCTGTCCTTCGCAGCCCATCCGCTGTACGCGGTGCTCCACGAGGCGATCTACGCACAGGGCGAGGTGCCGACGGCGTGGGCGGCCGAGCGGGTCCGCGCCGAGTTCCCGCAGTTCGACGCAGCCAAGACCCTGACCGGGGACGACCCGCTGCTCTTCACGGGCGAGTCCGTGCATCCCTGGCACTTCGAGGTCGACCCGGCCCTGCGCCCGCTGCGCGAGGCCGCCGAACTGCTCGCCACGCGCGGAGACTGGCCCGCGCTGTACGACGCCGAGCGGCTCGCCGCGAACGAGGTGCCGGTCGCCGCCGCCGTCTTCCACGACGACATGTATGTCGACACGGCCGGTTCGCTGGCCACCGCGCGGACCATCCGCGGGCTGCGCACCTGGGTCACCGACGAGTACGAGCACGACGGCGTCCGCACCTCGGGCGGCCGGGTCCTCGACCGGCTGCTTGCGCTCGTCCGGGACGAGGCGTAGACCGGCGGCCAGGCCGCTACTCTCGCGATATGAGCCAACCCCAGCTCGAAGCGATGCCGGACGACTGGACCCGGGCCCTGGCGGTCGTCGCCCATCCCGACGACCTCGAATACGGCTGCGCCGCGGCCGTCGCCTGCTGGACCGATGACGGCAAGGAGGTGGCTTACCTGCTGGCCAGCCGTGGCGAGGCGGGGATCGACACCATGGCGCCCGCCGAGTGCGCACCGCTGCGCGAGCGCGAGCAGCGGGCGAGTGCCGCGGTCGTGGGGGTGTCGGCGGTGGACTTCCTCGAACACCGCGACGGGGTGATCGAGTACGGCACGGCTCTGAGGCGCGACATCGCGGCGGCGGTCCGGCGCCACCGCCCCGAGCTCGTGATCACACTCAACCACCGGGACACCTGGGGCCCGGCGACCGGCGGCGCCTGGAACACTCCGGACCACCGTGCCGTGGGACGGGCCACTCTGGACGCGGCGGGTGACGCGGGCAACCGCTGGATCTTCCCCGAACTCCTCACCGAACAGGGCCTGGAGCCCTGGAGCGGCGTGCGCTGGGTCGCGATCGCCGGCTCCGCCACGCCCACCCACGCCGTGGCGGCGGACGCGGGGCTCGAACGTGCGGTCCGGTCGCTGCTGGAGCACCGCAGCTATATCGAGGCGCTCACGGACGAAGATCCCGAGGGCTACTGCCGCTCCTTCCAGAACGGCGCCGTCCAGGCGCTGGCGGACCGGTTCGGTGGCAGGGCGGCCGTGGGATTCGAGCTCTTCGGCCGCTGAGGTCCGCTCTGCCGTGTCCGTGCGCACCGGCCTGGGACGGGTGGTTCACAGAAGGCAAGCGACCGCTTAGTATGCGCCGGAGCGGTTGTCCGACCGCTCCGTACGCCCGACCACCAGCGGAGGCCCCGAATGCAGTCATGGCGCGTGCACCGGAACGGCGAACCGAGCGAGGTGATGCGGCTGGAGGAGACCGCCAGGCCGGAGCCGGAGGACGGGCAGATCCTGCTGAAGGTACGAGCCGCGAACATCAACTTCCCGGACGCGCTGCTCTGCCGGGGCCGGTACCAGGTCACCCCGCCGCTGCCGTTCACCGCAGGCGTCGAGTTCTGCGGCGAGACCGAGGACGGCCGAAGGGTCATAGCGACCGCCGCGCTGCCCTACGGGAGCTTCGCCGAGTACGCCGTCGCCCAGGCCGCAGGAGTGCTCCCCGCGCCCGACGCCCTGGACGACGCCGAAGCCGCCGCCCTGCACATCGGGTACCAGACCGGCTGGTTCGGCCTGCACCGCCGAGCCCACCTCAAGAAGGGTGAGACCCTGCTGGTGCACGCCGCGGCGGGCGGTGTCGGCAGTGCCGCCGTACAGCTCGGCAAGGCCGCCGGTGCCACGGTCATCGGTGTCGTCGGCGGTGCGGACAAGGTGGCCGTCGCGCGTGAACTGGGCTGCGACACCGTCATCGACCGACACAGCGACGACCTGGTGGCCGCGGTCAAGGACGCCACGGGCGGTCGTGGCGCCGATGTCGTCTACGACCCCGTCGGTGGTGACGCCTACGCCAAGTCCGCCAAGTGCGTGGCCTTCGAGGGGCGCATCCTGGTCGTCGGCTTCGCGAGCGGCTCCGTCCCCAGCCCCGCCCTGAACCACGCGCTGATCAAGAACTACTCCATCGTCGGTCTGCACTGGGGCCTCTACAACCACCTGGACCCGGACGCCGTCATCCACTGCCACCAGATCCTCACCGAGTACGCCGGGAAAGGGCTGATCAAGCCTTTCGTCAGCGAACGCGTCCCCTTCTCCGCCGCCGCGGCAGCGGTGCAGCGGGTCGCCGACGGGACCACCACCGGTCGGCTCGTCATCGTCCCCGAAGGAGCCGCATCATGACCGACGCCCACGAACTGCGGTCTCGCACACGCGAGTTCCTCGCCGCTCGGCCGCCTGCCGGCACCGATCGCGCTGACTTCCTCAAGGCGCGCTTCGACGCTGGTCTCGCCTGGGTGCACTACCCGCCGGGACTCGGGGGGCTCGGCGCGCCACGTACCCTCCAGGCCGTCGTGGACGCGGAACTTGCCGCCGCCGGGGCACCCGACAACGACCCCCGCCGGATCATGATCGGCCTGGGGATGGCCGCCCCCACCATCCTGGCCTACGGTACCGAAGAGCAGAAGCGCCGCTTCCTGCGTCCGCTGTGGACCGGTGAAGAGGTGTGGTGCCAGCTCTTCAGCGAGCCCGGTGCCGGATCCGACCTGGCGGCACTGGGCACCCGTGCCGTACGCGACGGTGACGACTGGGTGGTGACCGGGCAGAAGGTGTGGACGTCCAGCGCGCATATCGCCCGCTGGGCCATCCTGATCGCCCGCACCGATCCCGACGCTCCCAAGCACCGCGGCATCACCTACTTCGTCTGTGACATGACGGACCCGGGCGTCGAGGTCAGGCCGCTGCGCCAGATCACCGGCGAGGCGGAGTTCAACGAGGTGTTCCTCACCGGCGTGCGCATCCCCGACGCCTACCGCATCGGAGCCGTGGGGGAGGGCTGGAAGGTCGCGCAGACGACCCTCATGAACGAACGCGTCACCATCGGCGGGATGCGGCTGCCGCGTGAGGGCGGGATGATCGGACTCGCCGCCGCGACCTGGCGTGAGCGCCCCGAACTGCGCACCCATGAGCTGCACCGGCGCCTGCTCGACCTGTGGGTGGACGCCGAGGTCGCCCGCCTCACCGCCGAGCGGCTGCGCCAGCAGCTCGCCGCGGGCCAGCCGGGGCCCGAAGGCTCGGGTACCAAGCTCGTGTTCGCCCGCCTCAACCAGGAGATCAGCAGCCTCGAACTGGAACTCCGCGGCG
Source organism: Streptomyces sp. SCSIO 30461 (assembly GCF_037023745.1). Lineage (NCBI taxonomy): Bacteria > Bacillati > Actinomycetota > Actinomycetes > Kitasatosporales > Streptomycetaceae > Streptomyces > Streptomyces sp. SCSIO 30461. The sequence continues at coordinate 3,611,475 of NZ_CP146101.1, forward strand.
AGGAGGGGCTGCTGTACGACGACTGGACCATGCGCCGCCCTGAACAAGTGGACTTCACCGGCCGCGACATCGGCTACCGCTATCTGCGCACCAAGGGCAACTCGATTGAGGGCGGCACCAGCGAAGTGCTGCTGAACATCGTGGCCGAACGCGTACTCGGACTGCCCGCAGAACCGCGCACCGACAAGGACGTCGCCTGGAAGGATCTCGCCCGATGAGCACGAGCCCAGCGAAGGAAGTCGGCACCACCGAGCCGGATCTGCTCTACTCCGAGGCCGAGGCCGATCTGCGGGCCGCCGTACGGGACCTGCTCGGCGACCGCGCCGACCTCCAGGCCACCCTCGCCGGCATGGAGGCCGGGGATCCCTACGACCCGGCGCTCTGGCAGGCCCTCGCGGCCGGTATGGGAGCCGCGGGGCTCCTGGTACCGGAGAAGCTCGGCGGACAGGGGGCGAGCCACCGCGAGGCGGCGGTGGTGCTGGAGGAACTGGGCCGGGCCATGGCCCCGGCGCCGTACCTCACCAGCTCGGTCATCGCCACCGAGACGCTGCTCGCCCTCGCCGGGCAGGCCGGGCCGGAGGGCGCGGCGACGGCGGAACTGCTCGCGGAGACAGCCGCCGGGCGGACCGTCACCGTACTCGCTCTGCCGCTGTCCGCCTCACCCGGCGCGGAACCGCCCACCGGCCCGGCCGTGACCGCTGTCGCGGACGCGCGGTTGGCCGATGTGCTGCTGGTGTACAGGCCCGACGGCCTGTACGCGGTACGGCGTGCGGACGCCCAGCTCACCCCGCAGCTCGCCCTCGACCTCACTCGCCCGCTCGCCACCGTCGCCATCGCCGGCGGTACGTCCGGCACCCGGCTCGCCGGTACAGGCACCGCACGGGCCGCCGTGCAACGGGGCCTGCTCACCGGCGCCGGTCTGCTGGCATCCGAGCAACTGGGCATCGCCGAGTGGTGCCTTGAGGAAACCGTGCGGTACACACGCGAGCGCCACCAGTTCAACCGCCCCGTCGGCTCCTTCCAGGCGCTGAAGCACCGTATGGCCCGGCTGTGGCTGGAGGTGGTGAACGCCAGAGCCGCGGCGCGAAACGCCGCCGACGCGCTCGCCACCGGGAGCGATGACGTGGCGCTCGCCGTGTCCGTCGCACAGGCCTTCTGCTCCCGGGCCGCCGTCCACGCCGCCGAGGAGTGCGTGCAGTTGCACGCGGGCATCGGCATGACCTGGGAGCATCCCGCGCATCTGTACCTGAAGCGCGCCAAGTCCGACGAGCTCGCGCTCGGCACACCCGGCCGCCACAAGGAGCTGCTCGCGGCACTCGCCGACCTGCCCGCCCCCCGATAACAGCCGGGCGCCCGGACCGCTTTCGCGGGACGGTGCGGTGCGGGTGGGTCGAACCTCTGGTCAACGACCACCCGATCGGCGGGCGTGCCACCGGTCCGTCCGGCGCCTCGACTCCGACACACTGGCGCCCGAATGCCGCAACTCCCGTGCGGCGGCGAAGGAGGTTCGGGGATGGTCGTGTCCGTCTCGGTCGTGCTGCTGCTGCTCGTTCTCGCGGTGATCTATCTGCGGAACGGCGGTCTGAAGATCTCGCACGCACTGGTCTGCGCCCTGCTCGGTTTCTTCCTGGCGGGCACGAGCATGGCGCCGACGATCCACAACGGGGTGACCGCCACAGCCGACGTGGTGAGCAAGCTGGGGCCCTGACCCCAACGGGCCGACGGCGTAAGATCAGTCGGCACACCGAACACGAAGCCCATGACGGATACCCGGGACAGGCGAACCGCCGGTCCCGGGTATCCGTACGCGGTCAGACCAGCGTGGGCATCTCCCCCTCCGTGGTCGTGACGTCGATCACCGCGACCGCGGCGCCCTGCGGGTCGACGAGGGCGGCGAACCGGCCGAACGGCATGCTCGTCGGGCCGAACACCAGCCTGCCGCCGAGCTTCTGGGCCTTCGCCACCGCGGCATCGCAGTCCGGGACGGTGAAGTACACCTGGATGTACGCCGGCACCTCCGGCGGGAACTCCTCATCGGTCATCTTCATCCGCCCGAGCTCGGGCGTGTCCCCGCCGAGCCCGTAGATCCGGTAGTCGATCCGGTCGTCCTGCATGGTCTTCACCCCGTAGCCGAAGACCGTGGGGAAGAACGCATCGGCCTTCTCCGGTTCGCGCGTGAGGATCTCGGCCCAGCAGAAGGAGCCGGGCTGCTCGGCGGTCGCCTCGAATCCGGTGTGGGTACCCGACTGCCAGACTCCGAAGGTCACCCCGCCGGGGTCCTGGGCGAGGCACATGGTGCCGAAGTCCCCGATCCGCATCGGCTCCATGAGGACCGTGCCGCCGTTGCGGCGGATCTTCTCCGCAGTCGCGGCGGCGTCCGGTGACGCCAGATACAGGCACCACTGCGACTGTCCTTCCTGCCCCGGCATGGGAGGTACGACGGCGGCGACCGCCTTGCCGTTCGCGTACGCCTGCGTGTAGTTGCCGTACTCCGACGACGACTCACCGAACGTCCAGCCCAGGACTTCGGCGTAGAAGGCCTTCGCTCCCTCCACATCGGAGAACATCGCGTCGGCCCAGATCGGCTTGCCTTCGGGTGCTGCGGCCATGGCTGACTCTCTTTGCTGTCTGCGCTGTGAAGTCCCCCGGTCCGCAGGACCGGCCCCGGATCGGCGGACCGTGACCGGTACCACGCTAGTGAGGCTGGGGCCGTCCCGCGCGAAGACACCGCGAATCGGTCCCGTCATGAACGCGACGCGCCGGAAAACACTCCGATGCCGTTCGCCACCGGACGTTCGCCGCCATCGCCGGGATGGTTCCGCACCGTCACGGTCTTTGCGCCGGGGCGGCGAGTGACCAGGGTCGATGAGCCGCCACCGTCCAGATTGAACGCGTCCACGGCACCGGCATCCCGCATCGCCGCCGCCAGCCCGGCCACGGTGAGCCCGGTGCGGAACTCGGGCCCGCCGTCCAGGGCGAGCAGCAGCAGCCGGTATCCGTCGTCCGCGATCCCGGCGGCCGTGCGGAGCGCTCCGGCGCCGTCGTCCAGACCCGGCAGCGGCTCACCGTCGCGTAGGACCGGATAGCCGCCGATCGCGAAGCGGTACGCGACGTGGGAGCGGGGGTCGACAAGACGGTGCCGTACGGTCACCCGGTCGCCCACGGACAACCCGCGGAGCTCGGCGGCGCCCGCGTCCCGGCCGACCAGCACTTCGGTGCCCGGTCTGATGCGACCCCGTCCCGGCGCGTCGGCCACCGCGATCACGCGTCCTTCGCGCACCGTCACCTCGTGGACCGAGTCGCTGCACGGGGCAGCCCGTTCGGAGTCGGTGCCGCAGGTGGCCCGTGTTCGCGAGGCGGCCCCCCAGTCGGAGGTGAACACCCCGACGGAGCCGACCGGCAGCGCGTACTGGTTGAACCCGCGCAGCGGAACGGTGCCGGACTCCGTGGACACCGAGCCGTCGAGTGTGAGTCGACCCAACCGGGCCCTGCCGTCTTCGCCGATGCCCAGCACCTCACGCGTCGATGTACCCGGTGGCAGCACCGGGCCGAAGCGCTGGCCGTCGGGGACGGCGGCCTTCAAGTGACGCCCGCCGGTGATCGCCGGCCCCACCGGGGCGCCCGTCGCCTCGCCCCCGGGGTGCTGGCTCTCGACGATGTTGAAGAAGTCCCCGTTGACTCCGCCGACCGCCTTACGGGCGTCGGCGAGTGACGACAACCGTGCCCGGGCGCCCACGTCACCCGGGTACAGCAGGCCCACGGAGACCCGCGGGTCTCGCAGGTCCACCGTCAGCAGATGGGCCCGTGCGGGGCCGCTTCGTGTGGCGATGTCGAACCGCCGGTACACGACTCCCGGCGCGAGCCGCACCCCTGCGGACGTCTTCGCGGTGGGCGCGGGAGTCGCCGGGGCGGCTGCGGCGGGTCCGGGGGCGACCAGCGCGCCCCCGGCGAGTACGGCGCTGAGCACCACACGGATGCGAGTGATACGGGCGATGCGGGTGATACGAACCTGATGTTTCGTCACTGAGCCACAGACCTCCGGCCAACTCTGCGAGTGCGCCCAAGGGTCGCCCCGCTCGTGGGGGCGTGCGTGCCGTCGTTCCCCCTCTTGGCCCGTCGACCTGGGCAAACATCCTGACTCGGCCACTCTTTCGGAGGACGGGTGCGGCCGGTGGTCCACCCGCTGGGTTGCCCATAGCGGCCGGAATGTGCCATTCCGACAACCGACGACCGTCGAATGACTGTTTTCAGTCATCCTTCGATCGACCGTGTTCAATGCGTGATTGAGCTGTGTCCATGTGTGATCGGACGCATCGCCCTTGTCCGTAGATGGCGCATGTGGGCGTCATTCATCCGGACGTAGCCCCCACCTGGCGAAAAATTTGCTGAGTAGATGTCAAAACGACAACGGAATCGACCGAAATTGAACAGTGGCTTTTGACGGTAGATCGGGCGTTCCCTGAGGGTCGTTCATATGCCCGTAACACCCCGAGCCGCCCCTGGCGGTCCGTTGCGCATGCCCGATTTCCGTCTTCTGCTCGCCGGTGCCGCCACCGGACAGCTCGGTGCCCAGGTCACCCTGGTGGCTCTGCCACTGGTGGCTGTGCTCGAACTCCAGGCGACCGCCTTCGAAGTGGGTCTGCTGACAGCCGCCGAGACCGCCGCGTTCCTGCTCATCGGACTGCCCGCGGGAGCCTGGACCGACCGGATGCGCAAGCGGCCTTTGATGATCCGCGCCGACGTCGTGCGCGCCGCTGCCATGACCAGCATCCCTCTCGCCGCGGTCGCCGGTGCGCTGACGATGGTCCAGCTGTACGCGGTGGCGCTGATCACCGGCGTGGCGACGGTCTTCTTCGATGTGGCCCACCAGAGCTACCTGCCCCACCTGCTGCCCAAGGAGCAGCTCGTCGCCGGCAACGGAGCCCTGGAGACGATCCGCTCATCGGCACAGGTGACGGGGCCCGGACTCGGGGGCGGGCTCGTGCAACTGGTCGGAGCCCACCTCGCCATCGTCGCCGACGCCGTCGGCTATGCGCTGTCCGCCCTGTTCCTGCTGGGCATCAAGCGGCACGAGGACCCGCCGCAACCGGTGCCGGACGCATCCCTGCGCGAGGACATCGCCGAAGGAGTGCGCTTCGTCGTACGCCAACCCCTGCTCCGCGTCATCGCACTCACCACCGGCCTCGGCAACCTCTTCGCCGCGGTACTGATGGCCACGCAGACCGTCTACCTGGTACGGGTACTGGGCCTTGAACCCGGGGCGATCGGACTGGTGCTGTCCGCGTCGGCCGTCGGCGGACTCGCCGGAGCGCTCTGCGCCGGTGCCATCGCCGCGCGGGTCGGTCAGGCACGGACGATCCGGCTCTCTCTGCTCGTCACCTCGCCGTTCTCACTGCTGTGGCCGCTTTCCGGCACCGGAGCGGCCGGAGCCGTCCTGTTCGCCACGGGTTCAGGTGTCGTCTTCTTCGGGGCCGTCGTCTACAACGTCGCACAGGTCAGCTTCCGCCAGACGCTCTGCCCGCCCCGGCTGCTCGGCCGGATGAACGCCACTCTGCGTTTCCTCATGTGGGGCACCCTTCCGCTCGGTGGACTCCTCGGCGGCATCCTGGCCGACGCCTTCGGCCCGCGCGCGGCACTCGCCTGCTGCGCCGCGGGAATGCTCGTCGCCCCGCTCCCGCTGCTGCTGTCACCACTGCGTCGGACGCGCGACCTGCCAACGGCCGCGCACACCGACGACGACGCGGCGCACGGCGCCGACGCGAAGGAGCACGATCCGGCTCCCACGGGCTGAACTCCCGCACCATCGCGATCGGAAGCCCACCCGCCCGAAGGCCGACGACCGGATCCACCGGCAGACCACGAGCAGAATCACCCCAGAAGGGATCACGTGTCCAGCATCACAAGCCAGTATCTGGCCCGCTTCCGGCGACTCGCAGCCGGGGAGGGGGCGGACGCCCCGCTCCCCGTCACCGGAGCCCAGCGCCGCTTCGTACTGGTGCGCTCCCTGGACAGCGCAGGCCGACCCGACCTGGTGCCGATGTTCTTCGCCTTCCCACGCGGCACCGTCGACACGGTGCGCCTCGCCGTGGCGGCCCGCCGCCTGGCCGCACTCCACCCCGCCCTGCGCGCCCGGCCCGCCGTGCTGCGCGGTACGCCCGTACTGCTCCCGGAACCACCGGACGTCCCCGTGGCCATGGTGACCGTCGCCCCCGGCGAGGACACCGCTTCGGCGCTGCGCCGGGCACTCGCCGACTGGACCCCGCAAGGTCCCCCGATGCGCTTGTTCCTTGCGCAGGACGAGGCACCCGGCGGCGAGGAAGTCCTCGCCATCGTCCTCGACCACGCCGCCTGCGACGGCCAGTCGCTGGCGCGCATCGTCGGGGAACTGGAATCCGCGTACGCAGGGGCACCGCACTCCGACGAGACGAGCCCCGCTGACATCGCCGCCGAGGTGGCGGCGTACCGGGACGCCGTCCTGCTCCAACTGGAGGCCGAGGACCGTGCCTCCTCAGCGGATGCGATGGCCTACTGGGGCGAGCGGCTGCGCGGCGTACGCGAACAAGCCCCGCCTGCGCGCCCGTGGCCCCCGGCAGCAGGTGCGCTGCCGAGCGGCGCTGCCGAACGGCGTGTCCCGGCCCCGGCGGCCGGTGTGCCGTTCCCCGATCTGCTCGACGCCTGCCGGGCCGCCGCCGCAGTGTTGTACGGACCGGGCCGCGAGGTGCCGCTCGGCTACCCCTGGGGCGGGCGCCCACCCGGCGCGGCTCCGGTCATGGGCTGCTTCCTCAACACCGTGGTCTTCCCGGCCACGACCGGCGAGCGCCGCGCGGACGACTCGACGGCATTCGGCTGGTGGGAGGACCTGGACCGGGCCGACGCGCCCTTCGACGCCGTGGTGCACGCCGCCAGGGCGGCGGGCTCCGGCTGGACCGGCCGGCTCGACGGACTGCTGACGGTGGACGACACCCAGCGGCGCCCGCTGCTCAGCCTCGGCGGTGTGACCGGCCGGGAGACACATGTGGACGGCAGACCCGTGCGCGGCCCGTTCGCGGTCTCCGTCACCCACGGGCCCGTGCTGCACCTGCGCATGGTGTGGGACCGCGCCGTCCTGGACGACGACCGTGCCGACCGCGCCTTCGCGGCACTGGCCGAGGCGGTCGCTCCGACGCCCGCGGGCACCGCCGGCTGAGCGCCGCCGACCGGGTCGAGCCGCTGAGTTCCGCAGGTTGACCGCCACAAGGCCGTCGCACCGGCCTTCCGCGGCCGACTGTCCGTCGACCCACCGACCACCGTCCGGTCCGGGCCGAAGACCACCAGAAGACCACCACCCGACAGCCGGGCCATGCCGCGCGACCCGCGGACCGCCCGCTGGACCACGCCGGGCACAACCGTGCCCCGGCGAACAGAACCGACCCGACAACCTCAGGGATCGCCCATGCTTCCCCTCTCCTCCTCGCAGGAGATCGTCTGGCTGCACGAACAGGTGCACACCGGCAGCCGCGCGTACAACTTCACCGGCGCACTGGACCTGTACGGCAGCCTCGACGCCGAAGCCCTGCGCAAGGGGCTGGCCGCCACTCTCGACCGGCACCCGGGACTGCGCCTCGAACTCGTGCCCGTCGAGGGCGCGATGCCCGGACAGCGGGTGGCCGAGAGCTGCGCACCGCGTCTGCGCACCGTCGACCTGAGCGGCGAGAAGGAGCCCGAGGCGGCGTTCGAGCGGCTGCTGCGCACCGAAGCCGAGACACCGCTCGACACCTTCGAGGCACCGCTGCTGCGCTGGACCCTGGTCCGGCTCGCGCCGGAGCACCACCGACTCATCCATGTCGAGCACCACCTCATCCACGACGGCCACTCGCTCGCGATCCTGCTGGACGACGTGTTCCGTACCTACCGGGGCCATGTGCTGGGCGAGCCGGTCACCCTGCCGCCCGCGTCCTCGTACGCCGACCACGTCCAGGCCAAGGCCCGCGCACCCTTCCCCGCCGAGAGCCTCGACTTCTGGACCGGAGAACTGCGCGATCTCGCCCACGACATGCCGCTGCCCGGGGTGACCCGCCCCGGCGCCCGGCGCAGGCACCACGGCGGGCAGCTGCGCCAGTCCATCGGCGCCGACCTGGCCGGGCGGCTCAGGGAACACGCGCGGTCGAGGGGACTTACCCCGTTCGCCACCCTGCTCGGGCTCTTCGCCGAACTGCTGCGCCGCCACAGCGGACGTTCGCAGATGGTGATCGGCACCGCGGTCGGCAACCGCCCGCAGGGCTTCGAGGACGCCGTGGGGATGTTCGTCAACACCATCCCGCTGCCGCTCAGGCTCGACCCCGAGAGCCCCGCCGAAGACACCATGGACGAGGTGACCGACACTCTCTTCCGGGCACTCCCGCACCAGGAGGTGCCGGTCCAGGAGCTCACCCGCGCCCTCGGAATGCACACGTCGGGCGCCGACAACCCGCTCTTCAGCGTCATGTTCAGCGCCCATGACGCCCCGCTGCCCGAGATCGACGTCCCGGGCCTGGAGATCACTCTCTTCGAGGGCTTCAACACCGGCACCACCCGGTTCGACCTGGACGTGGTGCTGCTGCCGGACGACCGGCGCGGCGTCACCCCCCGTCAGGGCGCCCCGGGAATGACGCTGGTATGGGACTACGACGCCGACCTGCTCGGCGAGGACGTGGCCAGGCTGCTCTCCGGACGGTTCCTCGACCTGCTGCGGTCCTATCTCGACGAGCCGTCCGCGGCCCTGGCCGACCTCGCGCCTGCGCACCCGCAGGACGCCGGCTCCGCACCTCTGCAGCGGCAGATGACAGCCGGATCGCCCGAGCCGCTCGATCCGACAGCCGCTCACGACCCGAGCCTACCCGCGCTGCTGATCGGCGCCCGCCGCCTCACCTACGGGGATCTGAACGCCCGGGTCGAGAGCCTCGCGAGTCGACTGCGCGAAGCGGGAGTGACGCCCGGTCAGCCGGTGGCCGCCGTACTGCCCCGAGGCCTGGACTCGGTCACCACCCTGCTGGCCTGTCTGCGAACGGGAGCGGTGTACTGCCCGCTGTCGCCATCCGATCCGACGGAACGTATCGAACTGCTGCTGAAGCGGCTCGCCCCGGCCCTCGTCCTGACCTCGGCCGGAAGTCAGGTCACTGTGCCCGACGGGCTGCCCACGGCCACGCCCGACGCTCCCGAACTGCCCCGTGCGCACCGCGCCGATGTCGTTCCGGGAGCCTCGTACATCATCCACACCTCGGGCTCCACGGGGATTCCCAAGCCGGTCGCCGTCGGGCGAGCCGCGCTGGAGCATCACATGGTCGCCGCCGCCGAGCGCTTCGGCCTGGCCGCCGGAGACCGGGTGCTGCTGTTCGCCCAGCCGTCCTTCGACGTGGCCCTTGAAGAGGTGCTGCCGTCGCTGCACGCCGGAGCCTGCCTCGTCGTGCCCGGGCACGAGGTGCCCACCGGCGCGGAGCTGACCGAACTCCTGGGCGCCGCCCGGGTCACCGTCGCCAACCTGCCGACCAGTTACTTCCTCGCCACCCGCGAGGACATGCGGCCCGCGCTGCGCGCTGGTGAGTGGGAGCCGCGGCTCCTGGTGCTCGGCGGGGAACGGCTGCCCGCCGATGTGCTGCGCGACTTCCTGAACGACACCGAGGCCACCGTGCTCAACGTGTACGGCGTCACCGAGGCCGCCATCAGCTCGACCGCCCACGAGATCGACCGCGACCGGCTCGCCCAGGGCGCCGAAGTCCCCCTCGGTGTCGAACTGCCCGGCGAGCGGGTGTACGTCCTTGATGCCCACCGCCGTCCGCTGCCACCCGGCGCTGTCGGAGAGCTGGCCATCGCGGGTCCGGGCCTCGCCGAAGGGTATGTGGGCAACCCCGAGGCCACGGAAGCCCGTTTCGTGACCACCGACGCGCTGGGCGGTGAGCGGGTCTACCTCACCGGCGACCTCGGCTACCGCGGGCTCGACGGACTGCTGCACTTCCTGGGCCGCCGGGACAACCAGGTCAAGCTGCGCGGCCACCGCATCGAACTGGAGGAGGTGGAGGCGGCCGCCTCAGCGGCGCTCGGCGGCCGCTCCTGCGCGGTCGTGCTCGACCGGGAGACCCCCGGCGGCCCCCGGCTCGTCGGTTTCCTGGAGAGCGTCCCCGACACGGGCGGGCACGGGGAATGGGACGAGCAGGCCCTGCACACCGAGCTGAGCCAGCGACTGCCCGCCGCCCTCGTACCGGCCCGCTGGGCCAGGCTCGGCACCATGCCGACACTGGCCGGCGGAAAACCGGACCGGGCGGCGCTGGGCCGCATGGCCGCCGCGCTCCGGCCCGCGGAACCCGCGCAGCCGTCGGCGTCCGCCGCGTCCGCCGACCCGGTCGAAGACGCATCGGACCTGCCCGCCGATCCGATGACGGCCCTGCTCGCCGAGGGCTGGCGCGAAGTGCTCGGGCACAGCACCTTCGACCGGAACTCGCACTTCTTCAGGACCGGCGGCCACTCGCTGCTCGCGGCGCAGCTCGCCGCATGGCTGGAGCCGCGGCTCGGACAGCGCCCGCCGCTGCGGCTGCTCTTCCAGAACCCGGTGTTCGCCGACCAGGCCGTCGCCCTCGCGGCCACCGCCACCACCTCGACGGAGTCGTGATGACCGAGAGCCTTGACCTCCCGAACACCCCGACGCACCGGACCACCGCAGACTGCGCCACCTCAACCTCCATCTCCACCCCCGCCGCGACCGCTGGCGACGGCGCGGCGCTCAGCATCGCCCATGGGGCCGCCCCCGGTGGCGCCGGAGTGCTGGCACTCTTCGAGGAGTGGGTCCGCCGCAGCCCGGAGGATCCCGCCGTGATCGACGGCGCCCACACCTGGACCTACGGGGACATCGACGCCGCCGCCACCAAGGCCGCCGCCGCACTCGGCGACCGGGTGCGCCCCGGGGACCTGGTCGGTGTCTGCCTCGACCGCTCGGCCGCCCTCGTCGTCACCGCGATCGCCTTGGCCCGGATCGGCGCCGTCTATCTGCCGCTCGGACCCCGCCCGGGACAGCGCCGCACCGACGCCGTCACCGAGGATCTGAACGTCGTCTGCCTCATCGGCGACCCGCAGGTGCTCCCGGCGCGCCACCAGTCGGCCGACACCGCCGACCATGTCGTCCTGCCGCTGCCCGCCGAAGGCGCCAACACGGGTGGCTCCGGCACCGCGGTCATCGCCGCCTTCGCCGCTCCGGGCGCCGGGGCCCGGAAGGCACCCGATGAGGCGTTCTACGCCGTACTGACCTCAGGCTCCACCGGTCGGCCCAAGGCCGTCGCCGTCGCCGAATCCGCGCTCGGCACCCTGCTCGACTGGTACCGCCGAGAGATGGGGCTGGGCCCCGGCGACCGGCAGTCGCTGCTCATCGGAGTCGCCTTCGACCCCCATCTGATGGAGCTGTGGGCCGGGCTCACCTCCGGCGCCGCGCTCGTCCCCGCTCCGGACGATGTCCGCTGGGACTCCGCCGTACTGACCGACTGGTGGCGGGATGCCCGGGTGACGGTCAGTGTCGGTGCCACCCCGATGATCGAGCCCGTGCTGGACCGCCCCTGGCCCCAGGACCTCGCACTGCGCCATCTGATCGTGGGCGGCGACCGGATGCGCCGCCGCCCCGGCGGCGATGTCACCGCCACCGTCCACAACGCCTATGGTCCGGCCGAGGCCACCGTCGTCACGACCACTCACGCCATGACGCGTTCGGACGCCCGCGCGGGCGAGCAGACTCCGCCGCCGATCGGCACCCCTGTGCCGGGCGCGACCGTGGTCGTCACCGACGGCGAAGGCAACGCCGTCCCGCGTGGTACGGACGGCGAACTCCTGATCGGCGGCAGTTGCCTGGCACTCGGCTATCTGGACCCCGAGCTGACCGCCCGCCGCTTCACCGTCCCGCACCCCGCTCTCGACCTGCCCGGAGCCGGTCGGCTCTACCGCACCGGTGACCGGGTGCGGATGACCGCGGACGGCAGCATCGAGTTCCTCGGCCGCCTGGACGACCAGGTGAAGATCAGCGGTGTCCGTATCGAACCGGCCGAGGTGGAAGCCGCGTTCGAGCAGGATCCCTCGGTGCGCAGCGCGGTGGTCGTTGCTCCCCGCACGCCGGACGGCCGGACCCGCCTCGTCGCGTATGTGCGGCCGACAGTGGGCGCGGCTCCCGGCTCAGGCGCACTGCTGGCGGCGGTACGGGCCTGGCTTCCCGAACAGGCAGTGCCGTCCGACGTCCGGATCGTGGCGAACCACCCCCTGGACGCCAACGGCAAGGTGGACCGCGCCGAGCTGACCCGGCTGGCAGCGGCCGAAGTCTCGGGCACCGGCGCCACGACCGGCGCCACGACCGGCGCCACGACCGACGCCGCCCCGACCGCGCGGTCCGAGGCGGGGCCGCCCGCCGACGCCACCCCCGACGAGTCGCTGGTGCTTCACGCGGTGCGGGACCTGCTGAGCCGTCCGTCGGTCGAGCTCGCCGACAACTTCACCGACCTGGGGGGCACGTCGGTCCAGGCCGCACGGCTGCTGACGGCCATCGAGCGGGAGTCCGGAGTACGCCTGCGGGCGCCGCAGCTGCTGCGCCAGCCCGACCTGGCGGCCGTGGCCGCCCTGATCGGCCGGCTCCGTACCGGCGTGCGGCAGCCGGGGGCCTGAATGTCCGTCATCGACCCGTACACCCACACCTCCCCGAAGGACGGCCCCGTGCCCACTTCCCGTACCGACGCGGCCACGGCCGTGGCCACCGCCGACGTCGACCCGTCAGGGGAACAGGTACGCGGCGGACTTCCCGCCCTGGTGGCCCGGCACGCCGGGGCCACCCCGGACGCGCTGGCCGTCGCCGACGGCGACACCACACTCACGTACGCCCAGTTGGACACCCAGGCCCGCGTCCTCGCCGCCCACCTCCGCGAGCGCGGGGTGCGCCGCGGTGACCGGGTGGCGCTGCTGATGCCTCGGTCGGCGCAGACCATCGTGGCGCAGCTCGCCCTGTGGTGGGCCGGCGCCGTGTGCGTACCGCTCGACCCGGCACACCCCCGGCCGCGTACCGAAGCCATGGCCGCCGACGCCCGGGTGACCCTCACCATCGGCGACCACAAGCTCCTGGAGTCGGCCGCGCCCACCGGCCCCATCCTGCCGCTGCCCGGAGAGCCGCAGCTCACCGTCGGCGCCATGACCGCAGCCGAGGCCGATCCGGACCCGGCGGCGTTCATCATGTTCACCTCGGGCTCCACCGGCCGCCCCAAGGGGGTGACCGTCCCGCAGCAGGCCGTCGTGGAACTGGTGACCAGCACCTCCTATGTCACCATCACCCCCCGCGACCGTGTGCTGTTCCACTCGCCCATGACCTTCGACGCGTCCACCTTCGAGGTGTGGGGCGCGCTCGCGGCCGGTGCCGCCGTGGTCGTGTGCACCGTGGAGCGGCCCTCGTTCGAGGACCTGGCCCAGCACATGGAACGGCACGGCGTCACCGTCGCGTTCCTGACGACCGCGCTGTTCCACCAGCTCGCCGCGCGCCGCTCACGGGTGTTCTCGGTGCTGCGCGGCGTCGTCGTCGGAGGCGAGGCCCTCGCCGCGCAGCACGCCCGCGAAGTGCTGCGCGCCTTCCCCTGGCTGGAGCTGGTCAACGGCTACGGGCCGACGGAGACGACCACCTTCGCCACCGCGCACCGGGTCACCACGGCCGACTGCGACGGGCAGATACCCATCGGCCGCCCCATCGCGGGCGCCACCGTCCACGTCCTGGACGCGGAGGGTGCCCCGGTCGCCGACGGACAGCGCGGCGAACTGTGGATCGGTGGCAGCCGGCTCGCCCACGGCTACGCGGGACAGCCCGAGCTCACCGAGGAGCGCTTCGTCGAGCACACCGTGCACGGACGGCTCTACCGCACCGGCGACCTCGTCTCCGCGCGGCCTGACGGTGTACTCGACTTCCACGGACGCACCGACGACCAGGTCAAGGTGCGCGGCTTCCGCATCGAACCGGGGGAGGTCGAACACGCCCTGCGTGAGCAGTCCGACGTCGACGACGCGGCGGTCACCGTCCACCGGCCCGGTGACGGCGACGCACGCCTGGTCGCCTTCGTGGTGGCCGCACCCGGTCCGGTGCCGCGGGCGGACGTGCTGCGGGACCGGCTCGCCGCGGTGCTGCCCGCCCATCTCGTACCGGACGGCGTGACCGTCGTGGACCGGTTGCCGCTCACCACCAGTGGAAAGGTGGACCGGCGTGCGCTGACCGCATGCGCGGGCGCGGCAGGGGCCGAGGCACCGGCCGCACCGATGAGCCCGCTGGAGCATGCCGTCGCAGAGATCTGGAGCCGGGCCATCGGCACCGATGTGACCCGGCCCGACGCCGACTTCATCGCACTCGGCGGCCACTCGCTGCTCGCCCTCGTCGTCACCGACGACCTCCGTGAGGAACTGGGCGTGGAGCTGGCACTCGCCGACTTCTTCGGCGCCCCGACCGTGGCCGGGCAGGCCGCCCTGGTCGAGCGCGCGCTGCTTGCCGCACACAGCGATCTTCACCCGGACGACGCAGCGGAGCACACCGATGAGCACTGACACACCCGATGCCGCGGGGCAGATCGCCCGCCAGGAGGAACTGCTGCGCCGGGCGCGTGCCCGGGCCTCGGGCCGCGGCACCACCACCCCCGCCACAGGTGCGGCCGGTACGGGCGGGGAAGCGGCGGCAACGGCCCAGCAGGGCCCGGTCCCGCTGTCGCACGCCCAGCGCCGCATGTGGCTGATGGACCGGCTCGGCCACGCCGGAGCCTCCTACAGCGTGCCGTTCGCCACCCGGCTGCGCGGCCCGCTCGACGCGGGTGCACTCGCCGGCGCACTCACTTCGCTCGTACGCCGCCACGAGATCCTGCGTACCCGCTACGGGCAGCGGGACGGCGAGCCGCACCAGGAAGTGCTGGACGCGCCCACGGCGATCGCCGTACCGGTCAGGGACTGCGCCGAGACGGACGCCCCGGCCCTTCTCGCCGACGAGGCGCGCCGCGTCTTCGACCTGTCCACCGGAACGGTGCTGCGCGCCCTGGTGCTGCGGCACGGTGAGCAGGACCACACCGTGCTGCTGACCTTTCATCACATCGCCATCGACGGCGGCTCACTGGACACGGTGGCACGAGAGCTCGCCGACCTCTACGCGGCGGCCGTCGGGGGCGGCGAACCGGCCGTGGGGCCGCAGCCGCCGCAGTACGCCGACTTCGCACGCGGGGAGCACGCCGCCGCGGCCCGGACGGAGCAAGGCCTGGCCCACTGGACCGAGCGGCTCAGCGGGGCCAAGGCCCCGCGCCTGCCGCGGCCTCGGACCTCAGGGGCAGGCCCCCGGCGCTCCGGCACACACACAGCCCCGATCGACGGCCGGTTGCCCGAGGCGCTGCGCGGTCTCGGCGGTGAACACCGCGCCACCTTGTTCACGGTGGCGCTCACGGCCGCCTTCGCCGCCCTGCGTGGGCTCACCGGAGACGACGACCTGGTCATCGGGATCGCCGGCACCCACCGCCGCGGCGCGGCCATGCGTGATCTGGTGGGCCTGTGCGTCAACACCCTTCCGGTACGGGTGGACACCTCCGGCGACCCGGAGTTCACCGAACTCCTCGCACGGGTGCGGGAAGCGTTGCTGGAGGCCCAGCAGTACCGTGACGTCCCCTTCGATCTCGTCCTGGAGCGGCTCGGCGCCGCGGCGCGTGACGCCGACGGCACCGCGCTGGTCCGGGTGACCTCCGATGTCATCGGGGAACCGGCCATTCTCCGGCTGCCCGACACGGTGGGGGAGTATGTGGACGTCGAGACCGGTGAGGCCAAGTTCGACCTCTCCTTCGGCCTGGTCACCTACGGTCAGCCGGCCGCCCTTGTGCAGTACGCCGGAACCGCGCTGGACGACACGACCGCGGCGGACCTCTGCGCGCGCTACGCGGCCCTGCTGGCGGCCGTGACCACGGAGCCGTCGCTGCGGTTGTCGCAGCTTCCCGGCGGTACACCGGCTCGTACGACCGGTACTGCGACCGTTGCGCCTCCCGGCAAACCGGCCGACGCGGCAGTCGGCAACGGGGCCGACCGCGGCGCCGGCGAGCCGGCCCGTGACACCCACCCGGCCGAGGTTCTGCTTCGCGCGCATCCACGGGTCGCCGACGCCCATGTGGCCGAAGCGCCCGGCGGCGCGCTGCTGGCGTACGCCGTGCTGTGCGACAGCGTGGGCCCCACCCCCCACGACCTGCGCGCCCGGTTGCGCACGACCCTCCCGCCCGAGTCCCTGCCCGCCTCGGTCACCCTGCTGGACGCCATGCCCCGCACGTCCGAAGGGGCGGTCGACCAGAGCAGGCTGCCGGGCATGCCCGCTGCCGCGTCCGGCCCCGCCGCACCGCGGGGGCCGCGCGCCGAAGCCGTCGTCGAGGGCTTCACCGCGCTACTGGGGCGGACTCCCGAGCCGGACGACGACTTCTTCGCCCTCGGCGGGCACTCCCTCGTTGCGGTGAAACTCGCCGAACGCCTCCGGTCGGCGCTGAAACTGCCGCTGACCGGACTGGACATCCTCCAGGCCCGTACGCCTCGGGCGCTCACCGCACTGTTGGACTCCCGCGAGGGCGAACGGACCGCGGCGGCGAAGGCCCAGGCGGTACCCGGCGCGGTGTTCGGGCAGCCGCGGCCGAGCCGCCCCGGCACGGTCCTGGTCACCGGGGGCACCGGCGGGGTCGGCGCGTACGTACTCCGTGAACTGGCCGCTCAGGGAAGGCCGGTGCTCGCCTTGGCCCGACCCGAGTCCGCACACCTCGTCGCCGGGGACGGCGTGGAGGTCATCGAGGGGGATCTCGCCGACCCTTCGGCACTGCGCGCGGCGGTCGCCGCGGCCGACGCGGTCATCCACGCGGCCTGCACCTTCACCCGTCCCGAAGTCGACCTGGCCGCCATGGAGGCCATGGTCGACGGGTGGCGGCGCGGTCCCTTCGTCTTCGTCAGCAGCGTCGATGCCTATGGGCACCCGGCCGGCGACCGGGTCGCGGAGGAGTCCGCACCGGGAGAGCCGCTCAGCCCCTATGGGCGCGGCAAGCTCGACTGCGAGGCACTGCTGCTGCGTGCGGCAGGGACCGAAGGCCGCGGCGGGGCCAGCGCCGTACGCTCGCCGATCGTCTGGGGCGCGCACGACCGGTTGCGCGACCAGTTGCGTTGGGGAGCGACCGGCCTGCTCTACCAGGCGGCCGCGGAAGGACGTCCGATCGCGCTGCCGAAGCCCGGCACCGGCGGACACGACTGGTACGGCGTCGCCTGGGTGCATGCCGCGGCCCTCGCCAGGGCGGTGACAGCCTGCCTGGACGCGCCCGTGCACGGCGTCGCCAACGCCGTCAGCGGACATGTCTCCTGGCATGAACTGGCCACCGATCTGACCGGACTGCTGGGCAGCGCGAGTGTCGTCACCGAGACCGTCGAGGTCCACCAGGACCTCGACCACCGCTGGCACTACGACAGCCGCCGCCTGGCCCGCCCGCTGCGGGCGGAGCCGGGAGAGGACCGGCGAGCGGTCCTGGCCGCCATGATCGACGGCGGCACGGCGAGCGCCCGTTGAGCCGACGGGCGGCACCGTCGGATGGGGCGGAGTCGTCCGCGCGGCGCCCGGTGACGTCTGTCGCCACCGGGCGCCGCGCGCTCAGGGCACATTCGCCGCGCGGTTCACGACAACGCGCCCCTGAGGCGTTCGCTGAACTCGTCCGGCACGTCGTTGAAGTAGAAGTGACCGCCCTGGAAGACATGCACGTCGGCCGCGGCGGTGGTGTGCTCCGTCCAGGCCGCGGAGTCGGCGAGCGGCACCCGGGGGTCGCTGTCGGGAGCGAAGACCGAAACGGGGCAGTCCAGCTTCACATCCGTACCGGCCCGATACGGCTCGATCATCTCCAGATCGGCACGGATGGCGGGCAGGATGAGCTCGGCCAGCTCCGGATGGTCGTTCAGTACGTCCTGGGTGCCACCGAGCCCCATGATCCCGGCGAGCACACCTGCGTCGTCCTGGTGGCGCAGCCCCATGTCGACGCGCCGGGACGGCGCCACGCACGCGGAGGCGATCAGTCGCTCCGGGCCACGGCCCATGGCCCGCTCCGCGCGCAACGCCACCTCGAAGGCGGTGACAGCCCCCATGCTGTGGCCGAAGAAGTACGAGCGCCTCCCCAGCAGCGGCTGCAACGCCTCGTGGATCCCGTCCGCCAAGGCGTCCATGGATGTCAGCGGCGCATCGGCGAGCCTGTCGGCCCGGCCGGGGTACTGCACCACCGAGACCTGGACATCCGGCCCAGCCGCCCTCAGGGCCGCCGAAAGGGCGTAGTAGTAGCTCGCCGAACCGCCTGCGTGCGGGAAGCACACCAAGTGCCGCTCCGCCGCCGGCACCGGGTGGAATACACGGACCCACTCACTGCTGTCCCGCCCTGCCTGCCCCATGTCGCTCCCTCCCGTTCCCATCTGGCTCGAGCTTTTCACAGCATGATCGGAAGTGCCTCGTGATCGGAGACCATGTTCCCCGGACGACGTCCGGTCGGCCGGGGTGCACGGTCGCCTCCCTCCTGCTTGGTTGCGCAGGGTCGGTATCAGGCGGACTCTGGACCTGATGATGCAGGCCGGTGAGGGCACCATGAGCTACGTGAGGAAGGCGACTGGGGACATCGACTTCCGTGGTCCGCTGGACGTCACGAAGGCCGCCACGTGCGTACTCGATGCCCATGACACGGTGATCGGCTGGAGTTCCGCGGCCAGGGAACTCCTCGGCTACCCGACCGAGGAGATCATCGGCCGCCCCGTCACCACCTTCCTGGAACCGGCTGCTCTCGGGGACGCCTCAGCGGGCCGACACCGACGCGACGCATGCGTCGGCGTGCACCGCGACGGCCACCGGGTGCGCCTCGTCGCCACGTTCTGCCCACTGTCCGGCGCCGGGCCGGCGCAGCGGATTCTCGTGGCGGCGGAGTACGCACCGCTCCGGGATTGGGAAACCCAGCTCGCGATGCTCCAGGGCCTTGCCACGCAGTCACCCGTCGGCCTCGCCACGTATGACACCGACCTCCGCCTCCTGTGGTGCAACGCCGTCTCCGAGGTCGAACTCGGGCAGCCGCTCGAAGAGGTACGGGGCGAGTTGGCCGGCGACCTCTATCCTCTCGGTGGCTTTGTGACGCCGGGCTATCCGGAGACCCTCGAGGCGGTGATGCGGCAGGTGCTGGAGACGGGTGAACCCATCCTGGACCTGCACTTCCGGGGCGAGCAGCCCAGCGAGCCGGGCCGTGAGCACATCTGGTCCTGCTCCTACTACCGGATCCAGGGCACTGACGGTCAGGTGTTCGGGCTCTGCGAGGACGCGTTCGACATCACGGACCGCTACCGGGCGCAGCAGCAGCTGAACCTGCTGGTGGAAGCCGGCCGAAGGGTCGGTACGACCCTGGATGTGATCGTCACGGCCGATGAGCTGACGGCGGTGGCGGTGTCCGGCTTCGCCGACCTGGTCGAGGTCGATCTCGCTCCCGCGGTGCTGGACGGCGAGATGCCCGACGCCACGGGCCCGGCGGGCACCGAACTGATGCGCACGGCCGCACGCTCGGCCACGTCCGGCGGCACCACCGGCACCGCGGTCGCCCGCAGCCGCCCGCCCTCGCCGGTGGACCATCCGCCGGGCTCGCCCCAGTACCGCAGTCTCTCCTCGGGCGGACTCGTCCTCGTGGACGACACACTCGTCGTGCCGCTGCGGGTCGGCGGCAGGGCGATCGGGCTGGTCACCTTCGTACGCCGCGACGGATCCGACCTCTTCGACAGCGGTGCCGTCGCGCTCGCGGACGAGCTGGTCACCCGGGCAGCCGTGTCGATCGACAACGCCCGCCGCTACACCCGGGAACGCTCGGCGGCGCTGGCCCTCCAGCGGCAGCTGCTGCCGCGGCACCTCCCGGCGAACTCCGCGGTGGACGTGGCGCATCGCTATCTGCCCACCGACGACCTGAGCGGGGTGGGCGGCGACTGGTTCGACGTCATCCCCCTGTCCGGTACCAGAGTCGGGCTGGTCGTCGGGGACGTCGTCGGTCATGGGCTGCACGCCGCGGCCACCATGGGACGCCTGCGTACGACGGTCCGTGCCCTCGCCCCCACCGACCTGCCGCCCGAAGAACTGCTGAAGCGGCTGGACGACCTCGTGGGGCAGTCGGCGGTCGACGTCGGCGCCGACGCGGGCGCCTTCACCGGTGATGACGACGTGGCCACCGGTGCCACCTGCCTCTACGCCGTGTACGACCCCGTCTCACGGCGCTGCACCATGGCCCGTGCCGGGCACCTGCCACCCGCGATCGTGCACCCGGACGGGCAGGTCGGCTTCCCTGATCTGCCGGCCGGGCCCCCGCTCGGCCTCGGCGGGTTGCCCTTCGAATCCCATGAGCTCGAACTGCCGGTCGGAAGCCTGATCGCTCTCTTCACGGACGGGCTGGTCGAGGCGCGGGACCGTGACATCGACAAGGGTCTGGAGACCCTGGGCAGAGTCCTCAGCGAGGGTGCCGACTCCCTGGAGGAGCTCTGCGACCGCGCCATCTGCGAGCTCCTTCCGGGCAGCATGACCACGGACGACACCGCTCTCCTGCTGGTCCGCACCCGCGAACTCGACAGCGCAAGGATCGCCACCTGGAACCTTCCGGCGGAGCCGCTCGCCGCAGGGCAGGCCCGGGAACTGATCGCGGAACGACTGCGTGACTGGGAACTGGAGGAGCTGGTGTTCCCCACCGAGCTCATCGCCAGCGAACTGGTCACCAACGCGGTCAGACACGCCGTGGGGCCGCTCCATCTGCGGCTCATCCTGGACCGCACCCTGGTCTGCGAGGTCGCGGACGGCGGCCACACCGCACCCCATCTGCGGCACAGCGCGGACGACGACGAGGGAGGGCGCGGGCTGTTCATCGTCGCCCAGCTCGTACTGCGCTGGGGGACGCGCTACAGCGACTGGGGCAAGGCGATCTGGACCGAACAGTCGCTGCCTCGGGTGCAGCGGCGAGGCTGACCGGCGGGCGCTGGGTGCGCCTGCCTGCGCGCGAGCTGTCGCTCTCAGGACGATACCGGCACACAAGAAGACCGGGAGGCGCCGGGCGAGCGCCTCCCGATCGAGGTCGGCGGCGAGGAAAGCGAAAGGACTCGTTCAGTGGAAGAATTGAGAAGGAAGCCCCTTCATGGCCTCGCCGTCGGCAACGCTAGCACTCAGCTCGGGACCAAGTCGCGCAGATTTTCGAGGGTGATGGTCCGGGAGTCCGGATGCAGTCCGTCAGGACGTTCGAGGCCGATGTAGGTCACAGGCTCGTCCGGGAGCTGCTCGCCGTCCCACAGGTCCACGCTCGTGGTGTCTCCGGACATCAGGTCCACCAGGTACCCCACCGTCAACTGCTCGCGCTGGACGACGGCGCGCACCACTTTCGACCGCCGCGAGCATGTCCTCGTAGGTGTGCTGGTACCGGCCGTACGAGGGCAGGCTGAGCAGGTCGAGCACCCCTTTCCCCAGCCGCGTCAGCACGCTCCCGCGCGGCTTCTCGTCGCCGAGTGCCTTGGCCATGCACCGCATCCAGAACTCCTCGGTGTCGGGCACGTTCGCCGGGAAGCCGATGAAGTACGCGTTGTGCCGGACGTGATCGCCCACCCTCTCGCTCACGGTGCGCGGCGTCCGCTCGGCGGTGTGCACGACCGCGGCCTCGGACAGCCCCGACAGCCGCTCCAGCAGCTCCGCCGAGAGCTTGAAGCCCACGGAAGCCGGCGCCGCGTCGAACTGCCGTGCGGCGGCTCCTGCCCCGGTGGAACCCTTGGGGGAGGGAAGCCGGTGAGTGTGCCGGATGACCAGCGATTCGAGACTGTTCGCCATTCGAGGATGATCGCAGAGGTGCGCGAGCCGACGCACAGGAGTTTCCGCACGTACGCCCGGCGATGTGATCACACTTTCTGCATCAGGAGCTCCCGCCCGTGAGCGACTGCCAACACCTGGCAAGCTGTGACTGACTGCTGACTGCTGACTGCTGACTGCTGACTGCTGACTGCTGACCGCGGCTGCCCGCCCCCTCCGGCGCGGACCTGCCGCCGCCCCGCCTCCATCACCGATCTGCGAGGAACCGTGCCCCCGAACACCGGCCTGGACATCCGCCCCCTGAGCCTGGCCGACCGGGCCGCCTGGGAGCCGTTGTGGCAGGCGTACCTGGACTTCTACGACCATGTGCTCACGCCCGAGGTCACGGATCTGACCTGGTCTCGCTTCAGCGACCCGGCGGAACCGATGGGCGCGCTGGGGGCGTGGTCCGACGGCGCCCTGATCGGCATCTGCCACCACGTCCTGCACCGCTCCACCTGGGCCGCGGGCACGTACTGCTACCTGGAGGACCTGTTCACGGCACCTGAGTCCCGGGGGTGCGGGGTGGGCAGGGCGCTCATCGAGGCGACCGCCACCGCGGCCAGGGAGGCAGGGGCCGAGAAGCTCTACTGGCAGACGAGCGGCGGCAACGCCTCCGCGCGTGCCCTCTACGACCGGGTGGCCCGGCACGAAGGTTTCCTCGTCTACGAGCGGCCGCTCACGTGACCGCGAACCGCACGGCGGGGACGGGCACCGGGACGGATACCGACGCCGGGGCGGCGATACGGCGCGTCGACGGGCACCGCCGCCGCTTCGACGCGCACTTCGAGGCGTACTTCGACTCTCTCGCCCGGCACATCGACACCCCGCCGATGAGCCGGTTCACGCCCCGTTGCCTGGAACTGCTCAGGGACCTCTCCCTACGCGGCGGCAACCGGCTGCGGGTCGCCCTCCTGTACGAGGCCGCCCGGCTGGTCACCGGCGGCGATGTGCCCGGCCTGGAGCCCGCGGCACTGAGCGTCGAACTGCTGCAGACACACGGCCTCATCCACGACGACATCATCGACGACTCACCCGTCCGCCGCGGCGGTCCTTCCACCTACTACGCCTACCGCGACGAGCATCCGGACCGGCCCAGGACCGCTCTGGGACTCGCCGTGCTCGCCGGTGACCTGGCCGCCTTCCTGTCCGTGCGCGTGCTGCTGGACGCCGACCTTCCCGTCGAGCTGCGCCAGTCCCTCATGGACGCTCACCTGCGCGCCGCCACCGAGACCGTCACCGGACAGGTCGTGGACCTGGAGCGCGATCTGCACGCCGTACCCGGCGAGGACCTGCTGCACACGGTGACCGACTTCAAGAGCGCCCGCTACTCGATCCTGGCGCCGCTGCGGATGGGCCTGCTGGTCGTCGGCGAGGACCCGGCGCCGTACGACCGGACCCTCAGCCGCTATGCGCGCCTCGCCGGTATCGGCGGACAGTTGCGAGACGACTACCTCGATCTCTTCGGCACCGAGGAGACGCAGGCCAAGTCGACCGGGTCCGACATCAGGTCCGGACGCCGCAGCTACGCCGTCAGCGCCGTACTGGCCGCTGCGACCCAGGACGAGTCGGACCTCGTGGAATCGGCGCTGGGTGATCCCCGGTGCCCGGACGAGACCATCGAGTGCGTCCGAGCCATCGCCCGGCGCCACGGTGTGGACGATCGCCTTCGGGCCGACATGCGCCGCCACGCCGAGGCCGCCGCTGCCGAGACCGACCGCTGGCCGTGCCACTGGCGTCCGGAAGCCGTCGGCTTCTTCCGGCAGCTGCCGCTGTGGGCGGTGAGCCGGCTGGCGTGACAGCACGCTTCGCGGTGCCCTTTATGTCTGCTGTATCGGGAATGTGGGCATCCTGATAAGAGAGGTCATCGCGACGGAAGCTCCGCCTGGAGGGGTGATCGAATGTCAGCCACCCGGCCGCGGTCGCGCTACGTGCTGGATCGGGGACTCACCACCCGCATGGTGACCACGATGTTCCTGATCGGGTTGCTGTACGTCGTCTTCGTGGGCGTACTGCTCGCCCTGCTGCGCGATTCCTGGGCGATCGTCCTGCTGATCGCGGGCGGCCTCTTCGTCGCGCAGTTCTGGTTCAGCGATCGGATCGCGGCGCAGGCCATGGGCGCCCGCGAGGTCACACCCGAGCAGGCGCCGGAGTTGCACGGGGTGGTCGACCGCGTCTGCGCGCTCGCCGACATGCCCAAGCCCCGGGTGGCGATCGCCGACAGCGACGTCCCGAACGCGTTCGCCACCGGCCGGAGCGAGAAGACCGCCCTCATCTGCGCCAGCACCGGGCTGCTGCGGCGGCTGGAGCCGGAGGAACTGGAAGGCGTCCTCGCGCACGAGCTGTCACATGTCGCCCACCGCGATGTGGTCGTGATGACCATCGCCTCCTTCCTGGGGGTCCTCTCCGGTGTGATGATCCGTGTCTGGCTCTACAGCGGTCTCGGGCGCAACAGCCGCGACGCCAGCACCGCTGTCGCGGCACTGGTGATCCCTCTGGTCAGCGCGGCCGTCTACGTGGTCAGCTTCCTTCTGACCCGGCTGCTCTCCCGCTATCGCGAACTGTCCGCCGACCGCGCCGCCGCGCTGCTGACAGGACGCCCGTCGGCGCTGGCCTCCGCGCTGGTCAAGGTGTCCGGTGAGATGGCCCGGATACCGACCCGGGACCTGCGGAAGGCGGAGCCGTTCAACGCCTTCTGGTTCGCGCCCGCGTTCCCGACCGGCGCGAGCCTGGGCCGGCTGCTCTCCTCGCATCCGACCCTGGAGCAGCGCCTGGACCAGCTGGGCCGGATCTCCAGGGAGCTCGGCCGCTGACGCCGCCGACCGTCGCCATGGGCTTCCTCGACGCCATACTCGGCCGCAGCAAGCCGGTGGGTCCCGACCTCGACCGGCTGTTCGGGCTGCCGGCGGCCGCGATCACGCTCCAGGCGGGTGCCGGGTTCCTGCCCACCGGGGGCGGATCGGTCTGCTTCGCCGGTGTCGAAGGCGGTGCCTTCGCCAGGATCCAGGACGATGTACGGAAGCTGCTCGATGCCGACGCGGGGCGCAACGGGCCGCCCGTCGCCTACGAACGGGACGCGTACGGGTACACCTGGCTGGTGACCCGCCGCCCTGCCGACGACATGGTCTCGCTCGTCAACGACCTGCATGCGGTCAACACGCTTCTCGAAGAGGCGGGCTTCGGTCCTCAGCTGCTCTGCACGGTCGTCGGCTTCCACGACGCCCCCGTCGACAGCGACCACGGCCGCGTACTGGCGCTGGTGTATCTCTACAAGAGAGGTGCCTTCTACCCCTTCGCCCCACTCCCCGGAGCCCGCGAGAGACGCGACGACGCGCTCGAACTCCAGGTCAGGGCGCTGCTCGCGGATGATCTGCGGATCGAGCCCGACCTGGACCGCTGGTTCCCCGTATGGGGGGCGCCCGGGCTCGGGGGGTAAGCGCGCTCGAGGGTGCGCCGGTGTGCGCCGGGTGAGCCCCGTCTCATCCCGGATGCCCCTCTTGCCTTATGCAACGAGTTGCATAAGATCGGCGCCATGGCCCTCGACCACGCGATCCTCGTCTCCCTGCTGGAGAGCCCCGGTTCCGGCTATGAGCTCGCCCGCAGGTTCGAGCGGTCCATCGGCTACTTCTGGACCGCCACCCACCAGCAGATCTATCGCGTCCTCAAGCGCATGGAAGGCGACGGACTGCTCGTGGTCCGCGACGTACCGCAGCAGGGGCGGCCGGACAAGAAGGAGTACGCGGTCGCGGAGCTCGGCCGTGCTGAGCTCTCCCGGTGGCTGCACCGGCCGATCGAGCCCGAGAGCGTACGGCACGAGCTCGCCGTCAAGATCCGCGGCGCGGCCTTCGACGACCCCGCCGCGCTGATCCGCGAGGTCGAGCGGCACCGTCAGGCGCATCGCGACCGCCTCGCACGCTATCTCGCGGGCGAAGCCCGCGACTTCACCGGACCCGAGGCTCCCACCCCGCTGGACACGGGCAGGGATCTCCAGCACGTCGTACTGCGCGGTGGTATCGCCTACGAGCGGATGACCATCGACTGGCTCGACGACGTGCTCGCCACCCTGCACAGACTCGGCGCCACCCACGAGTCCCCCTGAGGCGCCGCCGCACCACCTCAGCCGCAGTACGCACCACACGCACCGTCATCGTCCGACCTCGACACACGGAAGGCGACCATCCATGGCCGACCCGCTGCTGTTCAACCCGCGCACTTACGACCCGGCGCACTTCGACCCCGAGACCCGCCGTCTGCTGCGCGCCACGGTCGACTGGTTCGAGGGGCGGGGCAAGCGCAAGCTGATAGAGGACTACCGAACCCGCGCCTGGCTCGCGGACTTCCTCGACTTCTCCGCCAAGGAAGGCCTCTTCGCGACCTTCCTCACCCCGGCCGCCGCCGCGGGCAACGAGAACCAGCGCTGGGACACGGCCCGGATCGCCGCGCTCAACGAGATCTTCGGCTTCTACGGGCTCGACTACTGGTACGCCTGGCAGGTGACCATCCTCGGTCTCGGCCCGGTCTGGCAGAGCGGCAACGAGGCGGCCCGCGCCCGTGCGGCCGAACTCCTCGACCAGGGCGAGGTGTTCGCCTTCGGTCTTTCGGAGAAGGCGCACGGCGCCGACATCTACTCCACCGACATGCTGCTCGAGCCCGACGGTGACGGCGGCTTCCGAGCCACCGGCTCCAAGTACTACATCGGCAACGGCAACGCGGCCGGACTCGTGTCGGTCTTCGGCCGCCGCACCGACGTCGAAGGGCCCGAAGGCTACGTCTTCTTCGCCGCCGACAGCCGCCACTCGGCCTACCGCCTGGTGAAGAACGTCGTCGACTCGTCGAAGTACGTGAGCGAGTTCCGCCTGGAGAACTACCCGGTGGCGCCTGAGGACGTCCTGCACACCGGTCGCGCTGCCTTCGACGCGGCGCTGAACACCGTCAACGTCGGCAAGTTCAACCTGTGCACCGCCTCGATCGGCATCTGCGAGCACGCGATGTACGAGGCCGTGTCCCACGCGCACAACCGCATCCTCTATGGCCGCCCCGTGACCGCGTTCCCCCATGTGCGCCGCGAACTCGCCGACGCATACGTCCGGCTGGTCGGCATGAAGCTGTTCAGCGACCGCGCCGTCGACTACTTCCGCTCCGCGGGCCCCGACGACCGCCGCTACCTGCTGTTCAACCCGATGACCAAGATGAAGGTCACCACCGAGGGCGAGAAGGTCATCGACCTCATGTGGGACGTGATCGCGGCCAAGGGCTTCGAGAAGGACACCTACTTCGCGCAGGCGTCCGCGGAGATCCGAGGACTCCCCAAGCTGGAAGGGACCGTCCACGTCAACCTCGCGCTGATCCTCAAGTTCATGCGCAACCACCTGCTGGCGCCGGTGGAGTACCCCGAGGTTCCGACCCGCGTCGATGCCGCCGACGACGACTTCCTCTTCCGGCAGGGACCGGCTCGCGGATTGGGTTCCGTGCGCTTCCACGACTGGCGCCCGGCCTACGACGGCTACGCCCACATCCCCAATGTCGAGCGTTTCCGCGAGCAGGCCGACGCCCTGTGCGAGTTCGTCACCACCGCGGCGCCCGACGAGCAGCAGAGTCGCGACCTCGATCTGCTGCTCGCGGTGGGCCAGCTGTTCGCCCTGGTGGTGCACGGTCAGCTGATCCTGGAGCAGGCCCGGCTCACGGAGCTGGACGAGGATGTGCTCGACGAGCTCTTCGCGGTACTCGTCCGCGACTTCTCGGCGCACGCGGTCGAGTTGCACGGCAAGCACTCCGCCACCGAGCAGCAGCAGCGCTGGGCGCTCGGCGCGGTGCGCCGCCCGGTGGTGGACGAGGCTCGTTCGGCGCGTGTCTGGGCGCGGGTCGAGGCGCTGTCGGGTGCGTATGAGATGGCCCCGTAGGCGCTGACCCCGACACCCGGGATCCCGGCACAAGCGGGCCCCTGGTCCGCCGGCACCGTCCGGCGGACCAGGGGCCTTCTGCATGCCAAGGCGCCGCCCGAGTGGCCCGAGGTGTCCACGGGGTCCAGGCGATGTGACAAGGGGCACCTACAAGATCCAAAGGTGGGCGGGTTAGCATATGAGCACCGCCTAGCTCGAAAGATAATCCTGTGACTGTCAATGAGGACTCGTTCACAAACTGGAAGAACCGCGAGGAGATCGCGGAGTCGATGATCCCGATCATCGGGAAGCTGCATCGGGAGCGGGACGTCACCGTCCTCCTCCACAGCCGCTCCCTGGTGAACAAGTCGGTGGTCAGCATCCTGAAGACGCACCGGTTCGCACGGCAGATCGCGGGCGAGGAGCTCTCGGTCACCGACACGCTGCCGTTCCTCCAGGCGCTCACCACGCTCGATCTCGGCCCTTCCCAGATCGACATCGGCATGCTCGCCGCCACCCACAAGGCCGACGACCGCGGCCTGTCGGCCGCGCAGTTCACCGCGGAGGCCGTCGCCGGTGCCACCGGCGCCAACAAGATCGAGCGCCGCGAGGGACGCGATGTCGTGCTGTACGGCTTCGGCCGCATCGGCCGGCTCGTCGCCCGCCTGCTGATCGAGAAGGCCGGCTCCGGCAACGGACTGCGGCTGCGCGCCATCGTCGTCCGTCGGGGCGGTGACCAGGACATCGTCAAGCGAGCCTCGCTGCTGCGCCGGGACTCCATCCACGGCCAGTTCCAGGGCACGATCACCGTCGACGAGGCGAACAGCACGATTGTCGCCAACGGCAACGAGATCAAGGTCATCTACGCCGGTGACCCGTCGGAGGTCGACTACACGACCTACGGCATCAAGGACGCCATCCTCATCGACAACACGGGCAAGTGGCGGGACCGCGAGGGCCTGTCCAAGCACCTGCGCCCCGGTATCGACAAGGTCGTCCTGACCGCTCCGGGCAAGGGCGACGTCCCCAACATCGTGCATGGCGTCAACCACGACACGATCAAGCCGGACGAGCAGATCCTGTCCTGTGCCTCCTGCACCACCAACGCGATCGTCCCGCCGCTCAAGGCGATGGCGGACGAGTACGGGGTGCTGCGCGGTCATGTGGAGACCGTTCACTCGTTCACCAACGACCAGAACCTGCTGGACAATTACCACAAGGCCGATCGCCGTGGCCGTTCGGCGCCGCTCAACATGGTCATCACCGAGACCGGCGCCGCTTCCGCGGTCGCCAAGGCGCTCCCCGAGCTCAAGGCCCCGATCACCGGCAGCTCCATCCGCGTGCCGGTGCCGGACGTCTCGATCGCGATCCTCAGCCTGCGGCTCGGCCGCGAGGCCACCCGCGAGGAGGTGCTCGACTACCTCCGCAAGGTCTCGCTGACCTCGCCGCTGAAGCGCCAGATCGACTTCACCAGCGCCCCCGACGCGGTCTCCAACGACTTCATCGGCTCGCGCCACGCCTCGATCGTCGACGCGGGCGCCACCAAGGTCGACGGCGACAGCGCGATCCTCTACCTCTGGTACGACAACG
The DNA here is from genome assembly GCF_037023745.1 of Streptomyces sp. SCSIO 30461. Taxonomy (NCBI): domain Bacteria; kingdom Bacillati; phylum Actinomycetota; class Actinomycetes; order Kitasatosporales; family Streptomycetaceae; genus Streptomyces; species Streptomyces sp. SCSIO 30461. The sequence goes on from NZ_CP146101.1 coordinate 3,640,809, forward strand.
AGTTCGGCTACTCGTGCCAGGTCATCCGAGTCGTGCAGCACGTCTCCGGCGTGGAGTACCCGACCTACCCGGCTCCCGTGGTCTGACCCGGAGCCTCACACCGCCCTCGGTGTTTTCAGGCCGCTGCGTCTCAGAGCCGTGCGGAGGAGCCGTCGCCTGTCAGCACGGAGAGGTCCACGCTCTGCGCCATGCGCGCGTACCCTGCGTCGTTGGGGTGGAGATGGTCGCCCGAGTCGTAGGCCGGGTCGAGCCGTTCCGGGGCGTACGGGTCGCGCAGTGCCCGGTCGAAGTCGAGCACGGCGTCGAAGACCGTGCCCCCGCGGATCGCATCGTTCACCTGCTGCCGCACGGCTTCCAGGGCGGAGCTGTAGCGGCGGTGGCCCTCGAACGGCATCAGTGTGGCGCCCACGACCCGCAGCCCGCGTGCCCGTGCCCGCTCGGCGAGCATCCGCAGCGCCGCCGTCAGCTCCCGGGCATCGGCGGGTCGGGGCGGCCTGATGATGTCGTTGATACCCAGGTCGATCACCACGATCCGCACACCGGGCCGGTCGAGCACATCGCGTTCGAAGCGGGCAAGACCGCTCGGCCCTGTGCCGTCGCTGAGGATGCGGTTGCCGCTGATGCCCTGGTTGACGACGCCGTACCCCCAGCGTCCGGCACGCAGTCGGGCGGCCAGCCGGTCAGGCCAGCGGCGGTCGGTGTCCGGCGTCGAACCGGCGCCGTCGGTGAGCGAGTCGCCGATGGCGACCACCGTGCCCCGAAGGGACTGACCGAGGACATCGACGGCCGTCAGATACTGCCAGGACGAGATGCGACGGGTGTACGCGGCGCCGTCGGCGTCACGTGTCCGGTCCCCGAAGGCGAGGTACGAGGTCTGGTGGGCCCGCCAGTGAAGGGTGACCATTCCGGGCCCCGGCGCGGTGACATACAGAGTGACCAGCAGATGTCCGCCCTCGGGAACGGGAAGCCGGGCGGCGTCACTGACGACCTGGCCACCCGCTGGTATCTCGACCGACCGCTCCCCGTCGAACCGCGTCTCCCGCAGCGTGCCGGGCACCGCCAGGGCGCCGCCCGCCGCGACGGCGACACTCGCGCGCCCGATGCGCAGCGGAGCGGTGCCGAAGAGGTTGGAGAGAGTGATGCGAGCCTGACCGCCACCGACGCTGGTGCGCACGACATTGCGCACGGAGTACGCACCGGAGGGAGCCGCAACCGCCTTCCCCGGCGCGGCCGACCAAGTACCGACCCACCCGCCCGTCCCGATGGCCCGAGCCGTGGTGCCACCGCCGCTTCGGGACGCGGACAGGCCGTCGTGTTCCCTGTTGACGAAAGTGACCGCGGAGATGATGGTGCCGCAGATCAGCAGTGCCAAGGCGACGAGCGCGGCGAACAGGCCGTATCCGGCCCGCTGGATTTTCATGTGCACATCATCCGATACGACTGTCAGGAGCCGAGGGGCACCCCCCGGATCAGACTTCGCACGAACGTGCCGACCGCCGGTGTGTGAGCCGGTCAGGCGACTCACACGCGGGTCAAGGCCCGGGTCAGCCCGTTCCGGGCCGTGGGCGTGCTCAGAATGCGGGCGGGACCGGTGACTTCCCGAAGCCGGCGTGTGGAAGGAGCAGCGTGGTGGGCAACGAGACCCTGATGCGGAAGATCCTCGACTACGGCAGCCGAGCCGATCCGTATCCGCTCTACACCGAGCTCCGCAAGACGCCGGTGTGCAGGCAGGAGGACGGAAGCTACACCGTCAGCACCTACCCGGAGCTGCTCGCGCTGCTGCACGATCCCCGCCTGACCTCCACTCACGCGGAAGAGGAGGCGGCTGCGGGAGGCCAGTTCCCACCCGCGTTCATCGGTATGGACCCGCCCGAGCACGATCGGGTCCGCAGTCTCGCCATGCGCCAGTTCGGGCCGCCGCACTCGCCCCGTCTCATCGAGGAGCTGCGGCCCAGCCTCGAGACCACCGTGAATGGGTTGATCGACGCCTTCCCCGACGGGGGCGAGCTCGACCTGGTCGACTCCTTCGCCTATCCCTTCCCCGTGACGGCCATCTGCCGACTCCTCGGGGTTCCTCATGAGGACGAACCCCGCTTCCGGGAATGGGCTGACGCACTGGTCGCCTCGATCGATCCGAGGCCCGGCGAGGACCCGTCCATCAGGATGCAGGAGGGCATCGAGACCAGGAAGGAACTGGCCTTCTACATCAATGAGCTGATCGACAGCGGCCGGAGCGACACCAATGGCATGCTGACCCGGCTGGCCCGGGACCATGAGGCGGAGGGCGGGCCACTCAGCCGTCTGGAGCTGGTGGTCACCTCGGTGCTGCTGCTGATCGCCGGCCATGAGACCACGGTCAACCTGATCAGCAACGGCATGCTGACGCTGCTGCGCCGTCCGGATCTGTTCGAGCGGCTGCGCCGCGAGCCGGAGATGGCCCCCCGGCTGGTCGAGGAGCTGCTGAGGTTCGAGCCGCCGGTGCAGATCATCCCCCGACGCGGCGCGCTGACGGACATCGAGATCGGTGGCGTCACGATCCCCGAAGGCTCCGTGGTCGCCTTGATGCTGGCGTCGGGCAACCGCGACCCGCAGCGCTTCCGCGACCCGGACCACTTCGACCCCGACCGCTCCGACATCGAGCACCTGGGTTTTGGAAGCGGCATCCACAGCTGCTTCGGAGCCCCCCTCGCACGCCTGGAGGGGCAGATCGCCCTCGTCGAGCTGGTCCGCAGGCTCGACAACCCCCGCCTGCTCCAGGACCCGCCGCCCTACCGCAGCAGCGCCGTGCTGCGCGGACCGCGGCACCTTCCCGTCGCCTTCGACGGGCTGCGCCCCTGAGCGACTGCACCCATTAGGTCGGTTATGGGGCCCCGGCCCGCTGGGGAAGGAATGGCCCCATGACCCACGCGCATCCGAATTCGAACGATGGTACGGCCGTTGGCACGGCGCCGAAGATCCTGGAGCTGCCCATCGGGCTCGACGCCGCCGGGGAGCGTCAGGAGTTCGACAGCCTCGGCGAGGTGATGGTGCCGGCCGACCGGTACTGGGGTGCGCAGACCCAGCGCAGCCTGAAGCACTTCAACATCGGCCGGGACCGCATGCCCAAAGAGGTCTACCACGCCTACGGATACGTGAAGAAGGCGGCAGCCGTCGTGAACACCCAGGCCGGCCGGCTGCCGGCCTGGAAGGGCCGGCTGATCCAGCAGGTCTGCGACGAGGTGATCTCCGGAGCACTGGACGAGCACTTCCCGCTGTACGTGTACCAGACCGGGTCGGGCACCCAGTCGAACATGAACGTGAACGAGGTCGTCTCCAACCGCTGCATCCAGCTGGTCGGCGGCAAGCTCGGCTCACAGGAGCCCGTGCACCCCAATGACCACGTGAACATGGGCCAGTCGAGCAACGACACCTTCCCCACTGCGATGCACATCGCCGCGCACACGATGGCCACCGAGCGGACGATCCCTTCGTTGAAGCGGCTCAGGGACGCGATCGAGGCCAAGTCAAGGAAGTGGGCCGATGTAGTCAAGATCGGCCGCACCCACCTGGAGGACGCCTGCCCGCTGACGGTGGGGCAGGAGTGGTCCGGCTACGCGGGAGCGCTGGATGACGCGATCGCCGAGGTCGAGCACGCCACCAGGGGGCTGCTGCTGCTCGCCATGGGCGGGACCGCCGTCGGCACCGGGTTGAACGCCCCGTCCGGATTCGGCGACCAGGTGGCCGCGCAGATCGCGTCGATGACCGGTGCCCCGTTCAAGACCGCACCCAACAAGTTCACGGCCCAGGGCACCCTGGACCGCATGGTCCGTGCGCATGCCGCGTTCAAGGCGGTGGCAGTCACCCTTTTCAAGATCGCCAACGATCTGCGCTGGCTGGGCTCGGGGCCGCGGACCGGAATCCACGAGCTGGTCCTGCCCGCCAACGAACCCGGCTCCTCGATCATGCCCGGTAAGGTCAACCCGACCCAGGCCGAGGCCATGCTGATGGTGTCCATCCAGGTCATCGCATCCGACGTGGCCGTGACCATGGGCGGCGCCGAAGGGAATTTCGAGCTGAACGCCTTCCGCCCTGTGCTGATCGACAACTACCTGCACTCAGCGCTGATCCTGGCTGACATGTGCGACCACTTCAGGGAGTTCATGATCGAGGGTGCCGAGGTGAACCGGTCCAGACTGACCGAGAACATCGACCGGTCGGTGATGATGGTCACCGCGCTGTCCCCGGTCATCGGCTACGACCAGGCCTCGGTGATCTCCCACTACGCCATCGACCACGACACCACCCTCAAGCAGGCGGCGCTGGCCAATGGAGTGTCCGAGGAACTCTTCGACCGGGTCGTCGATCCGCTCGCCATGACCCGCGGAGGCACTGCGGACGTGCCGTCCGGGAAGCCGTGACATGAGCTCCGCGTCGCAGCCGAAGCCGGCCGGCCCGGTCGGCAAGGCCGCCCTGATCGCATCCGTCGGGCCACGCGGCTATGCCGACTGGACCAACCCCGACCACCGGCTGCGGCGCCTGCTCGCCGAGTTCATCGGGGTGGTGGGACTGACCTTCGTCCTCTCCGGAGGTGCGGCCGTCCTGGCCCGCTACGGCGGCGGTGTCCTGCAACCCTGGCAGGTCGTCCTGGTCCTGTCCCTGGTCTCCGCGCTCTGGCTGCTCGTCGCCGTGTACTTCCTCGGCGACATCTCCGCCCACTTCAACCCGGCCATGACGCTGGCGTTCCTGCTGCGGCGCGATATGAACCTTCGGATGACCTGCGCCTACTGGCTCGTCCAGTTCGTCGCGGCGATCTGCGGATCGCTGCTGGCCCGGGGATTCTTCGGCCCCGCGGGCCACCTCGCTGCGACCAGACCCCAACCCGGCCTGTCCTGGCAGGCCGCCGCCTTCGAGGCGATCATCACCTTCGGACTGGTGCTGATGGTGCTGTGCCTAGCCGACGGGCCCAAGCTCAACGGACCCTTCGTGCCCCTGGCTGTGGGCGCCTACATCCTGGCCTGGGGCACCATGGGAGGCCCCTTCGACGGAGCCTCCATGAATCCGGCCCGCAGCCTGGGACCCGACGTGGCCACGGGGGACCTGTCCACGTGGTGGATCTATCTGGTCGGACCGGTGGCCGGGGCCGCCGTCGCCGTCTGCGTCACGCGGTTCCTGCGCGGCCCCGCCACGGCCGCCGAAGCCAACGCCGCCGAAGGTGCGCCGCTCGACCGTGCGAGCTGACCGCGGATCACCATGCGCACTCAGAGGTGCCGCCCGGCGCCCGGGACCGGCCGGGCGCTCGCCCGCGCGGCAGGTTCACTCTTCCGTCCACCCGCACACATGGGCCTTCTGCACCGCTTCACTGGTCACCTGCCCGTCGAACCCGGTGACCAGCTCGTATTCGATGGACACGGTGATCTGCCCGTCGTAGAAGGACGCGTCACCGCTCATCAGGCTGTACTCGCCGCTGTAGCGGCCGTCGTCCGAAGTGGCCTCGACGACCTGCGCCGAGACGTCGTAGCCGCGACGCAAGCCGATGATTGTGGTGCCGCTGGAGAAGGACTTGGGGGACTGGTCCGAGGCGGGCAGCGTATACGACGCGCAGTTGCCCACCGGCTCCTCGGCCCGGCCCGCGCTGCCGCCGGAGTCCTCACCGTTCGAGCCGCTGTCCGCGCCCTGGTTCGTGGTCAGGGTGTCGTCTTCGGTGCTCTCCTCGCCGCCTGCGCCATCCGTCGCCGTGCTGCTGCCCGATCCGGCCGAGCCGTCCGAACCCGACGAAGTGGAGCGTGTCGAACTGCTCCCGGAGCCTCCGGAGTCTCCGCCGTCGCTGCTCCCGCACCCGGCGGTCAGCAGGCAGAGCGTGGCGACGGCGACCGCCGCGACGGTACGGGACAGCGGATGCCGGCGGTGGACACGCATGCGGGTGCGCTTCATGGCTTGTTCCCCCTATAGGCACTGGAGCAGCGAACTCCCTTCTACAGGCGGGTCGCAGGGCGGCGGGACGCGCCGCGGCGTTCCGGGCGGAAACCCGTCACACCTAATCGAACGGAGCGATCCGAACTCCGTAGAGCGCTTCATCCGTCGGTCAGGCGCAGGAGGGGCAGAGCCCTCGGTAGGTGACCTCGACCTCCGACAGTGTGAAGCCGAACCGCTCCTGCGCCGGGAGGGCGGCCAAGGGGTCGCCGAGCGGATGGACATCCCGGATCGTGCCGCAGCCGGAGCACACCAGATGCTGGTGCGGCCGGTGCCCGTTGGGGTCATAGCGCTTGGCTCGGCCCTCGGTCGAGACTTCCGTGACCTCACCGAGCGACACCAGCTCACCCAGGGTGTTGTAGACGGTCGCCCGGGAGATCTCGGGCAGCCGCCGCGCCGCGCGGGCATGCACCTCGTCGGCCGTCAGGTGCACATGGTCGCCGTCGAGCACCTCCGCGACGACACGCCGCTGGGAGGTCACGCGCCAGCCGCGTGCTCGCAGTCGCACCAGCAGGTCACTCATGTCCGCTCACCTGTTCAGGCTCGATGGGGCACGTCAAGCATACCTGTGCGGGTCTTGAATCCGACTGTATATGGATTAGGCATACATCTTGACTTGGACTGTGTCCATTGTAGGATCACTTCCGGTAGTAGCCAAGAGAGCAGTAGACTCCAGTACGGCAGGAGATCCAAGACATGACGGGACCTTTGCCCGCGATCGCGCCGGTCAAGCGTCCCGTCCATAGCGTGCATGTGGCTCTCTCTGTGCTCCCGTGGCGTGATTCGCATACCGGACGGGTCCGATGTCATCCGACGGTTCCGATTCCGAGATCCGAGTCCCCCTCGCCCATAGTCCCTGAGCGCGTGATTTGCCCCGTCCGGAAGGATTCCCATGTCCGAGAATCATGATGCGATCATTGCAGATGCAAAGAATGAGGCTGGTGGAGGCTGTCCGGTCGCCCATGGCAGGGCGCCGCACCCGACGCAGGGCGGCGGCAACCGCCAGTGGTGGCCCGAGCGGCTCAATCTGAAGATCCTTGCCAAGAACCCCGCCGTGGCCGACCCGATGGGCGAGGGCTTCGACTACGCCGAGGCGTTCAAGAGCCTCGACCTCCCGGCGGTGAAGCGGGACATCGCCGAGGTGCTGACCACTTCGCAGGACTGGTGGCCCGCAGACTTCGGTCACTACGGCCCGTTCATCATCCGGATGGCCTGGCATAGCGCCGGCACCTACCGGATCAGCGACGGCCGCGGCGGTGCCGGGGCCGGTCAGCAGCGGTTCGCGCCACTGAACAGCTGGCCGGACAACGGAAATCTCGACAAGGCCCGCCGCCTGCTGTGGCCGGTCAAGAAGAAGTACGGCCGGACCCTGTCCTGGGCGGACCTCATGATCCTCGCCGGAAACGTCGCCCTGGAGACCATGGGCTTCGAGACCTTCGGCTTCGCCGGAGGGCGTGCGGATGTCTGGGAGCCCGACGAGGACGTCTACTGGGGTCCCGAGACCACCTGGCTCGGCGACGAGCGCTACACCGGCGACCGTGAGCTCGAAAACCCGCTCGGCGCGGTCCAGATGGGTCTCATCTACGTGAACCCGGAGGGCCCGAACGGGAACCCCGACCCGATCGCCGCCGCCCGCGACATCCGTGAGACGTTCCGCCGGATGGCGATGAACGACGAGGAAACGGTTGCCCTCATCGCGGGTGGCCACACCTTCGGCAAGACCCATGGAGCCGGCCCGGCGGACGCCGTCGGCGCCGACCCTGAGGCCGCGCCGATGGAGGAGATGGGCCTCGGCTGGAGGAGCAGCCACGGCACCGGCAAGGGCGGCGACGCGATCACCAGCGGTCTCGAGGGCATCTGGACCTACACCCCGGTGACGTGGGACAACAGTTTCTTCGACATCCTCTTCGGCTATGAGTGGGAGCTGTTCCAGAGCCCTGCCGGAGCCAACCAGTGGCGCCCGAAGGACGGCGCGGGCGTGGGCACCGTACCCGATGCCCACGACTCGTCGAAGACGCACGCCCCGACGATGCTCACGACGGACCTCTCGCTCCGCTTCGACCCGGTCTACGAGCAGATCTCGCGGCGCTTCCACGAGAACCCCGCCGAGTTCGCCGACGCATTCGCGAGGGCCTGGTACAAGCTGACCCACCGCGACATGGGCCCGATCGCGCGCTACCTCGGTCCCGAGGTGCCGTCCGAGGTGCTGCTGTGGCAGGACCCGCTGCCCGAGGTGACCCATGAGCTCGTCGACGCCGCGGACGTCGCCGCACTCAAGGCCCGGATCCTCGAGTCGGGTCTGTCGGTGTCCCAGCTCGTGTCCACGGCCTGGGCATCGGCGTCCTCCTTCCGCGGCAGCGACAAGCGCGGCGGCGCCAACGGCGCGCGGATCCGCCTCCAGCCGCAGAGCGGCTGGGAAGTCAACGACCCCGACCAGCTGGCGACGGTGCTGCGCACCCTGGAGAGCGTCCAGCAGACCTTCAACTCGGCCCAGACGGGCGGCAAGCAGGTCTCCCTCGCCGACCTGATCGTGCTCGCGGGCAGTGCGGGCGTCGAGAAGGCCGCCAAGGATGCCGGCATCGACATCGAGGTCCCGTTCACTCCGGGCCGTGCCGATGCCTCGCAGGACCAGACCGACACCGAGTCGTTCGCGGCGCTGGAGCCCACTGCCGACGGCTTCCGTAACTACCAGGGCAAGGGCAACAGGCTGCCGGCCGAGTATCTGCTGCTGGACAAGGCCAACCTGCTGACCCTCAGCGCACCCGAGATGACGGTTCTCGTCGGCGGTCTGCGGGTGCTGGGCGCCAACCAGCGGCAGTCGCAGCATGGTGTGCTCACCTCGACCCCTGGTGTGCTGACGAACGACTTCTTCGTCAACCTGCTCGACCTGGGCACGACGTGGAAGGCGACGTCCGAGGACGCGGGCACCTTCGAGGGCAGCGAGGTCGCAACGGGCAAGGCCAAGTGGACCGGCACCCGGGCCGACCTGGTCTTCGGATCCAACTCCGAGCTGCGTGCGCTCGCCGAGGTCTACGCGAGCGATGACGCGCAGGAGAAGTTCGTGAACGACTTCGTCGCCGCGTGGGTCAAGGTGATGAACCTCGACCGGTTCGACCTGGTCTGACGGCGACGGCCGCTGTGAGCCGACGGGCTGTCCACCGGAACGTGTTCCGGTGGACAGCCCGTCGTGGTGGACCGGTGCCCCGACCCGGCTCAAGGCCGGTCGTTGAGCTCCGCGACGATCGACGCCGGAGTGTGTCCGCTGCCGTCCGACAGTCGGTGGAAGTCGACGGACACGAAGTTCGGGCTGCGGCCTCCTGCCGCCGGCCGGCACTGCTCGGCGACGCGGTTCCTCAGCTTGCTGCCGTTGTCCAGTGCGGCCGTGAGGGCCGTGGGCACATTGCGGTGGTGGCTCATCATGAACAGGCGCCGGAATCCGGGCTCCTGGCGGTCCAGGGGGATGTCCGGCCAGCGGCTGACGCACGCCACGTCGTTGCCGAGGTCCCCGAGGCTCCAGTAGTTGGACACCGTCCAGGACTTGTCGTGCATGACACCGAGATGCTCGCGGTCGGACCTGTCCGAGAAGACGAGCAGTCGCTTGCCGGTCGTGACGAGCTCGGACACCTTCGGCCATCCGTGCTGCCGCACGCCCCATTCATCAGGCCTGAACAGCATCTCGGAGAGCCCCGCGACCCGGTCCAGGGAACGACCCAGCTGCTCCGGGCTGACGTAGTCCTCCAGGAAGACGGTCACGAACTCCTCGGGGTGGGCTGCGAGGAAGTCCACCACCGTCTGCATCGTGCCGTGGAAGGACTGCCTGGGTAAGGCGTAGGTGATGCCGGCGAAGGTCTTGCACTCGCCGTGGCAGAGGTACACATCGCTCGGGTAGCAGTCGCTTCCGAAGCTGATGACGCACAGCCAGGTGCTGCGTTCGTACCAGTGCGTGTCCAGGCTCAGTGCGCGTACCCCGTTGTCCAGCTGGGCGCGCACCGACTCGGACTGGTTCACGGAACTCCAGCGGGAGTCCTCGTAGTTGGTGAAGGAGTTGTGGGTGGCGAGGAAGGCGACCTCGTCGAGCCTGCGGTCGCCCCATAGCGCGGCGGCGGATGAGGCCGAGCCCGAAGCGCGCGTGGAGTCCGGGGCGGACGGCGGCGCGGCGGTGGCGGCGGTCGCCGTACCCAGGAGGGCCAGCAGGAGGAGGCACACGAAGACGTGCCCACGCAGTCTCATCATGCTCATGCCAGTCATGCGGCGGAGGGTAGCGCGCCGGCTCCCGAAACGCTGCCCCCGTGGGCGGGGCGTGTATTCGTCCGCCAAGTGGCTCAGACCCTGTCTCCCATCGGGTGACATGGGTGCGCCGGATGGAAGACTTCTCGTCCTTGTTGGGAGAGAAAGGCACCGTAAGTGTGCGCTGACCCGGTCGACTTGAGCCGAGGCCTGCGCCGAGGCCGAGTCAGCCAGGAGCCCGCGTCGCCATGCAACCCAAGACCCCGTCCAGCGACCTGGTTGACGACGCGTACGAGAACGAGGTCCCACTCAGGTCCAGGCAGCCGGGGAATGCGGTGGTGAAGTGGCTGACCACCACCGACCACAAGACCATCGGAACCCTGTACATCACCACCTCCTTCGGCTTCTTCTGCGTCGGCGGCCTCTTCGCGATGTTCATGCGGGCGGAACTGGCGCGCCCCGGGATGCAGATCATGTCGAGCGAGCAGTTCAACCAGGCGTTCACGATGCACGGCCTGATCATGCTGCTGATGTTCGCGACGCCGCTGTTCGCCGGCTTCGCGAACTGGATCATGCCGCTTCAGATCGGGGCGCCGGACGTGGCGTTCCCGCGGCTGAACATGTTCGCCTACTGGCTGTACGTCCTTGGCTCGCTGATCGCGCTCGCCTCGCTCCTCACCCCGAACGGCGCACCGGACTTCGGCTGGTTCATGTACTCGCCGCTGTCGGATGCCCAGCACACGCCCAACGTGGGCGCCGACATGGTGATCATGGGCCTGGCCTTCTCCGGCTTCGGTACGATCCTCGGCTCGGTCAACTTCATCACCACCATCATCTGCATGCGCGCACCCGGCATGACGATGTTCCGTATGCCGATCTTCTGCTGGACCGTGCTGCTGACCGGTGTGCTGGTCCTGCTCGCCTTCCCGGTGCTGGCCGCCGCGCTGCTCGCCCTGGAGGCCGACCGCAAGTTCGGTGCCCACATCTTCGACGCGGCCAACGGCGGCGCCCTGCTCTGGCAGCACCTCTTCTGGTTCTTCGGACACCCTGAGGTGTACATCATCGCCCTGCCGTTCTTCGGCATCATCTCGGAGGTCGTGCCGGTCTTCAGCCGCAAGCCGATGTTCGGCTACATCGGCCTGGTGGCCGCGACGATCGCGATCGCCGGTCTGTCCGTGACCGTGTGGGCCCACCACATGTTCGTCACCGGTGCCGTGCTGCTGCCGTTCTTCTCCTTCATGACCTTCCTGATCGCGGTACCGACCGGTGTGAAGTTCTTCAACTGGATCGGCACCATGTGGAAGGGCTCGCTGTCCTTCGAGACACCCATGCTCTGGGCCACCGGATTCCTGGTGACCTTCCTGTTCGGTGGCCTGACCGGGATCATCCTGGCCTCGCCCCCGATGGACTTCCACGTCTCCGACTCGTACTTCGTCGTCGCGCACTTCCACTACGTCGTCTTCGGCACCGTGGTGTTCGCGATGTTCGCCGGATTCCACTTCTGGTGGCCGAAGTTCACCGGCAAGATGCTCGACGAGCGCCTCGGCAAGATCACCTTCTGGACCCTGTTCATCGGCTTCCAGGGCACGTTCCTGGTCCAGCACTGGCTGGGCGCCGAGGGCATGCCACGCCGCTACGCCGACTACCTGGCCGCCGACGGTTTCACCCTGCTGAACACCGTCTCCACGATCAGCTCGTTCCTGCTGGGCCTGTCCATTCTGCCGTTCTTCTACAACGTCTGGAAGACGGAGAAGTACGGCAAGAAGATCGAGGTCGACGACCCGTGGGGCTACGGCCGTTCGCTTGAATGGGCGACGTCCTGCCCGCCGCCCCGGCACAACTTCGTCACCCTGCCGAGGATCCGCTCGGAATCCCCCGCGTTCGACATGCACCACCCGGAGTTCGCGGAGATCCAGGCCGACGGTGCGTCGGAGCGGCACCTGAGCGGGCCAGGGACGGACCGGCGGTGAGCGGCCCCTCCCCGTACGAGGGAGTGAGAGACGGACTGCGCCGACTCGACGGCTACCTCTACTGGCAAGCCGAGCTGGCAGCAGCGCGCAGGGAAGCCGTCGCCTTCTGCGAGACGCTTCCCTGGCTCACCACCGCCGAGCGCCGCGAGCTCGAAGAGCATTACACCCGGGCGCGTGTGGACATGTCCAAGGTGATCACCCGCCGCGTCGCCGACCGATGCGTCGAACTACGCGGGGAGTACGAGTCGCGCTACCAGCGGCTGCGCCGCAGGACCGTCGTGCTCAGTCTCGTAGGCTGCTTCCTCCTGCTCATGGCCGGGGAACTGCTTCGCCGGTGAATGCCACGGCAGGGTGACGGCTCGCCTCGCGGCGCCTCGGGGCGGGCAAGTCCACGCTGTCCCGATCGATGACCCGGTTCTCCGATCCCACCGAGGGCGCCGTGTGCCTCGACGGCGTTCCGCTGCCCCGATTGCCGCTGGAGTTCCTGCGGGGCAGCGTGACCCTGCTGCCGCAGGAGAGCCTCGTCCTGCGCGGCACCATCCGCGAGAACACCGGGGCGCTCGCCGCGGCGCGAGCGCCGACGAGATCCGGCAGACTGCCGTCGACGCCGCCGCGCACGAGTGCCGATGGTAGGCTCGATCCCGCCGTGCCCCACCGCGAATCGAGGAGGTGAGACCGATCAACATGTCGACAGGTCGGGACTCCCTTCCCCGCATGGCCCGGGGAGTGCCCGCGTAAGGCAACCCGAAAGGGCTTGAGCCGCTGTGCGCTTCCTCTCTGAGACGTCGTCCGAAGGCGTCTGCGAACAACTCTTCACCCTGGGTGAGATACCCGGTGTGCTCTGGACGCCGCAAGGCGCCACCGGCACGCGCCCCCTGATTCTCATGGGACACGGCGGAGGCCATCACAAGAAGGAACCCGCCATCCTCTACCGCGCTCACCGCTTCGTGGCCGAAGGCGGGTTCGCGGTGGCGGCGGTGGACGTACCCGGCCACGGCGACCGGCCGAAGCACGAGGAGTACCACCGCATCGCCACCGAGAACCAGGCCCGGGCGGCGGCAGGGGAGGAACTGGCACCACTGGTCGCCGGTTTCCAGGCGCTCGTCGCCCGCCAGACCGTTCCGGAGTGGCGGGCCGTGCTGGACGCGCTCCAGGAGTGCGAGCACGTCGGTCCCGGTCCGGTGGGCTACTGGGGTGTGTCGCTCGGCTGTGGACTCGGTGTTCCGTTCGTCGCCGACGAACCCCGGGTCCGTGCGGCCGTGCTGGGTCTCGGCGGAGCCCTGGCATCTGCGGACGCGGCCGCGCGGGTCACGGTGCCGGTGGAGTTCCTGGTCCAGTGGGATGACGAGCGTGTGCCTCGGGACCGATGCCTGGCGCTGTACGAAGCCTTCGCCTCGACCGAGAAGACGCTGCACGCCAACCCCGGCAAGCACATGGAAGTGCCGGACTTCGAAACGGACAGCGCGCTGCGGTTCCTGACCCGTCATCTCTGTCCGTAGTCCGTAGTCCGTAGTCCGTAGTCCGCAGCCCGTGACCCCGGTGGCGCGCCGATCGGAACCTGCCCGATCGGCGCGTCAGGCGGCCGGTGCAGCTCACGGTCACTCCCGCGGCGGCAGCCGGTGCAGCGTGACGTCCGCCAACGCCCCACCGGCGAGCTCGACCGTCATGTATGTGCAGTGCGGCTGCCGTCGGCGGTCCGTCGGCGAGCCGGGGTTCAGCAGTCGCAGTCCGCCCGCCGCAGTGGTGTCCCGCGGGATGCGGCTGTGCCCGAACTCCGCCAGCAGGAGGTCCGGAAGCATCCGGGCACGCTTCGGCACATGGGTGTCGGATGTCGGCAGCAGCCGCATGGTCTCTCCTGTGGCCTGATCGGACGCGGTGGTGCTGGCCCCACCATGTGCCACAGGGACTACCCCCGGCCCGTCCGGATGGTCGCCCCATGGTTGCGAAGGCGCTTGGATCCGTACGTTTCTCCAGGTCGGAGTAGTTCCCGCCGATAGACCGGAGACGAGATGCCCCAGACCACCGTCATCGCCCGAGTCGGCGCGCCGCAATCGCCGCCGAGTGGGCCCGCCACCCGGGCAGCGGGCAGTGACTTCGCACCACTCCTGCGCACGGCGAAGCAGGAGGGCCTGCTCGATCGCCGCACCGGCTGGTACGCGCGCACGATGGCGGTGAACGGACTGGCGCTGGCAGCGATCGCGACGGGCATGGTCCTGATGGGCCCCTCCTGGTGGACGCTGCCACTGGCCGTGCCGTTGGCGCTGTTCTCGGCGCGCACCGCCTTCATCGCCCATGACGCCGGGCACGCGCAGATCTCCCCGCACCGCCGCACAAGCCGCCTCATCCAGCTCGTCCACGGCAACCTGCTGCTCGGGATGAGCCAGGACTGGTGGAACGACAAGCACAACCGGCACCACGCCAATCCCAACCACCTGGACAAGGACCCCGACGTAGCGCCCGATGTCCTCGTCTTCAGCGAGGAGCACGCGGTGGGACGCATGGGGATACGAGGCTGGCTCACCCGCCACCAGGCCGTGTTGTTCTTCCCGCTGACGACTCTCGAAGGACTGGCTCTCAAGGTCTACGGCTTCCGGCATGTCTTCGGACGGCGGCCGGTGCACCGCCGGGTGTCCCTGGGCGCACGGACGGTCGAAGGCGGCCTCCTCGTGCTTCATGCGGCCGGATACACCGCCCTGCTGCTGGCGGCACTCGCCCCCCTGCAGGCACTCGCCTTCGCGCTTCTGCACCAGATGCTGCTGGGCCTTCATCTGGGTATGGCCTTCGCGCCGAACCACAAGGGCATGGAGATGCCGGACGGGACCCACGACAGGGACTGGGGCCACTTGCAGCGCCAGGTACTGACCTCCCGGAACATACGCGGCGGCATGCTCACCGACTGGTTCCTGGGCGGGCTCAACTACCAGATCGAGCACCATCTCTTCCCGAGCATGCCGCGTCCGCATCTGAGGCTCGTCCGGCCGTTGGTCAGGGCGCACTGCCGCGGACTCGGGATGCCCTACACGGAGACCGGGCTGATCGACTCGTACCGTCAGGCGCTCGGCCATATGCAGACGGTGGGGGAGGCGCTGCGTGCCGGCGAGTGATCCGATGGTCGCTGGAGAAGACCGGCACGCCGGGGAACCGAACAGGGCGCGGGAGCGTTCTCACCACAGGTGCGGCCTCGGGGCCGCAGAGGAGGCATGAGATGTCCACAGGTGCGAAGATCGCCATCGGGGGAGTGGCCGTGGGCCTGCTCCTGATCCCGCTGATCGGGTTCTGGATGTCGCTGCTGGTGATCGTCGGAGTGCCCGCGGTGGCCTACTTCGCGCTCGACCCCTCGCAGCGTCGCCGGCTCAAGAGGATCAACCGCCGGCAGATCGGCCGGTGACGCCCGCCCGCAGCTGCACCGGCCGGGTCATACGGCTCGGCTCCCCCGGGCCGTGACCGCCCTCGCCGGGACGTTCCGCAGCCGTGACGTCCCGTCCGCACGGTCGTGGCTCAGGCCGGTCGTACGGCCATCTTGTCCAAGGCCGCCAGCAGTCCGGGCAGCTCGGGACCCCGGCCCACGGGCAGTACCTCGCCCGGTTCGTCGTCGAGGAGCACGAAAGCCATGTCGTCGGTGCGGGCCACCAGGGACCAGCCCGGTCCGTCTGCGCGGATCATGCGTGCCCCATCCGGTGCGAACGTGGACCTGACGCGTCCGAGTGGCGGGACCTCGTCCACATAGCCGTGCAGTTCCTTGAGCACCCGGCGAACGCCCTCGTGCCGCGGGCCCTTCTGCGCGCCGTCCTTTGCCGGCTCCTCGGACGGTTCGAGGGCCATCCGGTCGGCCACCCGCTGGCGCCACGTCGACCACTGGAGGGCGAGCTCGTCGGCGCCCAGTCGGCGCTGCGCGGAGCCCCAGGTGTCCGTCGGAGGAGGCACCAGGGGCGGCCGGCCCG
This sequence comes from Streptomyces sp. SCSIO 30461, assembly GCF_037023745.1. Taxonomy (NCBI): domain Bacteria; kingdom Bacillati; phylum Actinomycetota; class Actinomycetes; order Kitasatosporales; family Streptomycetaceae; genus Streptomyces; species Streptomyces sp. SCSIO 30461. Next base: position 3,656,896 of record NZ_CP146101.1, read on the forward strand.
CGTCGTCCTCAGCCGGGTCATGGGGAGCGGGGACGCCGGGCGCGGCGGTCGCGACCTCCAGCGGCCAGCCGGGCAGGACCGCGACCACGCTGCGATCGCTGGGCGACAGGTCGTAGTCCATGCCGCAGTCCCAGGACGCGATCGCCACCGCCACCAGCGAGACGTCGTCCACGACGACCGTCCAGCGGGCGCCATCGGCGTCCTGGCCGATGACCAGCCCGTATCCGTCGCCGTACGGTTCGAGTCCAAGGGACACGCACGCCTCAGGAAAGTCGTCACCGAGCACACTCGGGAACTGCGCGGGCGTGAGCAGCAAGGCCGTCAGCACATAGAGCGTGTCGTCGTCGGCGACCTCTTCCGTCCCGCCCACCGCGCCCTCCCCTGTCCGTTCGTTCGTCGGCGCACCCTAACCAGGGGGTGGCCCCTCCGTCGAGTACCTGAGCTTGTTCTTTATCTACCAAGATCTTCCGGGCTTGCCGATGGCTTTGAGGGTCTCGGGGCGTTTGACGGTCTTGCCGACGTCGTAGCGGGGTGCCCGGTGTTTGTTCTTGGCCCCGAAAGGCCGTCCGGGTCCTGCCCCTCGTGGTTTGGGAACACGGGCGGGGCAGGCGAGGTGAGCGCGGATGTTCCTGGAACCCCCGGCGGACCCGGGCCGGCGTGAGCCGGTGGGAGACGGCGGGCTTCTCCCATGGCCGACGGAGGTCCTCGGCGAGCGGGCGGGCGAGCCGGAGCCGGGTGTGGGCGACGATCAGGAGGCGGAGAGAACGACCGGACGCCGAGGAGGTCAGGACACCGGCAGCCCGAGGAGGCCGCGGGCCACGGCCCGAGGCGACTCGTCGCGCTCGCGGGCGATCGCGATGACGGCCCGGCAGGCCAGCTCGTTCACACCGAAGGACAGTGCCTCGGGCGACACCCAGCCTGACGCCTCGTCCATGCCCTGCTGATCGTCTTCGGCACACGCGGACACATAGGCCGCCGCCGCTTCGAACAGGTTGTGCTGCCGTGCTCGTGCGGCAGGAGCCGGGGCTGCCTTCCGCCCCTCGTTCCGTCCGCCGGCGAACAGGCCGCGGATCCTCTCCATCGCTCCGCCGATCACTCTTGGCCCCCTTCCGACCGACGCGGCCGGCGCTCGTCCAGCCGACCACTCACTCACCCGTTTCGCGGACACCTGTGCGAGGAGTCTGCCCGGTTCCGGCCCTCGATCCACACGATCGGGGGCGTTTGCGGAGCCACTTCGGCTCTGCGGTTCAGTCCCGGCGCACCGCCAGGGCCAGGAAACGCTCCTCCTCGTCGACGTACGAGAGCAGCCGCCAGCCCGAAGCGGTCAGCAGTCGGGTGAGCCGGGGCTCGGCCCGCAGGTCGTCGTCGGACAGCTCCCTGCCCTGACGCGCGGCGAGCGCGGCACGCCCCAAGGGGTGGAACAGCGCGAGCCGCCCTCCTGGGCGGACCACACGCGCCAACTCGCGGAGATCAGCCTCCGGCCGGGACAGATGGCCGATCAAGCCGGCGGCGAACACCGCGTCGAGAGACTCCGCGCGCAGCGGCAGCCGTGCCACGTCGGCGAGCAGCAGGGTGCCCGGCCCGCCCCGGCCGGCATCGTTCGCCGCGGCCAGCATCTGCGGTGTGAGATCGACTCCGATCACCGTGCCGTCGGGCCCGACGGCCTCCCGCAGCAGGTGCAGGGCCCGCCCCGTGCCGCAGCCCGCGTCCAGGACGGCGTTCCCCGGGAGCAGCCCGAGTGCGGCGACGCCGTCCGCGAACGCCGGCCCGTCGTGCGGGAAGCGCGTGTCCCAGTGCGCTGCTCGCGCACCGAAGAACTCCTGGATGTGTGCTCGGTCGTCGGCCATGAGGACATGATTCCGCACTGGCCTGGGAACGTGTGCCCGAAGAGTCGTGAAGTCGGTGGCGCGGCAGCCCGGGAGGTCGCGCCACCGGCCGGTGTCTGTGCCGCGAAGGCGGTTCCCGCCACGCGGCGCCGGAGACCGATCCTGGCTGAGGCGCGCCGCCACGCGGACCGCACATCGGCGGCGGTGGCGCCTCACTGGGCTGCCGCATGGCCGCTGTGCGCAGCCGAAACGATCTGGGCACCTGTTCGGGCTCGGTGCGATCGTTCAGTAGCGTCTCTCTGTCATATTCCAACAGCTTTCGAAACGCGCACCCGCCCTGCGCCCCTGCCGGGACTAGCGTCCCTGAGCCATGGGACACCTGGACCACGCCACTTTCGGCTGGCTGACGCCGGTGCTGTCGTACCTCATGGCATGCATCGGCGCCGCACTCGGACTGCGCTGCACCCTCCGGGCCCTGGAGACGAGAGGCGGTTCCCGGCGCAATTGGCTCATCACCGCCGCGTCCGCCATCGGCAGCGGCATCTGGACCATGCACTTCGTCGCCATGCTCGGCTTCGGTGTGGTCGGCACCGACATCCGGTTCGACGTAACCCTGACCATCCTCAGCCTGCTGGTCGCCATGGGCGTGGTGGGCGCCGGTGTGTTCGCCGTCGCCCACGGCCGCCACCGCGTCCGCGCCCTGCTGCTGGGCGGGCTCACCACCGGACTCGGCATCGCCGGCATGCACTACCTCGGAATGGCTGCCCTTCGACTGCACGCGACATTGCGATACGACCCCTTGCTGGTCACGCTCTCCATCGCCATCGCGGTGGTCGCCGCGACCGCCGCACTCTGGGCCGCTCTCAGCATCACGGCACCCATCGCGGTCGCAGCCGCCTCACTCGTCATGGGCGCGGCCGTCAGCAGCATGCACTACACGGGCATGCTCGCAACCACCGTGCAGGTCGAGCCCTCGCGCGAGGAGCTGCCTGGAGCCACGGCCATGCAGTTCGTCTTCCCGCTCGCCGTCGGCCTCGGGTCGTACCTCTTCCTCACGGCCGCGTTCGTGGCCCTGTCTCCCACGGCACGTGAACGCGCCGCCCACGCCTCGGCCGGGCGGACCCCCGGACCGGCCGCCACACCGCGCTGACGCAGGCACCAGGCGCTTATCGGCACACACGCCGCACCCACCGTCCCCTCCGGAACGAAGAGGCCATGGGCACACCCCGCAGCACCCCCGGCGCAGGTACGCCACCACCGCCCGGCGCCGCCCAAGGCGGGTCCGGCGCACCGCTCATCCGCGGGCGGCGCGCCCATGCGGGGCCCCCAGCGGACGAGCAGTTCGAAACGGCGCTGGACCGGGGATGGGCCTCAGGGGCGCCGGGCGCCCGGCGCCCCCGAGAGCGCTGGAGTCCGCGCCCCAGGACCGTACGCGCCAAAGTCATCTCCCTGCTGATGGTCCCTGTCGTCTCGCTGCTCGCCCTCTGGGGCTTCGCCATCGTCACCACAGCCCAGGACGCCGCTCGGCTGCGCCAGCTCCAGGACATCGAAGAGCACGTCCGCCGCCCGGTCGGTGAAGCCCTGTCCGCACTGCAGGACGAACGCCGTGCGGCGCTGCGCCGGATCGCAGCCCCCACCCCGGAACATGCCGCCGACTTCCGGCGGCAGACCGATGCCACCGACGCCGCCTTCGCCGCGCTCGCGCTCGGCGACACCCACACCATCGCCGATGCGGGGGACCTCCCGCCGGCTGTCGCGGACCGCCTGGACGCCCTCGTCACCGCGAGCGCCGGGCTGCCCGTCCTGCGCACCAATGTGCTCGGCCGCAAGCCCGATTGGGACCGGGCATTCGAGCAGTACACGGCAGCGATCAGCGCCGCCTTCGGGGTTCACGGCGCCCTTGCGGGCGGCCGGACCGCGGCACCGGGCGCCTACACCCGCGTACTCGTCGAGTTCGGCCGCGCCGCCGAGATGCTCGCCCGCGAAGACGCGCTGTTCTCCGCGGCGCAGACCCAGGGGACCTTCGGCGCCGAGCGCAGAAGGCAGTTCATCGGAGCGGTCGGGGCCCGCCGCGCGCTCATCGAGGCAGCCGTCGGCGACCTGCCTGCGCCTGACCGGGCCGCATGGAACGCACTCACCGTCCAGAAGGCCTACCGGGCACTCGAATCGGCCGAGGGCGGCGTCGTCGACGCCCGATCGGACCGGCGAGCCGCCCAGGCGGTGTCCGCCGAGGCCTGGGACTCGGCCCACGGCGCCGTGCACACGGCCATGCGCGACATCGAGGAGCACGTCAGGACCGGTACGCCCACCACGGACGATCCCTTCGCAGGCAGACTGCGCACCCCGGCCGGAATGGCCGTGCTCTTCGGCCTTGTGGCGGTCGCGGCAGCGCTCGTCATCTCCGTGCGCATCGGGCGTGCTCTGGTGCTCGAGCTCGTCAGTCTCCGCAACACCGCCCTGGAGATAGCCCGGTACCGGCTGCCCCGGGCCATGCGCGTGCTCCGCTCCGGCGAGAAGCTCGACGTCCGGGCGGAGGCTCCCGAAGGCCCGCCACCGCGGGACGAGGTCGCCGAAGTCGGCGAGGCGCTGCGGACCGTGCACCGCGCCGCGCTCGACGCCGCCGTCGAGCGGGCCGAGCTCAGCCGGGGGATCTCGGGGGTCTTCGTCAACCTCGCCCGCCGAAGCCAGGTCCTGGTGCACCGTCAACTCAATCTGCTCGACAGCATGGAACGGCGCGCCGAGGATCCCGACGAGCTCGGCGACCTGTTCCGGCTCGACCACCTCACCACCCGTATGCGCCGCCACGCTGAGAGCTTGATCATCCTCTCCGGTGCCGCGCCCGGGCGTGCCTGGCGCACGCCCGTACCGCTGACCAACGTCGTCCGCGCCGCCGTCTCGGAGGTGGAGGACTACGCACGCGTCGAGGTGCGACCGCTCCCGGAGGCCGCGGTCATCGGCACCGCCGTGGCGGACCTCACCCATCTCCTCGCCGAACTGATCGAGAACGCGACACAGTTCTCACCGCCGCACACCAGGGTCCGGGTCAACGGCGAACCCGTCGGCAACGGCTATGCGCTCGAAATCGAAGACCGCGGCCTCGGCATGGGCAAGGAGGCGCTCACCGAGGCCAACCGACGGATCGAGGAGACCGAGGCGCTGGATCTGTTCGACAGCGACCGGCTCGGACTCTTCGTCGTCAGCAAGCTCTCCGCCCGTCACGACGTCAAGGTGAGACTGCGGACATCGCCCTTCGGAGGGACCGCCGCCGTCGTGCTGCTCCCGAACGCGCTCCTCCAGGACGTGTCTCCGTACGACGAAGCCGATTCCGGTACGGGCACCGGCAGCGTCCCCGAAGCCGCAACCGAGGCCGCAACCGCGGTAGCACCGGGAGTCGATGCCGTCGTGGGAGCCCAGCCGTCGGCCGCATCGCCCCCCGGCGTCATCGCGCTGCGTGCGCCGAGCCGCACTCGCGCGGTGCATGAGGCGGCCGGCCCACAGACCCCGCCCCGTACCACGCCTCCTACGGCACCGCGGCGCGCGCCCGTCCCCGGGGCGGCGGACGACACGGCGGCTTCAGGCGTGCTTCCCCGGCGTGTCCGGCAGGCTCATCTGGTGCCCCAGTTGCGAGCGGCCCGCGATCCGGAGGCTCCCGTCGCGGAAGCGGCCGGGTCGGACGGCAGTGCTGCTTCCGACCCACCCGATCCCACCCCTGAGCAGGCCAGGGAACGCATGGCCGCCTTCCGCGCAGGCTGGACCCGCGGCGGCGGCAACACTCATGTCCGTGAACGCGTCGACCGCGCACTCGACGAAGCAAACGAAGGAGACGACACATGATCGACCACGGGAGGATCGCCCCGGAGCACGCCTCCGGGGAACTCGACTGGCTGCTCGACGACCTGGCGACGCGGGTGCACGGTGTCCGGCACGCGGTCGTCCTGTCCGGCGACGGTCTGGCGGTGGGAGCGTCCGACGGCCTCATCCGCGAGGACGCCGAGCACCTCGCGGCCGTGGCGTCCGGATTCCACAGCCTGGCCAAGGGAACCGGACGCCACTTCCGGGCCGGCTCCGTCCGTCAGACCATGGTCGAACTGGAGCGTGGCTTCCTCTTCGTGGCGGCGGCGGGAGAAGGCTCCTGCCTCGCCGTCCTCAGCACCGCCTCCGCAGACATCGGTCTCATCGCCTACGAGATGGCCCGCCTCGTCAAGCGGGTGGGCGAGCATCTGCGCACACCGCCGCGGCTATCCGCCACCCCGCCCACCGCCGGCTGACCGGAGAGAGGCACCACCGACCATGGACGATGCCGGCGACGGCGGTCGGAAGCCGGGCAGCCGCTGGTATGACGCCGAGGCCGGGCCCCTCGTGCGTCCCTATGCCATGACCGGAGGGCGGACGAAGCCCGGGGCCGGTGCCGAACGCTTCGACCTCATCGCGCTGGTCGACCTGGCTCCGGACGCGCTGGCCCGGGCGGAGCAGTCCCTCATCGGCCCCGAGCACCGGACGCTCATCGTGCTCTGCTCGCACGACACCCAGTCGGTGGCGGAACTCGCCGCGGGCGCCGACCTGCCCGTGGGTGTCGTACGCGTCCTTCTGGGCGACCTGCTCGAAGCCGGTCTGGTAGCCGTCAGCAGGCCCGTGCCCCCGGCCCAGCTCCCGGACGAGAGGATCCTCCGGGAGGTGATCGACGGCCTCAGAGCGCTGTGAGGATGCGACGACCGGGTCAGGCCGGGGGCGGGCGGGGACGACGTCGGCGTCGCGGTCCCCGGGTCCCGCACGGCACACTGGTGTGGCACCTCCACGACCGGACGAGACAGCCGAGGAGCACCCGTGCCCGTCCCGATCATCATCGACTGCGATCCCGGACACGACGACGCGATCGCCATCCTGCTCGCCGCCGGCGACCCCGCGGTCGAGTTGCTGGCGATCACGACGGTGGCCGGCAACCAGGTGGTCGAGAAGACCACCCTGAACGCCCGTCGTATCTGCACTGTCTCCGCCATCACCGACGTCCCGATCGCCGCCGGCTGCGCCCACCCGCTCGTGGGACCCCGCGATGTGGCCGATGACGTGCACGGGCACTCCGGGATGGACGGCCCGAGCTTCGGCGAGCCCACCGTGAGCGCTGTCCCCGAGCACGCCGTCGATCTGACGTACCGGATCCTCACCGGCCACCCGGAGCCGGTCACCCTTGTCCCGACCGGCCCTTTGACCAATATCGCCCTGCTGCTGACCCGCTATCCCGAGGTGGCGCCTCACATCCGGGAAATCGTCCTCATGGGAGGTTCCACCGATCGGGGGAACCGCACTCCCGCGGCGGAGTTCAACATGTACGTGGACCCCGAGGCCGCCGACATCGTCTTCCGCAGCGGTCTGCCCGTGACCATGTGCGGGCTCAACGTCACCCACCAGGCGCTGGCCACACCCGATGTCCTCGCCCGCTTCGAACGACTCGGCACCGAGCTCGGCGGCATCTGCGTGGACCTGATGACGTTCTTCGCCGCCAGTCACCGCAAGCTGTGGGGCTTCGAGGCTCCGCCTCTCCACGATCCGGTGGCGGTGGCCAGGGTCATCGATCCCGCGATCGTCCACTGCGCCGAGGCGAGTGTGGCCGTCGAACTACGGGGGGCGCACACGCGCGGGGCGACCGTCGTGGACCTGGACCGGTATCTGGACCGGCCGGTGAACGCCCGGGTGGCGCTCGGCCTCGATCGTGAGAAATTCTGGGACCGGATCGTCACGGCGGTCGGCAGGCTCGGCGAACGTGCGGTCAGGGCCCGGCAGGCCGGACCCTGACCGGCGGTACTCGGCTCCCGGTCGATCAGCGTGTCCGAGCGTCTCAACGCCCGGGCCGGCAGGCCGCAAACGCGGTGGTGGACGATATCGGCGGACTGCGAGAATGCCTGTTCGAGCCGGGAGGCTCGGGTTGGTGGAAACCTGAACGAACGAGGTGCGACGTCGTGTCGGAGCAGCGCGGGACAGATGCCCGCAGGACAGGCACGCCTGGGGCAGATGTCCGTGCGGCAGACGCGCGCGGGGCGGACACGCGACGCCGGACGGAGCCATGCGGCACCGACGCCACCAGGACCGCCGTGGGCGGGGCGCCCGACGCGGCCGGCGGCGCGGCCGGAAACCCGGAGCTGCGGGCCGACTGCGGGAGCTGCTTCGGTCTGTGCTGCGCAGCCCTGCCGTTTGCCGCATCGGCCGACTTCGCTGTCGACAAGCCCGCCGGAAAGCCCTGCAGCCACCTCGGCGACGACTTCCGGTGCGGCATCCACGACCGGTTGCGGGAGCGCGGCTTCCCGGGCTGTACCGTCTACGACTGCTTCGGCGCCGGTCAGAAGGTCTCCCAGGTCACCTTCGGTGGCGTCAGCTGGCGCCGGCGGCCCGAAACGGCACAGCGGATGTTCGCGGTCTTCCCTGTGCAGCGGCAGCTGCACGAACTGCTCCGTCATCTGGCCGAGGCACTGGAACTGCCGGCCGCACGCAGTCTGCACGCCGAGATCCGCCGTCTCCGGGACGACATCGACTCGCTGACCCGTCAGGAGCCCGCCGCTCTGCTCGAGGCTGATGTCGCGGCCCTACGAGCCCAAGCCGGTGATCAGCTGCTGCGCGCGAGCGCCTTGGCCCGGGCCGATGCGAAACCCGGGCGCAGGAAGAACCGGCGGGGAGCCGACCTCTTCGGTGCGCGACTGGCCGGAGCCGACCTGCGGGGAGCCGATCTGCGTGGTGCCTGCCTGATAGCCGCCGACCTCAGCACCGTCGACCTGCGCCTCGCGGACCTCCTCGGCGCCGACCTCCGCGACGCGGATCTGAGCGGCGCCGACCTGACCGGCAGCATCTTCGTCACCCAGCCCCAGCTGCAGCAGGCAAAGGGCGACGCGACGACCCGGCTCCCACGGGGGCTGAGTCGCCCCGCCCACTGGTCCGTGTAGCCCGCGAGCCAGGATGCGGGCCCCCTCTGCTCCCGTCACTTTCTCCTCGTTCGGCATAAGGCTGCGCTACACGGGTAGGTGCCAGCCTTGTCAGGTCGCGTCCCGCAGATGCGTTCCGACCACCCGGCGGGCCGGCACCGCAAGCGGGGTGTGCAGGAGTAGCCGAGACCATGAACATCGCCTTCCTCATGGCGCCGGAAGGCGTCGAGCAGATCGAGCTCACCGCTCCCTGGCAGGCCGTGGCGGGTATCGGCGGAACACCGCTGCTGCTTTCCACCGAGCCCGGCCGTATCCAGGCGTTCCACCACCTCGACAAGGCCGACTCGTTCCCGGTGGACCTGGTGGTCCCAGGTGGTTCCGCGCTGGACTACGACGGGTTGATACTGCCCGGAGGCGTCGCCAATCCTGATGCCCTGCGTATGGACGAGCGAGCCGTGGCGTTCGTCCGGGCGTTCTTCGAGGAGGGCAAGCCGGTGGCGGCGATCTGCCATGCGCCGTGGATGCTTGTGGAGGCCGACGTCCTCCGTGGCAGGGCTCTCACCTCGTGGCCCAGCCTGCGCACCGATATCCGCAATGCGGGCGGCATCTGGGTCGACGAACCGGTGAAGGTGTGCAGGGAGGGTCCGAACACACTGGTCACCAGTCGTAGGCGGAGCGATCTCAAGGCCTTCTGCTCGGCCGTCTCAGCGGAGTTCGCCAGGGCTGTGGCCGGGGCGGGCGCCGGTCGCTGACCGTACTCCCGGTACTCGGGGATGTGACGGCCGCGTGTCACTCACTTTCCGGGACACCGGAGAACCGGGCGAGCTCGGGCGACGCCGAGTCCAGTGGGACCGACCAGGAGCGAAGCAGGCCGAGTTGCACACCTTGGCGTGCGAGAACCGTGTCCGGCCGCCAGCCGATCGCGACCCGCACCCGGTTGCCCGGCATGGCGGCGAGGTGGTAGCCGTGGGTGACAGCGCCCGCCCCGGGTCCGGACAGCGGGGATGCCCATCGGATTGGCAGCCGCCCGCACTCCGCCCAGATCCACCGCGAAACCCAGGTCATGGTGCTTGTACGGCCGGGCTGTCCCGTAACCCGGGGAGGCGGTCGCGTTGTTGACCGCGACGGCGCCCTGCCGCGTGGCGTGCTGCGCGGTCATCGGGGTCAGGGGGGAACCCCCGCTCACCGCCGTCACCCGTGTCACCGGAACCCGGGCGGGTCAGGTCGGGTACGGCCGCGGCGTCCCCGCGACGACCCGGGCCACTTGGTTCCGGGGCGTCGGTTGGTCGGGTTGTGGCTGGGGTTGGGACCGGGGCCGGCGCTGCACGGCAAACCGCCTCCCACGAGAAGGGGGTGTGCGATGGGCGTGGCAGACGGAATGTCCGCCCGTTGGACCCTCTGAGCCAGGGTCTCTCGGACGAGTTGTCGCGGCCATGCGAATTGCGAATCCATCAGATCAGTCAATGAGTCAGGAACGATCACATCGGGCAAAAAGCGATCACGACCCCCGGGTCTGCCACGTCGGTTGCCATACTTCTCACGCCACACAGAACAGATGTGCTGATGTCGGATCCCTGCGGGTTTCCTCGTCCGAAGGCGGGTCCTGACCTGCGGTCCTTTCCGGCGCTTGGCATCCGACGAGAGAAGTGATGCATGGCCACCGAGCTCTCTGGCGGCGCAGGAGCGGATTCCGCCGCTCTCGCGCTGAAGATACTGGTCGCCGGCGGATTCGGGGTCGGCAAGACGACCCTCGTGGGGGCGCTCAGTGAAATCCGTCCGCTGCGTACCGAGGAACAGCTCAGCGCGGCGGGTCAGACCGTGGACGACACCGGGGGAGTCGACCGGAAGGCCACGACGACCGTGGCCATGGACTTCGGCCGCATCACCATCCGCTCGGGGCTGTCGCTCTATCTCTTCGGCACGCCAGGCCAGGACCGCTTCTGGTTCCTATGGGACGAGCTCGCCCAGGGGGCACTCGGTGCCGTGGTGCTCGCCGACACACGGCGTCTTGCGGACAGCTTTCCCGCCGTGGACTACTTCGAGCACCGTGCCATCCCCTTCGTCGTCGCCGTCAACTGCTTCCCTGGCGCGCGCACATACGGGGCGCACGAGGTATCAAGCGCCCTCGACCTCGACCGCGGTACCCCGGTGGTGCTGTGCGACGCGCGCGACCGCGACTCGGGCAAGGAGGTGCTCGTGCGTCTTGTCGAGTACGCGGGGCGCATGCATACGGCCCGACTGCTCAATGCCGTGAGTTCGTGAGCATGACGGGGCACTTACGGGGCGGCGATCCGGAGCCCCCGGGGCGTTGGGCCCCGGTCGAGTCCTTGCCCTTACGCAGACGGTAGGCGAGGCTTGCGCAGACGGGGATACGGGGATACCTGGGGAGGATCGGGCATGGCGTTGGACAAGGGACTCGACTGGCTGCTGGACGACCTGATCAAGCGCGTCGACCACATACGGCACGCGCTGGTGCTCTCGAACGACGGCCTGGTGACCGGGGCGAGCACCAGCCTCGCACGGGAGGACGCGGAGCATCTCGCCGCGGTCTCGTCGGGGCTGCACAGCCTCGCACGGGGCTCGGGCAGGCATTTCCGTGCGGGAAGCGCCCGTCAGACGATGGTCGAGTTCGACGACGCGATGCTGTTCGTCACCGCCGCGGGTGAGGGCAGTTGCCTCTGTGTGCTGAGCGAAGCCGAGGCTGACGTCGGTCAGGTCGCCTATGAGATGACCCTGATGGTGAGCCGGGTGGGGGAGCATCTCGCGGTGGGCGCTCGCCAGCCCGGCCGGATGACGCTCTCCGGGTTCTGAGGCGCCCTTCGGGCTGTCGGTTCGGAATTCGTCCACAGGCTCAGCGGGAATCTGCACTTCGCGCTACCGTCGTGACTCAGAGTGATCGACATGTATGAGAGCGCGGGGGAGTCCGTCATGGCCGAGAGCAACACCGCAACTACCGCGAACGGTGCGACTGCGCCTGCGGTATCGCCAGGGCCTTTCGGACCAGGTCGGATCAGGGACCAGGGCACGCGAGCCCGGCAGGATCGAGCGGGCGTATGTGGAGCGGCTGCGCCCCGACCCACCGGACAAGCCCCCGGCGCCGTTCACCGTCCCCGCGGCAAGGGGCGAGCCGCTGCTGGCGGACGACCCGGACGAGGTCGCATGGCACCGGATGGGCCCGTTCCTCGCTGTGGACGAGGCGCGGGCTTGGCACCCGGAACCTGGTCATGACGGCGGGCGGGCGCCGCCACCGAGACCGGGCCCGTCTCGTACCCCGGCGCCCGTCCCGGCGGTCGCGGACCTCGGCGGTGTGCGAAACCCGCGGGCGCGACGGGCGGTCCGGCGACTCCTCACGCGGCTGAGTCCGCGCGGGAAGTCACCGGCCGGAAGGGGGTGACATCCCGGATCAGGGTGTCCGGGAGCCGCTGCCGCCCGAGGTTCCACGCGGTACGACCGTGCTGAGCACGGACGGAAGCGGATACCAGTCGGTGGAGACCACGGTGGCGTGCTTTCCGGCGAGCAGGGCCACCCGGTCGCGTGCCTGCGCCTCGGTGGGGTTCGTGCCGTCGATGGCGGGTGCCACGCCGGCCGCGCCGGTCATGACGAGCAGGTAGTGGTTCCGGTCGTACCAGGCGGTGTCGATCGACCCGGCGGCGAACGCGGAGGCACCGCCGTCGAACACCACGAACCAGGGCCGGATCGTGGTGTCCGCGTAGCGCGTGCGAGGGTCGCCCGCCTGAGCTCCGAGCACGGCGGGGAACGCGGCAGCCTCGGTCAGGCGCCCCGAGGCTGCCAGTCCGCGCAGATGCTCGGCGTACTCACGATCGGTCCACAGGGTGTCGAACGGGTTCTCCTGCTCCAGCGTTCCCGGGATCAGCTCGACGATGAACTTGCCGGCCATGTCCGAGCGTGAAGGCCAGCCCTGGGCGCGCACGGCGGTGTCGAGGTCGCTGTGGCGCCCCGACAGCTCGGCCGGCCGGAACAGCGCGTCGCCCAGCCGTGCCGTCAGCAGGGCGTCGAGCGCGGCCGGCCCTCGGCCGTACTTGCCCTGGAAGCCGTCCTTGAACTCCATCTTGAGCACGATCGGCCGGTGCCCGGGGTTGGCGTTGTGCCAGGCGCGGATGTCGGAGAGGCAACCGCCGAGATCCTGGTTCCGTGACTTCGCCCGCAGTTGCGAGGCTGTCGCCGCGTTCACGCAGTTGTTGTCGTTTCCGAAGGGGTTGCTGTGCGAGACACGCCATGACTTGCCGAACACATTGGTCCACACGTCCAGTTCGAGCATTCCTGCACCCGAGTCGAGGGCGTCCGCGAGATACGGGTACTTCGTCTTCTCATAGGCGTTGTGGAGGCCGACCGAGGTCGTGGACGAGTACGCCGGTCCGGCTGTGGTCCCATGCGCCGCGGCCGACTGGGCGCCCGTCGGTGCGAGCACGATCCCTGCCAGCGCCACGGCGATCGCGGGCGCGGCCGTACGCGAGAGCTTTCTCATGGTCCTCTGCCTGCTGTGTGTCGGTGGATGAAGCAAATCGACGGCAGGTTAGGGGAGTTGGGTGGCGGATGGGAGGTGTTCAGCCGTCCTGCGGGAATTCGGTGGTGGACTTCGGCGGTGTGCGCGAGAGCAGGGAGGTCTCCCTGGAAGGGGAATGGCTGCACCGTCCGGTGTCCGCTGAGCCGTAGCACGTGCACATCGGCGGCGGACCGGGCACGATGGCGGCATGCTGCTGGCCCGTCTCGCGGAGGTGTCGCGGCAGGTCGCCGCTGAGCCGTCCCGCACCGCCAAGATCGCGTCGCTCGCCTCGCTGTTCTCCGGCGCGCGACCCGAGGATGCCGCCCTGGTCATCTCCTACCTCGCGGGCAGACTGCCGCAAGGACGGCTGGGCGTCGGCTGGAGGGTGCTCAAGGACCGTGTGCCGCCGTCCGCCGAACCGGTGCTGACGGTCGCGGCGGTCGATGCCGCGTTCACCGCGCTCGCCCAGGTCTCCGGGGCCGGTGCCCAGGCGGAGCGCAAGCGCAGGGTCCAGGACCTGATGGGCGCGGCGACGGCGTCCGAGCAGGATTTCCTGCTCCGTCTTCTGACGGGCGAGGTGCGCCAGGGCGCGCTGGACGCGGTCGCGCTGGAAGGCGTCGCCAAGGCCGCGGGTGCCTCCGCGGCCGAGCTGCGGCGCGCGGTCATGCTGGAGGGCTCGCTCGCCCGGGTGGCCGAGGCGCTACTCGCCGAAGGCCCCGATGTCCTCCCGTCCTTCCGACTGCGCGTGGGCAACCCCGTGCAGCCCATGCTCGCGCACACAGCCGCGTCCGTCGCGGATGCGGTGCGAGCCGTCGGGGCGTGCGGGATCGAGGAGAAGCTGGACGGGGTGCGCGTCCAGGTGCACCGCTCCGGTGCCGAGGTACGTGTCTACACGCGGTCCCTTGACGACATCACAGCGCGGCTCCCCGATGTCGTCGCCGCGGTGTCCGCACTGCCGGAGGAGCGCTTCATCCTGGACGGCGAGCTGATCGCGCTCGGCCCCGACGGCAGGCCTCTGCCCTTCCAGGACATCGCCTCGCGCGTCGGTTCCCGTGCCGATGTGGCCGCTGCGACCGCCGCCGTGCCGCTCTCTCCCGTCTTCTTCGACATCCTCGCAGTCCGGGGCGGCGGCAAGGCAGGCACCGGTGATCTGCTCGACATGCCCGGACATGAGCGCCACGCGGCCCTGACCCGCCTTGTGCCGGAGCGCATGCGTGTGCGCCGCTGCGTCGTGGCGGACCCCGGTTCGGTAGCACAGCTGAGGGCGGCCGAGGCATTCCTGGCGGAGACCCTCGACCGCGGTCATGAGGGCGTCATGGTGAAGGCGCTGGACGCCCACTACGTAGCGGGGCGCCGCGGTCGCTCATGGCTGAAGGTGAAGCCCGTACACACCCTCGATCTCGTGGTCCTGGCCGTGGAGTGGGGTCATGGTCGCCGTACCGGACTGCTGTCCAACCTCCACCTCGGCGCCCGCAGGGCCGACGGCGGCTTCGTCATGCTCGGAAAGACCTTCAAGGGACTCACGGATGCGATGCTCCGCTGGCAGACGGACCGGCTGGGCGAACTCGCGGTCTCCGATGACGGCTTCACCGTCGGCGTCCGGCCGGAGCTCGTCGTGGAGATCGCCTACGACGGCCTCCAGCGTTCCACCCGCTATCCCGCGGGTGTGGCCCTGCGGTTCGCCAGGGTCGTACGGCACCGGCCCGACAAGAGCGCGGCGGACGCGGACACCATGGAGCAGGTGCTCTCCCCCACGGCAAGCAGGTAGAGCGGGCTGAGAGGCGATCAGACCCGGTGTCTGCGCCGAGCGTAGGCGGCCCCCGTGACAGCAGCGGCTACGGCCAATGCCCCCAAGCCCGCCACCAGCATGACGGGAACGCCGCGGCTGCTTGTGCCGGCGGCGGGAACAGCGGCGACGCCGGAATCGGTACGCGAGTGAGCCGAGCCCGTACCGGATGCGCTCGTACGGGCGGGGGCCGGGGCGGCGCTGGTACGGGTGGGGGCTGCCGTCGGCGGGTTCGCCGACGGAGGCGTGGGCGCACTCGGGGCAGCCGCCGGCCGGGCAGGGGAGAGCACCACATCGGAGCAGGAGTAGTACGTGTCAGGCGTGTCGGAGTTCTGCCAGACGGTGTAGAGCACGTGGCGGCCCTCCCGGCCCTTCGGCAGCGCGCCCCGGACGCGGTAGACGCCGCCGCGGAGCTCCGGATCGGTGACCGAGGCGACCGGCTCGTTCTCCAGGTCGTCCCAGCGCAGGGGGACGCCCGGGTCGTAGCCGTCCTTGGTCAGATACACCCGGAACGTTCCCCGATGCGGAATCGTCGAGGCGTACGTGAGCGTGAACGGTGCCCCCGCCTTGAGTGAGGTGGCCGGCCAGTCGTCTCGTGCCGCGTCGAGTTCCTTGTAGAGGTCGATGCCCGCACTGCAGAGCTGCCGGTCGGGAATCATCAGGCGGTCGCGCCCCGCGACATCCGCGACACGCAGGTTGTCCCACTTCGCGAAGGCCGTGGCTCCGCCCGCCCGCACCGCCGCGACGCATGCGGCCGACCGCGCGTGATCACCACGGGGACCGCAGGCGACCGCCCGACTCGCCGGATCCGTCGGAGCGCCGTGTGCCCCGGCCTGTGTGGCGCAGACCGCGACGAGAACGCTCGAAGCGCCACCGATGAGAGCCGCCAGTGCGACGGGGCTGCGGTGAACGGACATGCTCGGGGGGCTCCTCCCGGCGCGGGGTGGCGACAGCGGAGGCTGCCGTCTCCCCTCATACGGTCCGAGGGGCACCCGTCGTTCATCCCGGGCCGCGAACGAGCGGGGGCGACGGGGCCCTCAGGCTCGTGACATCAGTCACAAGCGGAGTGCATTTCGCCCGTTTTGGTGAATTATGGATATTCGTTTTGTGTGGTTTGGGCCTTCTGTGGCCCCGAGAGGGTCCCCGATCAGTCGGAGCCCGCAGGGAGAAATATGAGACAGGCGCTCCGCAAGGCGGGCACCAGGCGTATCGCTCTGCCCGTCGTAGGAGGAGCTGTCGTGGCCGGGCTGGGTCTCTACGCCGCCGGTCTCGCGGCCGGGGACATACCCGACGGCACCCGGGTGCGCGGCATCGACATCGGCGGCATGAGCCGAGTGGACGCCCAGCGGGCCCTCGACCGCAAGCTCAGCCCGGACTTCGCCGAGCCCATCGCCCTGAAGATCGGTGACCGCACCGAGAAGGCTGCTCCCGGCACTCTGGGGCTCTCCCTGGACACGGCCGCGATCGTCGAGCGTGCCGCCGATCCGGCTTCGGACCCCGTGACGGTGATCCGCAGAGTCGTCGCGTCCCCCGCACGCGATGTCGAGCCCGTCGTACGTGTCGACGAGGACAAGACGCGCGCCGCGATCGAGCGCATCGGCCGGAGCATCGAGCGACCGGCCCGGGACGGAGCCATCACCTTCGAGAACGGCGCGGCGCACGCGAGCGCACCGGTCACCGGGACGGCGCTGGACCAGGACAAGGCGCTGGCCGCCGTTCGAGAGGCTTCCCTGCGTCCCGCCACGGCCACCAAGGAGGTCGTCCTGCGGGTCAAGCGGACCCAGCCCCGCATCGGCGCCGACGAGACGGCCAGGGCCATGCGCGAAATCGCCCGGCCCGCGATGTCGGCCCCCGTGACGCTCACGCTCGGCGACCGGCACATCACCATCGCCCCGGCCACACTGGGCAAACACCTGGCGATGAAGGCCGGCAACCCCGGCGGATCCGCCAAGGGCAACCGGCTCGCCATGTCCCTCGACGTGCACGGCCTGATGACCGACCCGGCCGTCGCCCAGCCGCTGCGCGAGGCCTCCCAGGGGCCCCGGGAGCCGAAGTTCCGTCTCGACGCCCGCGACCGCGTCGTGGTGGCAGAGGAGGCTCGAGTGGGACGACCAGTCACCGAGAAGGCCTTCGGAGACGCCGTCCGTCCCCTCCTCACCCGCTCGGGCAAGGCTCGTACCGGCGAGATCGCGGCACGCGCGATCCAGCCACAGCTCACCTCCGCATCGGCACGTGAGCTGGGGATCACGGAGAAGGTCTCCTCGTTCACCGTGAACTTCCCGGCGGCACCCTACCGAAGCACCAACATCGCCCGTGCCGTGGAGCTCATCGACGGCTCACTCGTCATGCCCGGCAAGGAGTGGAGCTTCAACCGGACCGTCGGCGAGCGGACCCCGGAGAACGGCTTCGTCGACGGCATCATGATCAACGACGGTCGGTATGTGAAGTCGCCGGGCGGCGGGGTCTCCGCCGTTGCGACGACCATGTACAACGCCATGTTCTTCGCCGGGGTCAAGCCGCTGGAGTACGGCGCCCACTCGTTCTACATCGAGCGCTACCCGGAGGGCCGCGAGGCCACGGTCGCGTGGGGCACACTCGACCTGCGCTGGAGCAACGACTCCGGCCACGCCCTCTACATCCAGGCCTCGTCCACCGACACGTCGGTCACCATCACGTTCCTCGGCACCAAGAAGTACGACGAGATACGCGCCACCAAGGGCCCGCGCACCCGCATCACACCCCCGGGCAGTCGCGAGGACAGCGGTCCCACCTGCGAGGTCCAGACGCCGCTCGAGGGCTTCGACGTCTCTGTCGGACGTGTCTTCGTCCAGGACGGCCGCGAGGTCAAGCGGGAGGACTACGAGACCCACTACACGCCCCGGGACAAGGTCACCTGCACTTTGGAGGAGTCCGAGAAGCCCGCCGCCACGCAGAGCCTCCCCCCGGAAACCTCGGATGCCCCGGCGGCCCCCGCCTCATCGGATGCCCCTGCCGCCGCCACGGGGACCCGGGCGGCCACGGAGACCTCCGTGGCCTCGCCGACCTCGGTGGCCAAGGAGGTCGCCGCCGAGAACCCCGAACCCGGCGTCGGTTGAGTCGCGTACGTCAGGGCCCCGCCAGCCGGGCCGCCGCGCTCTCGATGAGCATGTCCAGAGCTGCCGGATACGCGCTGACGTTCATCTCCGCGACCAGGTAGGGCGCCGCAGGAGCGATATGCGGGTGCGTGCTCGCGGGCAGTCCTGCGTAGGTGGCTCGCCACACCGCCTCGTCCGCGCGCCGGGCAGCCTCCGGCAGGGCGAGAGCGGCGGCGTCCAGCGCCGCGAAGGCGAGTGTCTGGTCGATGAAGCAGTGGTAGACGCGCACCGCGTCGGCGGTGGCGAAGCCCGCCCGGTGCAGCACGCCCAGGACCGCTTCGTCCGAGGCGATCTCGTGCGCCCTGCCCGACACCCGGCTCGCCGTCAGCACAGCGGCCTGGGGATGTGCCAGATACGCGGTGTGGATCCGCAGACCGAGCGTCCGCAGGTCCTTCTGCCAGTCGTACGTCGGTGACCACCCCCGCAGGGCCCGCCCGATGAGCGCGTCCCCGACCGCAAGGGTCAGTTCGTCCATGCCGCGGAAGTACCGGTAGAGCGTGCTGGGGTCAGCACCCAGCGCCGCGCCGAGCCGACGTGCCGTGAGTCCCTGGCCGCCGTGTTCACGCAGCATCCGCAGCGCCGTGTCCACGATGAGCTGCTCGGAGAGCACCGTGCCGCCCTTGGTGGGGCGTCGGCGACGACGCAGATGCTCGGGTACCACCCTCTTCGGCATCGACCGACCAGCCTCACTCTCGGTGACTCTTACGCCAACGCTATTGACCGTATCAACGGCCCTGCGTTTCATCCAGGCACGGGGCGACGCCTCGTGCAGACTTCGGGCTGAGCGAAAGGACCTGGCTATGCGTGTATTGCTGATCGGTGCCGGTGGGGTGGGGACGGCCTTCACCCGGATCGCGGCTCGTCGAGACTTCTTCGAGCGGATGATCGTGGCCGACTACGACGAGTCACGAGCAGTGTCGGCGGTGGAAACCCTCGCCATGGCGGGGGAGGGGGCTCGCCCGGACGGGCGCTTCGCCGCAGCCCGTGTCGACGCGTCGGACGAAGCCGCCGTCACCGCGCTGCTGGAACGCGAACGCTGCGACGTCCTGGTCAACGCCACCGACCCCCGATTCGTCATGCCCTTGTACCGCGCGGCGCTCGCCGCCGGCGCCCACTACCTCGACATGGCGATGTCCCTGTCCCGGCCGCACCCCGAGCGCCCGTACGAGGAGTGCGGGGTCAAGCTCGGCGACGAGCAGTTCGCCCTGGCGGACGAGTGGGAGAAGTCCGGGCGGATCGCGCTGGTCGGCATGGGGGTCGAACCGGGCCTCTCCGACGTCTTCGCCCGCTACGCGGCCGACGAACTCTTCGACACCATCGAGGAGGTCGGCATCCGGGACGGCGCGAACCTCACCGTCGAGGGCTATGACTTCGCGCCCTCGTTCAGCATCTGGACCACCATCGAGGAGTGCCTCAACCCTCCGGTGATCTACGAGAAGGGCCGTGGCTGGTTCACCACACCGCCGTTCAGCGAGCCCGAGGTTTTCGAGTTCCCCGAGGGAATCGGCCCGGTGGAGTGCGTCAACGTCGAGCACGAGGAGGTGCTGCTGATCCCCCGCTGGGTCAAGGCCGACCGCGTCACCTTCAAGTACGGGCTCGGCGAGGACTTCATCAACACCCTCAAGGTCCTGCACCAGGTGGGCCTGGACCGTACCGACCCCGTGACCGTGAGGTCGTCCGACGGGCCCGTCCAGGTCTCCCCCCGTGACGTGGTCGCCGCCGGGCTCCCCGATCCGGCCCGACTCGGCGACAGGATGCGCGGGAAGACCTGCGCGGGCACCTGGGTCAAGGGGACCAAGGACGGCAAGCCCCGTGAGGTGTACCTCTACCACGTCGTCGACAACGAGTGGTCCATGAAGGAGTACGGCTCCCAGGCCGTGGTCTGGCAGACCGCCGTCAACCCGGTCGTCGCCCTGGAACTCGTCGCCGACGGGTCGTGGACGGGGAAGGGCGTGCTCGGGCCTGAGGCCTTCGCGCCGAAGCCGTTCCTCGATCTGCTCACCGCCTACGGCTCTCCTTGGGGTCTGCGCGAGGACTGACGGCGCTACGGTTCCCCGCCGCGTCATCCTTTCGCTACGGGTACCGCCGCCCTGGAACCCACCCCTGGCTCACCGCCATCCTCCCCACCGGATGCCAACCGAGCACAAGGGACAGCCCTTATGGGCACGACGTCGGGGCGGGACACCGGTACGGAGGCGGTGGGGCGGGGAGCGGAGGGCGGAGGGCTCTCGCGCCGCGTGCTGTTGGGCGCGGGAGCCGCCGCCGGTGTGGGCGCGGTCGCCGCGAGCACCCAGCAGGGCAGCCTGCCGGGCCGCAACCCACAGGGCCGGGTGGCGCGCGAATCGTATGCGGACGCTGCACCGCACGTTCCCTGTCGCCGGAGCCGGCCGCCGGGTCGAAGGCGTTCCCGCCTTTCAGCAGCGCTGCCAGGAAGGCGCCCTGACTGGGGTTCAACCGGTCGACGCCCACCCCGTAGTACGCCTTCGCCGCAGCCTGGATCCCGTATGCGCCGCGGCCGAACCAACTGGTGTTGAGACAGCCCTGGAGGATCTCGTCCTTCGGCTTCCGGCTGTCGAGCTTCAGCGCGATGCAGAATTTCCTGCACCTTGCGGGACAGCGTCTGCTCCTGGGACAGATAGGTGTTCTTCACATACTGCTGGGTGATGGTGGAGCCGCCCTGGGTCTCCTGCCCCCGGGCCATGTTGCCGACCGCGCGCGCCAGCCCGGTGAAGGAGACACCGGAGTCCGAGTAGAAGCCCGCGTTCTCGGCGGCGATGGCGGCGTTGCGGACCGACACGGGCACGGTGGCCAGCGGTACGTTCTGGCGGTTGACCGCGCCCACGGTCACCATCGGGCTGCCGTCGGCCCAGTGCCTCCGGTCAAGCCCCGCGCGTATCCACCGGAACCGCAAGGGTCTTACCGAGCAGTACGAAGATCGTGGGGGCTGTGTTGACCGCCTCGACCGTGATGGAGTTCACACCGTCGTCGGTCGCTGTGCCGGCCGGGACGGTCCGGCCGAGCGGTCGCAACGAGCGCGAGCGCGAGGGCGCCAAGCCTCGTAGATTGATCAGAGAGACGGGGTCGTCGTCCGTACGTCCGGAAGGGCAGGCGCGTGATGGCATGACTATCGACTACTCAGCGCTGTTCGCCGCCACGCCCAGCCCGTATCTGGTGCTCGACACGGACTTCATGATCGTCGACGTCAACCGCGCCTATCTGCTCGCCACCTTCAGGACCAGGGAGGACCTGATAGGGCAGTACGTCTTCGACGCCTTCCCGGACAACCCCGCCACCCCGGACATCGACGGCGTGGCCAATCTCCGCTCCTCACTGCACCGCGTGGTGGACAGCCGCTCGCAGGACTCGATGGCTCTCCAGCGGTACGACATCCCGCTCGTGGACCAGCCGGGCCGGTTCGAGGAGCGGTGGTGGTCCACGATCAACACTCCGGTCCTCGACGCACAGGGTGCCACCGCCTGGATCATCCACCGGGTCGAGGACGTCACCGCCTTCATCCGCTCCCGAAACACCGGAGGCGCGCCGAGGGAGCGAGAAGAGGAGATGGAGGCCGAGCTCTACGCGCGGGCACGCGAGCTCCAGCGGCTCAACGAGGAACTCCGCGACGCCCACGCCCGGGAGCGCCAGGTCGCGCTCACCCTGCAAGAGGCCATGCTGCACGCCCCCGACCTCGTCAAACACCAGGACATCGCGGTGCGGTATCTGCCCGCAGTCGGTTCGCTCAACGTCTGCGGTGACTGGTACGACGTCGCCGACCTCACCGAGGAACGGTTCGCCGTGGCGGTGGGCGACGTCGTGGGCCACGGTCTGGAGGCCGCGACCGTCATGGGCATGCTCCGCAGTGCCCTGAGCGCGGCGACCAGAGCCGTCGCGGGTCCGGCCCAGGCCCTGGAAGTGCTGGGTCTGTACGCCCGTTCCGTGGAGGGGGCGCTGGCGGCCACGGCCGCCCAGGTGGTCATCGACACCCGTAGCCGGCTGATCACATACAGCAGCGCCGGACATCCGCCACCCGTCCTGCTGCACGGCGACGGCGCCTGCGAGCTGCTGGACCAGGCCACCGACCCTCCGCTCGGCACCCGCCCCGCCCATGTGCCGCGGCCGCAGACGAGCTGCTCCTACGGCGCCGACGCCGCGCTGGTGCTCTACACCGACGGACTCATCGAGCGACGCGGTGAGGACATCGATGCCGGTATCGCGAGGCTCACCGACGCCCTCGCCCAATATCACCGGCTCGGTGCCGAGCGCCTGGCCGACGCGGTGCTGGCGCGGCTGGGCGTCAGCGGCGGAGCCGGTGACGACATCGCCCTCGTGGTGGTGCGGCTGTGAGTTCCGCATAGCGGTCCACGCTGTTGCGGGGGCCTGGCGGTGGGCGGATTCTGGACATGATGAAACCGGGCCGATGGGGCGCCGTGAGTGTGCGGATGTCAGCCGAGAACGTCGATTTCCGTGGCCCCCTGGACATCACCAGGGCGGCCACGTTGGTGCTCGACAACCGGTCGATGGTCATCGGCTGGAGTCCCGCGGCTCAGGAACTGCTGGGCTATCGGCCCGAGGATGTCGTGGGCCGGCCGCTGGAGACATTCCTGACCTATGCCTCAGAGGGTTCGGTGGCCGACGTGTCCGGCGGATCCGTGCCACCACCCGGGGCCCCACGGCTCGACGAGGGGGATGTGTGCGTCGCGGTCCACCGGGACGGTCGGCGGATGACGCTCGTAGCCGCGGTCTGCCCGCTGACCGGTGCGGTCGGGGCGGGCAAGGTCCTGGTGGTGGCGGAACACGAGCGGCTCAGGCTGTGGAAGTCCCGCCTCGCCCTGCTGAACGGCCTGGCCACCCAGTCTCCGGTCGGTCTCGCCATCCATGACACCGACCTTCATCTGATGTGGTGCAATGCCGCGTACGAAGGCGAGATCGGTATGCCGTTCGCCGCGTTCCGCGGCATGCGGGGCTCCGATCTGTACCCCGACGGCAGGTTCATCTCGCCGGGCTACCCGGAGTTGCTCGACGACGTCCTCGGCCATGTGCTGAAGACCGGTGAGGCGCTGCTCGATCTGCACTTCCGCGGTGAGCAACCCAGTGATCCCGGCGTCGAGCACCTGTGGTCCTGCTCCTACTACCGGCTACAGGACCCGGACGGCTATGTGTTCGGCGTCTGCGAGGACGCCTTCGACATCTCCGAACGCTACGAAGCCCAAAGGCAGCTGAATCTGCTCGTGGAGGCCAGCCGTCGCGTCGGTACGACGCTGGACGTCGTCGCCACGACGGAGGAACTGGCGGAGGTGGCGGTACCGGCGTTCGCCGACCGGGTCGACATCGACATCGTCGCCGCGGTCCTGGAAGGGGAAGTGCCAGGGGTGCTGGGCCCGGACTCGGTGCTGGTCCGCACTGCCGGGCGCTGTGTCGAGACCCGGACCGGCGACAGCGGCGCAACCGGCGGGATCAGGGGCACCGGGCACGCCGTGCCGGCCGAGTCGCGGCCCGCGCGCCCGGTGACGTACCCCAGCGGGTCGCCGCAGCACCGCAGCCTCGCCTCGGGAGGTCTGGTGCTGGAGGAGGACACCCTGGTGGTGCCGTTGCGGATCGGCGGCAGCCCGCTGGGCCTCGTCAGCTTCGTCCGCGGTACCGGGCCGGGCGTCTTCGACAGGGGCGCGATCGCACTGGCGGACGAACTGGTCGGCAGGGCAGCGGTGTCCATCGACAACGCCCGGCGCTTCGCCCGCGAGCGCGCGGCGGCCCTCGCTCTCCAGCGCCGGCTGCTGCCGCGCCATCTGCCGCCGAACTCGGCGGTGGATCTCGCCTACCGCTATCTGCCCACGGACGACGTCACCGGTGTGGGCGGTGACTGGTTCGATGTCATCCCGCTGTCCGGAACCCGCGTCGGACTTGTCGTCGGCGACGTGGTGGGGCACGGGGTCCATGCCGCGGCCACCATGGGCCGGTTGCGGACCACCGTACGGGCACTCGCCCCGCTCGACATGCCCCCCGACGAACTCCTCACCCGGCTCGACGACCTTGTGGTCCAGGCCGCCGAGGACCGTCCGGGCCCCGGAATCGACACCACCGGTCCCACGGCGCACTCCCGGTTCACGGGCTCCGCCGGGCCCGCTGCGACTGCGGGAACCCTTGGGTTCACCGACAGTGAGGACGTGGCCACCGGAGCCACCTGCCTGTACGTGGTCTACGACCCGGCATCCCGGCACTGCACCATGGCCCGTGCCGGCCATCCGCCGCCGGCCGTCGTACACCCCGACGGGCGGGTCACCATCCTCGACCTGCCCGCAGGCCCGCCACTGGGCCTGGGAGGACTGCCGTTCGACTGCTTCGACGTCGAACTTCCCGTGGGTAGCCTGATGGCGCTGTTCACCGATGGACTGGTGGAGTCCCGGGACCGGGACGTCGACGAAGGACTGGCCACCCTGAAGCACGTGCTCACCGGCAGCAGCGGGTCACTCGGCGATATCTGCGACCGGGTGGTGGCCGCGCTCCTGCCGGACGGCACGACCAGCGACGACTCGGCCCTGCTGCTGGTGCGCACCCGTGAGCTCGACTGCGACAAGGTCGCGACCTGGGACCTGCCGGCCGAGCCCGCGGCGGTCGGACGGGCTCGTGAGTCGGTCGCGGAGCGGCTACGGGCCTGGGGGATCGACGACTTGGTGTTCCCCACCGAGCTGATCGTCAGCGAACTGGTCACGAACGCGATACGGCACGGGGAGGGTCCGCTGCACCTTCGCCTGATCCTGGACCGCGTGCTCGTGTGCGAGATCGCCGACGCCGCGCACACCTCTCCCCATCTGCGCCACAGCACGCCTGACGACGAGGGTGGGCGCGGCTTGTTCATCGTGGCCCAGCTCGTCCAGCGTTGGGGGACCCGCTACGGGGCGTCCGGGAAGACCATTTGGACCGAACAGGCCCTTTCGTCATAGGTCGGCACGGCGACCCCGCCTGCCTGATGCCCAGTTGACGCGAACCCGGTGCCCGCGGCGGTGAAAGTCCGGCGCTGCTGCGGATTATTGACGCGACTTACCTTCGGAAACACCTTTCCAGGCGGGTACTGCTGCCCCCACCATGGGCTCTTGTTCCCGCAGGCAACAAACCGGAGGTGCTCCGGTGGCGGACCGATCGGCGCCTGGGGGCCGTCTGTCATGTGTAGTGGATGAGGGGTCACAGGGTGTCAGAGCTCCACCGTGCGGGTCCGGATGCCGCGCACGAGACGCGGACCCACACCGGCCTCACCGACGCCGAGCTCACCGAACGAGTTCGTGCCGGCGCCCCGGCCGCACAGCCTGCGGCACTGGAACTCAGGCGTCGCCATCTGCCCGCACTGCTCGCCTACACCCGCCTGTGCACAAGCAACCAGACGGCCGCCAACCAACTCGCCGTACGAGCCTTCGACCTCGCGATCCAGGAAACGCTCCGAGGCATCGAGCCGAGCGGGACATGGCGCCACCACCTGCTGAAGCTGGTGCAGCGCACCGGCCGTGACTGGGCCGCTCGAAGCCTCCGCCACCGCCTCGGACCCGGCTTCCTCGGCTGGATCGAGACCGGTGCGGAGGCCTCGTCCGCCATGGGCGTGGGTTTCGCCCGACTGCCGGAGCTGCTGCGTGGAGTCCTCTGGTACGCCGTCGTGGACAACGAGCCGGACGCAGTCGTCGGGGGTTTGCTCGGTATCACCGCGGACGTGGTCCCCGAGCTGCGGCCGAGGGCCCTGGACGCCATGCGCCGGGCGTGGATCCAGGCACATCTGGAGCACGGCGGGGCACCGGGTTGCCTGGGGTTCCGCCGCATCATCGAGGCCGCCACCGGCCCCGGGGACCGCCGGTACAGCAGGGACCTGACGCTCCATCTGGAGGAGTGCTCCGGCTGCGCCGGGCTGGTGGCCGCACTGACCAGGATGGCCGACGACCCCGGGATGGTGTGTGCCGAAGGCCTCGTCGGATGGGGCGGGGCCGCCTACGTCGCACATGTTCCGGCGCCCGGACTGTTCGACGCCGTCGTGGCCGGCCACGACGGGGGAGCCGTGCGGGGCGACGCCGCTCCGTTCGCCGGTGTGAACCAGGTGAGCGGAGCGGATCGGTTCGCGGGTGCGGTACGCGCCTCGTCCCGGGCCGTCGCCGCGGCTGCCGCGGTCGCGGGCGCCATCACGCTCGGCACACTCCTTGCCGCGGCCTCCAATGACACCGCGGCGGTGCATACAGGTGCCGTGGAATCGCCGATCCGGCGGACCGGACCCACCCTCGCCGCGCCTGTCCGCCCGTCCGACCCGTCGCCGTCCACGACACCCTCGAAGCGGCCCTCCCCTCGACCGACTGCGTCCGCGTCGGCGGCTCCACCGAAGAAGCCCTCCACATCGGAGCCCGCACCGTCCAGGAAGCCCGCTCCCGAGCCGTCGCGGATCCTTCCCGGTGGGGGTCGAACCCAGCTCGTCAACGGTGCGACGGGGTTGTGCCTGGACATCGAGGACGGCGTGCCGGCCAATCGCACCGATGTCGTGGCAGTGCCGTGCTCGGGAGCGGCCACCCAGCAGTGGAGCCTTGAGGCCAGCGGGCTGCTGCGCAGCGCCGCGGATCCGGCGTTCTGCCTGGACTCGCGTGGTGACACCGACCGTGGTGTCGGCATCTGGACATGTGACTCCGTCCACGGGGCGAACGGTGTGAACCTGCTCTTCACCATCGACGCCACGGGGATTCTGCACCCCCGGATCGCACCCGACTTCGCAGTGGAACCCAAGACGGATGAGGCAGGCAGCGAGGTCGGCCTGGAGCGAACCGATGAGCCGGATCGGGACCAGCGCTGGTCCGGCGCACGAACATGACTGCAATCAAAGCTATTTGACTGTTTGTCAGGTATGGGCGGGCACCCTTCGCGCGGAAGTGGGGCCGTCAAGCACTCTCGGCTGAAAGTGACTTGTGTGATCAAACTCTTCCCTTATGGGGTCATGGTCTGGCATCTTTC
Organism: Streptomyces sp. SCSIO 30461; assembly: GCF_037023745.1. NCBI lineage: Bacteria > Bacillati > Actinomycetota > Actinomycetes > Kitasatosporales > Streptomycetaceae > Streptomyces > Streptomyces sp. SCSIO 30461. The sequence goes on from NZ_CP146101.1 coordinate 3,684,021, forward strand.
GTCCACCACTTCCCACATCGCGGCCCGGTACGTGTCACCGCACCACCGGGCTTTCGGAGGATGCTTTGCCTACCCCCATATCCCGCCGGCTCAGACGCTCGGTCGTGGCCATCGCCGCCCTCGGTGCGGCAGCGGCGTTCGTGACTCCCGCGGCCGCGGCCGAGGCGGCGCCCAGTGCCCCCACCGCGGCCACCGCGTCCTGGGCCGCGGGCACAAGGGCCTACCTGGTCATCACCACCCCCGGTGACACCTCCGCGGTACGCGGCGCGGTCACCGGCAACGGCGGCACGGTGTTCGCCTCCTACGACGCCATCGGTGTGATCGTCGCGCACTCGACGTCCAGCTCCTTCGCCGCCGCCATGCGCGGTGTCAGCGGTGTCCAGCAGGTCGGTGCCACGCGCACTTCCGACGTACCCGCCGACGCCTACAACCCCGCGCTGCCCACCGCGCCCAGGCAGGCCACCACCACCCTCACCGAGTCAAACCGCTGGGACATGACCCAGATCCAGGCGGACAAGGCATGGGCGGTCACCACCGGCTCCTCGGCCGTCAAGGTCGGAGTGCTCGACACCGGCGTCGACGACCTGCACCAGGACATCGCCCCCAACTTCAACGCGGCCGACTCCGCGTCCTGCGCCTACGGCAAGGCCGACACCCGGTTCGGCGCCTGGCGCGACGTGGACGACCACGGCACGCATGTGGCCGGCACCATCGCGGCGGCCAAGAACGGCAAGGGCGTCATCGGCGTGGCTCCGGGGGTGAAGATCTCCTCCGTACGGATCGCCGAGCCGGGCTCCAACCTGTTCTTCGCCGAGAACACCATCTGCGGCTTCATGTGGGCCGGCGACCACGGTTTCAAGGTCACCAACAACAGCTACTACACCGATCCGTGGCAGTTCAACTGCCCGGACAACGTGGATCAGGCGGCGATCATCGAGGGCGTCAGGCGCGCCCAGGAGTATGCCGAGGGCAAGGGCTCGCTCCAGGTCGCGGCGGCCGGCAACTCCAACTACGACCTCGCCAACAAGACCACGGACACCGAGAGCCCCAACGACTCCACTCCGGTGACCCGTACCATCACCAATGCCTGCATCGACATCCCCACCGAGCTTCCGGGTGTGGTGACCGTCTCCGCCATGGGCAAGGGCAACGTCAAGGCCTCGTACTCCAACTTCGGACGCGACATCATCGACATCGCGGCTCCGGGCGGCGACGGTGCGTCCGGCGTCTACTCGACGCTGCCGGGCGGCAAGTACGGCAACCTCAGCGGCACTTCGATGGCGTCCCCGCACGTGGCCGGAGTAGCCGCGCTGCTCGCGAGCACCAACCCCACCGCCACCCCTGCGGACCTGCGAGGCAAGCTGGCCTCACAGGCCACCGACACCGCCTGCCCGTCCGACAGCAGGTGCACGGGCACGACCACCAAGAACGGGTTCTTCGGCGAGGGCCAGGTCGACGCGCTCAAGGCCGTCGGCACCACCCCGCCGCCCGGCAAGTACTTCGAGAACACCACGGACGTCGCCATCGCCGACAACAGCACGGTCGAGTCCTCGATCGCCGTCACCGGTGTGAGCGGGAACGCGCCGTCGGCCCTCAAGGTCGGTGTGGACATCAAGCACACCTACCGCGGGGACCTCGTGCTCTCGCTGGTGGCCCCCGACGGCACCGTCTACACGCTCGAGGACTTCCCGAACAACGACAGCACCGACAACGTCGCCAAGACCTACACGGTCGACACATCGTCGGAGACCGCCTCCGGCACCTGGAAGCTGCGCGTGCGTGATGCGGCGTCCCAGGACACCGGGAAGATCGACGCCTGGAACCTGACCTTCTAGGAGCCGGGACCCTTCCGGAACCCGGACCATCGCTGCCGGGGCGCGGCGCGCGGCCGCGCCCCGGCAGCCCGTCGTACCGACCTGTGAGGTCAGGCAACCAGTGGCTGGTCGCCGGGTGCGATCGGTGCCGGAAGTACGGTACTGCCCGTCAGATAGCGGTCCGCCGCGGCTGCCGCGGCCCTGCCCTCGGCGATGGCCCATACCACCAGCGACTGCCCACGCCCGGCGTCACCGGCGACGAACACCCCGTCCAGTACGCCGCGGCCCGCATCGGTGGCCGTTCCCGCCAGTGCCCCGAAGCCTTCGTCCCGGGCGAAGTTCCCCCGTCCGTCCAGGGTGAGCCCGAGCTGCTCCCGCAGCCCGCCGTGCCGTTCGGGTCCGGAGAAGCCGAGTGCGATGAGGACCAGGTCCGCGGGGATCGCCCGCTCGGTGCCCGGCAGCGGACTCCTGCGTACGGGTTCCACTTCCGCCAGGCACAGCGCCCGCACCTGCCCGGGGCGGCCCTCGGCGAAGCTGAGCGTGGCGGAGGCGAACAGCCTGGGATCCGATCCCTCGCGGCCACGTGCCTCCTGGTGGGCGTGCGAGATCCGGTACACCTTCGGATGGGTGATCGGCCAGGGCTGGTGGTCAGGGCGCTCCTCGCCCGGTTCCGCGTTGATGTCGAGCTGGACCACCGAGGCGGCTCCCTGGCGCAGGGCGGTGCCCAGGCAGTCCGACGCGGTGTCGCCACCGCCGACGATCACCACCTGTTTGCCCTCGGCGCTGAGCGGGGTGGTCGCGTAGTCGCCCTCCTGGACGCGATTGGCGAACGTCAGATAGTCCATGGCCTGGTGAATGCCGCCGAGTTCCCGCCCCGGTACGGGCAGCTCGCGCTGTTCCATGGCGCCCACCGCGACGACCACCGCGTCATGGCGTCTGCGCAGCTCCCTGGCATCGAGATCACCGCCGACATCCACGCAGGTGCGGAACTTGGTGCCTTCCGCCCGCATCTGCTCGACGCGGCGGTCCAGATACCGCTTCTCCATCTTGAACTCGGGAATGCCGTAGCGCAGCAGTCCGCCGACCCGGTCGGCGCGTTCGTACACGGCGACGGTGTGACCGATTCGGGTGAGCTGCTGGGCGGCGGCCAGTCCCGCCGGTCCGGAGCCGATGACCCCCACCGACTTCCCGCTGAGACGCTCAGGAGGCTGCGGCGGCGTGTAGCCGCGTTCCCACGCTTCGTCGGCGATGGTCTGCTCGACGTTCTTGATGGTCACCGGGTCGGTGTTGATGGCCAGCACACAGGCGTCCTCGCAGGGTGCCGGACAGAGCCGCCCGGTGAACTCGGGAAAGTTGTTCGTGGCGTGCAGGCGCTCGGCGGCGGTCCGCCAGTCGCCCCGAGTGGCGTAGGCGTTCCACTCGGGGATGAGGTTTCCCAGCGGGCAGCCGCTGTGGCAGAACGGGATACCGCAGTCCATGCAGCGTGCCGCCTGCTCGGACACCAGAGGGAGCAGCGCCTGCCCCGCGTAGACCTCCTGCCAGTCGTCGAGCCGCTGCTCGACCGGCCGCGCCGGGATCGGGCGGCGTGGGGTCTTGAGGAAGCCGTGGGGGTCGGTCATACGCCGCCTCCGTCAGTCACTCGCGGTGCGTTACGGCGGTGTGACCAGAGTACGCCTGGTTTGTCCCGCTTTCACCGGACCGACTTCCGGAGGGGTGGGGGTTTCTCAGTACGCGCCGTTGACGTTGTCGATGGACCCGTAGCGCTTGGCGGCGTAATTGCATGCGGCGGTGATGTTGGCGATCGGGTCGTAGATGTCCCAAGAGGTTCCATTGACATGATATGTCCGAAATGTCGGATCAATTACCTGCATGAGGCCTTTGGAGGGAATGCCCGCCTTGGCATTCGAGTCCCAGAGGTTGATGGCGAAAGGGTCGCCGCCCGACTCGCGGATCAGATTGCGGCGGATCCCCTCGTGACTCCCGGGAATTCCCTCGGCCTTCATGACCAGTAGTGCGTGCTTGATCCAGACGTCGATCCGCTGAGGGCTGGCGGGAGTTGCCGATGCCTGGGCCGGGAAGAGGGCCGCGCCGGCGCCGAGCAGAAGGGTGGCGCCGACGGTGCCACCGGCGAGGCGGCGGAAAGCCTTGGATGTGGCCTTCTGGGGAAGAAGAGACAGCCGCATATGGCTAGGCCTTTCGCGTGATTCGTTCAGGTTGAGCCCGTCTGGTGCGGTTCATGGAATAAAAGTGAGAACCGCCCGGGGAATTCCTAGGATCCGAATACGGACGGTCTACGGCAAGTGCCGGTTTCTGTGATTGCCGCCACAAGAGTCTGAATTGGGCGAACCATCCCTGTCTCATTTCGGACATAAAGCCCCGATGGGGTGTGCTGTGAGTGGCGAAAAGCCCACGGGGCGACACCCTGAGGTGTCGCCCCGTGGGTCATGGGGGTCAGGTCAAGTGCCGGTGCGGCACGTTGAGTTCCATGCGAGACCGTTCTGCGCGGTGTGCTTCAGTGCAGCACCTTCAGCGCGCCCGGCTGGACCCTGGCCGTCACCGGGAGTGTGGCGTTGACCTCTCCGTCCGTTCCGTAGGGGACGGCGCGGTCGGCCTCGATGCGCACTTCCCTGCCCCGCACGATCTCGACCTCGGGCCGCTCCACGTGGGCGCCGGTCTTGAGCTCGTTCATCATCGTGAAGAAGAGGTGCCTCGGTGCGTGCCTGATGATCACGACGTCCAGCAGCCCGTCGTCGATCCGCGCGCCAGGGGCGATGTTGCGCCCCGATCCGTAGTAGCCCGAGTTGGCGGCGACCACGGTGTAGCCGCTGCGCTCGTACTCGACACCGTCCACGGTGACCCGGAACGCGGCCGGCCGCCAGGTCGCCATGGCCCGCAACCCGCCCGCGTAGTAGGAGGCCGCCCCGCGCAGCAGCTTCGCGGAGTTGGCGTGGAGGTTGGCGACCGCGTCGACCCCGGCGTAGACACTGCCCAGCACGGATGTCCTGGGGTGCACGGCGGACTCGACCTCGATGGTGTCGACGGGCCGGGGCGGGCCGTTCAGCAGCACGTCGACCAGCTCGCTCGGGTCGGTGGGCAGCCCCAGCGCGCGGGCGAAGTCATTGCCCCGCCCCGCCGGTACCAGGCCGAGCACCGTGTCCGTACCGCTCAGCGCCCCGCCCACACAGCCGGCCATCCCGTCACCGCCCACCGCGAGCACCACATGCCCCCGTTCACCGGCCTGGCGCGCGAGCTCCTGCGCGTGCTCCAGGCTCCGGCTGTACTGGGTGTCGAACTCGGCACCAGCCTCCCGCAGCAACCGGGCCACGACCAGCAGCCCGGCCGCTCCGCTGGAGCCTCCAGCGGTGGGATTGACGACGGCGGTGAACTGTCGCATGTGTGCGCCTTTCGGAAGGCCGGCCGGGTGAGGGGTCGGTGGCTCTGGGTGGTGGGTGGTGACGGGTGCCGACGTGCCTCGGCAGGGCGGTGCGGTCAGCGGGTCGGAATCAGGATGCCGGGGCTGAGCACTCCCGAGGGGTCGAGCTCTGCCTTGACGGCCTGCAGGACGCGTACCCCGATGGGACCGATCTCGCGGGCGAACCAGTCGCGGTGGTCGGTTCCGACGCCGTGGTGGTGGCTGATGGTGCCACCGGCCTCGATGATCGCGTCGTTGGCGGCTTGCTTGACCGGGGCCCAGTGGGCGACCGGGTCCTCACCCTGTGCCGAGACCACGGTGAAGTACAGCGACGCACCGTTCTCGTAGACATGCGAGATGTGGCACATGACCAGCGGCGGTGTGCCCGCCTCGGTGAGCTTGGCGGTCAGGGTCCGACGGACGGCGTCGTAGAGCACCGGCAGATTCGACCAGAACGTGGCCGTCTCCAGTGTCTCCGCGAACGCCCCGGCGTTCAGCAGGGAGTCCCGCAGGTAGGGGGCGTTGTAACGGCCGTGCGCCCAGCGCTCGCCCGGCTCCTCGCCCGCGAACTCGCCGCCGCACGCCAGGAGTACCTTCCGGGCCTGCGTGCGTCGCTCCGCGGTGTCCTCGGCGGTGCCCTCGTATCCGGCGATCGCCATGCATCCGGCGGCCGACGGATCGGCGCTGCCGATCTTGTCCGGCTGCGCCAGGCCGATGAAGGTCTCCGACTCGTCCGACAGCCGCAGCACGGTCGGCCGAGGGCCGTCCTGGGCGAGCTTGCGCAGCGCCGCCGCACCGGCCTCGAACGACGGGAAGCGCCAGCCTTCGTAGATACGGACCTGGGGCAGTGGACGGATCCTGACGGTGACGGAAGTGATCACGCCCAGTGCGCCCTCGGAACCGAGGACCAGCTGGCGCAGATCAGGGCCGGCTGCCGACCGGGGAGCCCGGCCGGTGTCCAGGGTGCCCTCCGGGGTGGCCACGGTCAGGCCCAGCACCATCTCGTCGAACCGGCCGTACCCGGCGGACGCCTGGCCGCTGGAGCGGGCGGCCGCGAACCCGCCGATGGACGCCCACTCGTACGACTGGGGGAAATGGCCCAGGGTGAAGCCCCGCTCGTTCAGCAGCGCTTCGGCCTGCGGCGCACGCAGGCCCACCTGGAGGGTGGCGGTGCGGGAGATCTCGTCCAGGGCGGTCAGCCCGTCCAGCCGGCGCGGGTCCAGCGCGATGAACAGCCGCTCACCCTGTGGGGCCAGACCGCCCACGACCGACGTCCCGCCGCCGAAGGGCACGGCGGCCAGGCCGAGCTCGGCGCAGGCGCGCAGCACGGCGAGCACCTCGTCATGGCCGCCCGGCAGCACGACCGCTGCCGGGACGTCGTCGGTCTCCCCGGCGCGGATGCGCAGCAGGTCCGGGGTCGACTTGCCGCGCGTGTGCCGGAGGCGGCTCTCGGCGTCGGTCCGCACGTGCTCCGCCCCGCCGACGAGCTCGGCGAGCGTCCGGAGGGCCTTGTCGCCGAGCGGGGTCTCGGCGACCGGAATGTCGCCGAGCTCGGCGGGACCGCTCTCGCGGGGCACGACCCCGAGCAGGTCGCGCAGCAGGCCGGTCACCGATTCAGGCAGCGGGGCCGCCTTGGCCGGGTCTCCCCAGCCGCTCCACAACATGTCGGTCGCCATCACTCGAGTCTTTCCTCACCGTCGGTTTCGCGGGTGCGCAGTGCCGCGAGGGCTGTCAGGCCGTGTTTGAGTCCCCGGCGCCCGGCGCCCGGCGCCCGGCGCCCGGCGCCCGGCGCCCGGCGCCCGGCGCACCGGACTCCGCGAGCCCCGTCATCGGACGGACGGCGCCGGTTCTCGCATACGGCCCGGGGCTTGGTCTCCCCTCGGCCTCGGGGCCGGGGGATCCCCATCGGGGTGCGCTCGCGCGTGCCCTCCGGTTCGGTCGCCCCTGCACTGCATTACACTGTGACAGATGACGCCCATTCGTCACAACCATGCGGACCAAGATGCCGTCCTCGACGCGGCACGCGACTGCGTCCTGGCCGTCGGCGTGCGCCGTACCACGCTCACCGACGTGGCCCGCCGCGCCGGTGTGTCCCGGATGACGCTGTACCGTCGCTGGCCCGATGTGCGCTCCCTCGTCGGCGACCTGATGACCAGGGAATGGATCAGCGTCGCGGTCGCGACCATGCCCGCCGTCGTGGCGGGCACCCCCACCCGCACGCGGCTCGTGGACGGCCTTGTGGCCGGAGTCGGCGCCTTCCGGGCCCATCCGCTGTTCCACAAGATCCTCGACGTCGATCCCGAACTGCTCCTGCCGTATGTGCTCGACCGCCGCGGCGCCAGCCAGGAAGCACTGCTCGGGCTGATCACGGCTGCCCTGGCGGAAGGCCACGCGGATGGATCCGTCCGCAAGGAGCACACCGACCTGCAGGCCCGTGCGCTGCTGCTCGTCGTCCAGTCCTTCACGCTCTCGCTGCGCACGATGACCGACGAGGCCGATCCCCGCCTCACCGACGCGGCCTTCCTCGAAGAGCTGCGGACCCTTCTGGAGAGGATCCTCACCCCATGAGCCGCCCCGCTGCCGCCTCGCACGCCGCCTCCGCCTCGTCGCTCACCGCGGCCCGTCGCGCCCGCGAACTCGCCCGGCTGGCCGAGGACGGCCGGGTGGACGTGCTCGTCGTCGGACTCGGCGCCACCGGTGCAGGAGCCGCCCTCGACGCCGCCACACGTGGCCTGAACGTCGTCGCCATCGACGCCCATGACTTCGCCTTCGGCACCTCCCGGTGGAGTTCCAAACTGATCCACGGCGGACTGCGCTATCTGGCCACCGGCCAGCTCGACGTCGCCCACGAGAGCGCTGTCGAGCGCGGCATCCTGATGGAACGCACCGCGCCGCACCTGGTGCGGGCCCAGCCGTTCGTCCTGCCGCTCACTCCGCTCGTCTCGCGCGGTCAGGCCGCTCTCGCCCAGGCCGGATTCCTCGCCGGTGACGTGCTTCGGCTCGCCGCCCGCACCTCACGCCGCACCCTTCCGGCCCCTCGCACGCTCTCCGCTGTCGAGACCCGGCACATGGCCCCCGCGTTGCGACCCGCAGGGCTCCGCGGCGGGCTGCTGTCCTGGGACGGGCAGCTCGCCGACGACGCCCGCCTCGTCACCGCGATCGCCCGGACCGCCGCAGCACACGGCGCTCGCGTCCTCACCCGCACCCGCGCGCTCTCGCTGACCGGCGGCGGCGCCACCGTCCGCGACGAACTCACCGGCGAGAGCATCGAGATCCGGGCCCGGGCCGTCATCAACGCGACCGGAGTCTGGGCCGGCGGCCTCGTCGGCGACATCCGGCTGCGCCCCTCCCGAGGCACTCACCTGGTGCTCCGCTCCGAGTCGCTCGGCGGCCTCGCGGCGGGACTGCACATCCCCATCCCCGGGGAGAGCAACCGCTTCGTCCTCGTCCTGCCGCAGGGCGACGGCCGGGTGTACGTCGGGCTGACCGACGAACCGGTGGACGGGGACATCCCCGACGTGCCCGAAGTGCCCGAGACGGACATAGGCTTCCTGCTCGACACACTGGGCTCCGCACTCGACATCCCCCTCAGCCGTGACGACATCGTCGGAGCCTTCGCAGGACTGCGGCCCCTGCTCGACACCTCCGGAGCGGAAGGCTCCGGCCGCACCGCCGACATCTCCCGCAAACATGCCGTGCTCACCTCGACGGAAGGCGTGGTGACCGTCGTCGGCGGCAAGCTCACCACGTACCGCCGAATGGCTCAGGACGCCGTGGACCGCGCCGTCGCCGCACGAGGTCTGACCGCCGGTCCGTGCCGAACCACCGACACACCCCTGGTCGGTGCCGCCCGCCCTGGCACCCTGGCGACGCTCAGCGCACCCCGGCGCCTGGTCCGCCGCTACGGCACGGAGGCCCCCGCCATCCACGCTCTGGCCCTCGCCGACTCCGAGTTGGCCAGGCCGGTCCTTCCCGGCAACCCGACCATCCGGGCTGAACTGTTCTGGGCGGTCCGGTATGAAGGCGCCCTCGACGAAGCCGACCTGCTCGACCGGCGCACCCGTATCGGCCTCGTGCCCGAGGACCGTGCGGCGGCGCTCACCGCGGCACGCGACGCCCTGGCCCGGGGGACGGCGGTCGTGGACCCGGCCGAGGCCTGAGGCATGCCGGGCGGCGTCCGGCGGACCCGTACCGGCGCCCCGCCTCGCGTGACCACGCGAGGCGGGGCGCCGAGTCCGTCCGCGGGCAGCACACCGGGCACCGGCACGGCCCGCTGGATAGACTTCGCCCATGTGGGAGCGGCATACCGCGCCGGAACGGGACGACGAGCGCCCCCGGACCCGCTGATGGATCCGGCGCAGGGCGAGGTGAACCCGTACGCCGGGCGGCCGTCCGGCCTGATCGGCGAGCAGATCGCGGGCTACCGCGTGGAGCGTGAGATCGGACGCGGCGGCATGGCCGTCGTGTACCAGGCGCGGGACCTGCGCCTGGACCGCACTGTGGCACTCAAACTGCTTGCCCCGGAGCTTGCCCGCAACGACACCTTCCGGCGCCGCTTCACCCATGAGTCCCGCGTGGCCGCCGCGATCGACCATCCCCATATCGTGCCGGTCTTCGAGGCGGGCGAGACCGAGGGCATCCTGTACATCGCGATGCGCTATGTCTCCGGTCTCGACCTGCGCGCCCTGCTCGACCGCGACGGACCGCTGCCCACGGCCACGGCCATCCGCATCACCGCTCAGGTGGCGTCAGCCCTCGACGCGGCACATGAGCACGACCTGGTCCACCGGGACGTCAAGCCCGGCAACATCCTGGTCGCCAAGGGCACCGACAGCGACCACCCCGAGCATGTCTACCTCACCGACTTCGGGCTGACGAAGAAGTCGCTGTCGCTCACTGGATTCACCACCGTCGGCGAATTCGTCGGCACCCTCGACTACGTGGCACCGGAGCAGATCTCCGGTCGCCCGGTGGACGCTCGATGCGACCTCTACAGCCTTGCCTGCGTGGTGTACGAGGCCCTCACCGGCAAGCCGCCCTTCCAGCGTGACGAGGACATCGCGCTGCTCTGGGCACACCAGTACGACCAACCGCCTCTCCTGAGCGAGCGACGCCCCGGCAGCGAGCCCGGACTCGACGGTGTGCTCGCCAAGGCGCTCGCGAAGGTGCCGGACGACCGTTTCGACTCCTGTCTCGAATTCGTCGCGGCCATGCGTGCCGGCTCGGCGGGCGGGGGCGGTGTCGGCAGTCACCCGCAGACTCGGGTGGACACCCTGGTCGCGGTGTCCCCGGCGTCCACCCCGCCCCCGGTGTATCCGAATCCTCCGCCCGGCCCGCCGGACTGGGCCGCGCCGGTGTTCCGCCGGGCCGCGGTGGGCGGAGCGGATCCCGCGAACGCCTGACAGTGAGGATTGATCGTGGCATCGCCCGCGTCGTGTACGCGGGCCCCGACACTCCGGCGCTCCCTCACGCGCCGGTGAGGAGCACCTGCTCGGCCCAGATGGTCTTGCCGGTCGGTGTGTGCCTGGTGCCCCAGCGGTGCGCGAGCTGGGCGATGAGGAGCAGCCCGCGGCCCCCTTCGTCGTAGGTGCGGGCGCGGCGCAGATGCGGGCTGGTGTTGCTGGTGTCGGAGACCTCGGTGGTCAGGGTGTCGTCGTGGCGGAGGAGGCGGAGCCGGATGGGCGGAGTGCCGTAGCGGATGGCATTGGTGACCAGTTCGCTGACGATGAGTTCGGTGACGTACGTGCTGTCCGGGATCTGCCAGGTGAGGAGTTGGTCGGCGGCGTGATGCCGGGCCTGGGCGACGATCGCGGGATCGTCGGGGAGCGTCCAGTCGGCGATCTGCCCGGCACCGAGGGTGCGGGTACGGGCCATGAGGAGAGCGATGTCGTCGCTCGGCGGCCGGGTGAGAAGAGTGGTGAGGAGGCGGTCGGCCAGGGTGTCCAGTGTGGAGGCTGGCCGGGCGAGTGTGGTGAACATCGTGTCGAGCGTCTCGTCGATGTCCTGGTGGTGGGGCTGGAGGAGCCCGTTCGTGAAGAGGGTGAGCACAGTGCCTTCGGGCAGCTCGATGTCGACGGTCTCGAAGGGCAGACCCCCCAGGCCGAGTGGCGGACCCGCCGGAACGTCGAGGAAGTACACCGTGCTGTCCGGTGTGACGATGGCGGGCGGGGGATGCCCCGCCCGAGCGAGGACGCAGTGCCGGCTGGTGGGGTCGTAGACGGCGTAGAGGCAGGTGGTTCCGACACCCGACTCGGTCTCGGGTGCGTCGTCGGGTGTGCCGTCCGTGGACAGATGGATGACGAGGTCATCGAGGTGGGTCAGCAGTTCGTCGGGGGGCAGGTCGACATCTGCGAGGGTGCGCACCGCGGTGCGCAGCCGGCCCATGGTCGCAGAAGCCCGGATGCCGTGGCCGGCGACATCGCCGACGACGAGTGCGACCCGTGCGCCGGACAGTGGGATGACGTCGAACCAGTCGCCGCCCACCCCGGTGTCACCCCCGGCGGGCAGATAGCGGCTGGTGATGTCGAGCGCGGCCTGGTGGGGGAGCGTGTGGGGGAGCAGGCTGCGCTGGAGCGTCATCGTGGTGGTGCGTTCGCGGGCGGTGCCGATGCGCGCCGCTTCGGCGATGAGCGACTCGCGCTGGGTCGCGGGGGCCTGTCGGGCCGTGTCGGCGATGCGATGTGCCACCAGGCATACGCCGCGTACCCGCCGGTCGGAGTCGCGCAGAGGGACCGCCGTCGCGGGCTGTCCGGATCCGAGCGGCAGCCGGGTCTCATGGCGGTCACCGGTTCCGAGCGCCGTGCGCAGCGAGGCCTCGACCGTTTCGCCCAAAGGACCGGGAAGGATCTCCGGCAGGAGCAGCCCGGGGGGCGGGGTATCGGTGAGACCGAGCTCGCCCGCCATCCCGGCGTTCGCCCGGACCAGGCGCAGGTCCGCGTCGAAGACGGCCACGGCGCAGGGATGTTGGGTGAACGCCCATTCGCGCAGTTGTACCGCGAGCTGTTCGTCCAGCGGCCCACGGTCGGAGCGGTCCTCGGGGACGCACGACCGAGCTGCGGAAGGGGAAGAAGTGGGGGGCTGCTCCATTGCGGTCATCTCGCCGTCGCTTGCTCGTGGTGCGCACGGTCGTGTGCTCGTGTGCGCGCCTTCGCGCGGAGTCCTGTGCAGGCCAGAGCCAGGGCGCTACTGACCAGCATGATCCTGCGGCGCGAGGAGCACCAGCGGCGCGGCGGAAGTCCGGCCCGGCAACACATGCACCGACGCCCGGACAGGATCCAGGCCGGCATCCTGTGCCCACTTGCGCGACCACGGCCGGTCCTGTCTCCGGGACGCGACACAAACCAGAAGTTTGCGCTTTCTAAAAGAAAGTGCTTACCTCTGGTTGGGCGCCACTGCCTGGTGGCGCCGCCCCGCATGTCATCCAGCGTTACGAGGAGCACTCACGTGACTACCGCTGTCGTCTCGATCGCCTACCACTCCGGATACGGGCACACCGCTGTCATCGCGGAGGCCGTGGCCGCGGGCGCGGCTCGTGGTGGCGCCGAAGTCCATCTGGTGAAGGTCGACGAGATCACCGAAGCCGGATGGGAGCTGCTGGACCGCTCCGATGCGATCGTCTTCGGGTCACCCACCTACATGGGCACCGCGTCAGGCGCCTTCCACGCCTTCGCCGAAGCCACGTCGAAGCGCTGGTTCGCCGACGCGTGGCAGGGCAAGCTGGCAGCCGGCTTCACCAACTCTGCCTCCAAGAGCGGAGACAAGCTGCACACCCTGCAGTTCTTCCAGATCCTCGCCGCCCAGCACGGTATGCACTGGATCGGGCTCGGCCACAAGCCCGGCTGGAACTCCAGCACCGGTTCCGAGTGCGACCTCAACCGCCTCGGGATCTTTCTCGGTGCGGGTGCCCAGACCAACTCGGACGCGGGGCCCGAGGCCGTACACAAGGCCGACATCGCCACCGCTGAACACCTCGGCCACCGTGTCGCCGAGACGACGCGGGTCTTCGTGGTGGGTCGCGCGGCCGTCGCCTGAGCTTCTTGCCCGGCCTTTGTACGGGTGCCCCGCACACGCCGACAGCGTGTGCGGGGCACCCGTACAAAGGTCGGTGCTGCGCGATGTCGGCCGCGCTCCCGCTGCTCTCGTGAGTCGAACGATCCCCCGCGGCTTGTCCGGTGGGTGCGCCGACCATCCCGAACGTCCCCACCGGGCGAGCGCGATCGACGGAACGCCGACGATCACTTCACAATGTCGCGATCGGCTCTCGTTGCCGAGAGGGCTCAACTGAGCTTTTTCAGACACCTTTTGATGGGACAATCAATCATCCCGTTCGCGGCGGCTCCACAACCGCTCATCCTGCCGTCAGAGTCCGGCGGTACACAGGAAGACCCGCCGTCGCAGTGGTCTCCACAGCGGCGGCGGGTCGGTTCCCCTGACGTGATCGGGGCACGTGTCAGCGGTCGAGCGCCTCGTACAGCCCTCGGCCCGCGCGGTGGACGCGGGAGGTGGCGACGAGGCGGTCCAGGGTGCTGCGGACGGTGTTGATGCTGCCGGCGCTGTCGTCGCGGCCGATGGCCTGGGCCACATCACGGGCACGCAGCGCCGTTCCGGAACTGCCCGTGAGGACGGTCAGCACCTGGTCGGTGAGTCCGCTGCCGTCCACGGCCGCGTGCTGTGCGGGCTTCGGGGCCGACGCACCACCGCGCTTCGCTGTCCTGGTGGTTGCCGATTTCCTGGAGGGGCGGCGCCCGTCCGCCTGCTTCACTGCCGCCTTGGCCGTGGTGCGCTTCGCCGTGGCGCCGGTGGCCTTGCGTGCCTTTCGGGACGACTTGGTCCCGCTCGGCTCGGTGGCGACGGCCTCTCGCGCATCCGCCGGTGCGGACTCCACGGCCTGGGTATCCTGCTCCACCACCGTGTCTGCCGCGGGCTCCGGCGAGCGCCGCACCGCGGCGCGGGTGACCTGCTCGTCGGCGGTGGTGCGAGGACGGGGGAGGTTGGTGGCCGACAGGACGCTCAGCGCCGTCAGTGCGCCGCGCACTGATTCCAGCCGTTCGGAGACCACTGCAAGCTCGGCCTGCAACACCTCCTGCTGCTTCTCCAGTTGGGGAAGCTCTGCGCGGAGCAGTGCTGTTGTGGCTTCGACGCTGCCGGTTGCGGTGACTTCTGCTGTCATTGGTGCGCTCCAGAGAAGTGAGAGTGCGTCTTGGGACGTGCCTGCGTGGCTTCGGGGTGCGACCGCCGCCATGACGGTGGCACATGCACGTGTGACTGTCTCAAGTCGCCGCTCAGTTGTGTTGCCTTCGCCCTAGGGGGCGAGAGCGACACCGTACCACCGCGGTACCGCATGCGAGGTGGCCGGAACCGCATCGTGAAGGCGAGCGGACGGCGCCCGACGCCCGGCAAGTGCCCCCCCAGAGCGCCGATGCCGCTCACACCTGCCGCAGAGCCCCGCCGTCAACTCCCCATTCGGATCCGGTGACTTGGCAGGCCAGTGGGGAGAGCAGATAAGCCACCACCGGCGCGACATCGTCCGGGCTTCCGATCCGCCCCGACGGTAGCCGGCGCACCTCGCGGATGAAGTGGTCGACCGCCTCGTCCGCGGGCAGTCCGAAACGCTCGCCGAGCTGCTCGGCGAAGCCGCCTGGCGCGTCGAACAGGGCGGTTCTGGTGGGACCGGGCAGCACGACGTTCGAACGCACACCCTGCGGACCGAACTCACCTGCAAGGGTCTTGGACACCGACAGCAGGGCGGTCTTCGCCGCCGAGTAGTCGGCGATGGCCGGCTCGGGCAGGCGGGCGGCCTCGCTCGCGACATGCACGATGGACGCGGCGTCGGACTTCACGAGTACGGGCAGGGCTGCACGGGTCATGCGCACCGCCGAGTGGAAGTTGGTTTCGAACGCCGCTCCCCAGTCCTTGTCGGAGATGTCGAGGAATCCCTGGTGGGACCGCAGCGCTCCGACGTTGTTGACCAGTCCGTCGAGCCGTCCGTGGCGCTCGACGACCTGCTCGACGACGTATTCCGCGGCCTCCGGCTCCGCCAGGTCCGCGGTGACGGTGCTGCCCCGCCCGTCGGGGGCGTCGAGCGTCCAGGGTTTGCGGGCGACACCGACGACCCTGGCCCCTTCGGCGGCCAGCAGTCTGGCCGCAGCGGCGCCGATTCCCGATGAGGCGCCGGTGATGAGGTACACGCGGTCTTCGATATGCAGATCCATCGGGGTTCCTCGAAAAGAGCGGCGATGGGCAACGGGGACCACCTGCCGGCGGTCGGATGGCCATCCGACGGTGGGTGGCGGCAGAGACGTCAAACTACCGGCCTCGTCCGCCGCCGTCGGGTGCGCGAACGAGGCGCCGCGGAGCTCTTGCCAAAAGTCACCCGAACGCGGAGCGGGGTGGGTGGCATCGAGGGTGCGAGAACCTGGCATCACTTCACCGACACGCTCCTACTGGTAGATTCAGGGCAAATTCGGCGACCCCGGTCGCTGGATGCCGGGTGCGGAGCGGTTCGCGGTGGTCGCGCTTCCCGTCCGCCTCATTGCGTGTACCTGTACGAATCAAGGTCGGGAGTGGGTCATGCGGAGGTTCTGGGCAGCGGGCGTGAGTCTTGTCGTGGCGGCTGCGGGAGTGATGAGCGGCGCCGGTACGGCCGGTTCGGCACCGCACCGCGCGCCGGCTGCGGCTGCCGGGTGCTCGACCGTCTGGGGGAGTGGTGCCAAGTCCGCCGAGAACACGGAAGGGAAGTCACTGAAGAACATCACGACGAGTCGGGGGAAGTGCTACGACCGCATGGTCTTCGAGGTCGGTGGGGCCGCGCGGAGCCTCGGCTACCGGGTGGGATACGTGGACGCCTTCCGTCGTGACGGTTCCGGTGACGCGATGCGCGTGGCCGGAGGTGCCATCCTCCAGATCTTCGTGTCCGCGTCGAGCTGCGATCCGAACACCTTGCGACAGACGTACGCGGGCCGGGCCGGGAAGCCGTTGCCAGGGGTGGACGTCACCGGCTACAAGACCTTCCGCGACGCCAGGTTCGGATCGAGTTTCGAAGGTCGGACACAGGTCGGGCTCGGTGTCCGGGCCAGGCTCCCCTTTCGGGTGACGCAGTCGCACGGCAAGCTTGTCGTGGACGTGGCACACACCTGGTGAACCCGGCAGCCGCCCGGGCGGCTCGCAGCGCACCAGGCGGGGCTCGGGGCCGACTGCCTCTCCTCGGCCTCGGCCGACTATCTCTCCTCCGTCTTCCGCGGCACGCACCGCCACGCGAGCCCCGCGGCGGCCAGATAGGCCAGCGCTCCCACGGCCATGCTGGTGCGCAGTCCCGCACCGTAGCCGGCCGCGGTGGCGAGCAGCGTGCCGCCCAGTGCCACGCCGGTGGCGCTGCCGATCTGCCGTGCCGTGTTGAACAGGGCGGACGCGGTCCCCGAGTATCCCGTCGGCGCAGCGCCCATCACCGTGGCGGTCGAGCCGGTGAGGGCGAAGGAAGTGCCGAATCCCGCGGCCATCATGGGTGCCACGAGCAGCGGATACGCTGGGTCGTCCCCCGCGGCGACCCAGCCCGCCAACCCCATTGCGGCCAGGAGCATCCCGGAGATCACCAGGGGGCGGTGACCGGTGCGACGACTCAACCGCCCCGACAGTGCGGAGGCGAACATCGTCATCGCCACCGCCGGGAACAGCGCTGCTCCCGCATCGATGGCGCTGTAGCCGCGCTGGTGCTGGAAGTCCAGGCTCGCGGTGAAGACCATGCCGTAGAAGGCGAAGTTGAACAGCAAGCCGATGGCGGCACCACCGCTCGTCGCACGCGAGCGCAGCATTCCCAGGGGCAGCGCGGGTGACCGGGCGAGCCGTTCGCGTACCGCGAAAGCCGCGGTGGCCAGCACCGTCAGCCCCGCCCCGGCGAGCACGAAAGGATCGGACCAGCCGCGCCGTCCGAATTCGTTGAGCGTCGCGGTCAGCGCCGCCACCGCCGTCACGACCGCCAACTGGGCGGGCCAGTCCAGTGCCCGTGCCGGGTGCCGGGGTGAGCGCGAGACCAGGCGCAGCGTCAGCGCGATACAGACGATGCCGACGGGCACATTGATGAGGAACACCCAGCGCCAGCCCACGGTGGACACGATGAGCCCGCCCAGCAAGGGTCCCGCCGAAGCGGCGATTCCGGCCAGCGACCCCCAGAGGCCGAACGCCCGGGCACGGCTGATCTTGTCGGGGTAGGCCTGCTGGAGCAACGCCAGCGATCCGGGCACGATCAGCGAGGCGCCGAGCCCTTCCAGAAGCCGGGCGGCGACCAGGGCCGGGGTGTTCTGCGCGAGCGCGCACGCGGCCGACGACGCGATGAACACCCCCACGCCGACACAGAAGATTCGGCGGTTGCCCAGACGGTCGCCCAGCGTGCCACCGGTCATCAGCAGCCCCGCGAACACCATCGTGTATCCGTCGGTGATCCACTGGATCGCGGGGAGCGAGGCCGACAGGTCGTGGCCGATGACCGGTACGGCCACATTGATGATCGTGACATCCAAGATCACCATGAAGTATCCGGCGCCCGCGGCCAGCAGCGGCCCCCACGAATGTCTCCCCGGTGCCGGGGTCGGCTCGGACGACACGTCCTCAACTCCATCCTGCAGGGAGATCGCCACCGAAAGCCACGATAGGCGAAATGTGAACTCTCGACGATTTGTCAAGCCCCGAGTCTCAGCGGCGTGACGGGAATTGCTCGACGGGGGTTAATCGAGGCATGAGTTCACGTGAATCACGTGGACGTTCTCATCCAGTGAAGGAGAAACATCATGGCTCGGACTTCCCGCACGCGGCGTCTTGTCGTACTGAGTGCCTCGACCGCTCTGGCCGCGGGAGGCGTGCTGCTTCCCACGAGCGCTTTCGCGGTCACGGATCCGTCACATGCGGTGACCGCGAAGGCGGCCGCTCAGGGTGACCACTGGCGTCACGGAAAGCACGGCAAGCGCGACGGCGGAGGAAACCAGGGCGTCGGAAGGGGAAACGTCGTCATCATCATCGGAAATGGAAATACGGTGCCGATCAACAATGGCACCGTCAACAATCGCTGAATTTCCTGAGTTGCAGGGAGAAGGAATCATGTCTCGTAATATCAACACCCACGCCCTTTCCCGGCCCAAGCGTCCGCGCTTCCGCCTCGTGGCGGTGCTCGCATCGGCCACGATGATCGGCGGGGCGGCCTTCTTTCCGGCCACTGCCATGGCCGACCCGAAGCCCGCCTCGCCCGTGGTCAGCCTCGCCGGCCATCACCCTGAGGTCAGGGCCGGCACGGGTGGTGCCGGTGGTGACGGGATCTTCGGTGGCACGGGTGGTGCCGGTGGTGACGGGATCTTCGGTGGCACGGGTGGTGCCGGTGGTGACGGGATCTTCGGCGGCAAGGGCGGCAAGGGTGGCACCGGAGTCTTCGGTGGCAAGGGCGGTGCCGGTGGTGACGGGATCTTCGGTGGCACGGGTGGTGCCGGTGGTGACGGGATCTTCGGCGGCAAGGGCGGCCCAGGCGGTAACGGGGTCTTCGGCGGCACCGGCGGTCCGGGCGGCGTCGGCATCTTCTGATCCCGGCCGTCCGATGGTCCGGCCCCTCACGTCCGGACCATCCCGCCCCTCATGGAGGCCCCGGTCTGCCGGGGCCTCCATGCACACGGCGGGTGAGAACAGCACCCCCCGGACCCACGAAATGGAGACCCTCATGTCCGGAAACCTGTGGCAGCGTCCTGCCATCCTCATGACGACCGCGGCGGCCCTCGCCCTCGGCTCTGCGTGCGCCGCGACCCCGTCGCACAACTCCCCCACACCACCTCGTGCCGCTCGCGGCAACCATGCGGCTCATGGCACGGACAGCGGCGGGGACGGTCTGCTCGGCCGACCGGGTGAGCCCGGAAAGCCCGGTGTGGGAGGGCGTGGCGGTGACGGCGGGCGCGGTGGCGACGCGCTCTTCGGGGGAACGGGAGGGCGTGGCGGTGACGGCGGTATCGGCGGACGGGGTGGCGACGGACGCGGTTGCCTGCGGCTGAGCGACCTGCCGGACAAGCCGAAGCAGAGACTCACGGTCGGGGACAGGGTGCGGATCGTGATGGTGGTCCTGTACGGGGACGCTACGAGCGCCGAAGTCGCGAGAAAGTACCAGCTCTCACAGAACGACGTCGACACCTGGAAGGAGCAGTTCCTCGACGGGGACTGGTTCGCCCTGGCCGGTGTGGGACCGCCCTTCTCCTCCTGACGTATGACGTCGGCCGAGAGCCGCGGAGCCCGGCAGTGAGTGCCGGGGGCGGGCCGCTGTTCCTCGGCGCCGGGAACGCCCCGGGAGCTCGGTGCCCCGTACGACGTCATACGGCATCACGCGACTCAACCGCAGTGATGCGGCCCGTGTGGTGACGGTGGCAGGGTGGATGCGCAGGGTGCCGCCTCCGGCCACACCAGCAGCACGGAGCACGGCGCATGGTCCACGATGAAGCGGCCGGCGGGACTGAGGCTGGGCGGGCCGAGGTGCGAGCGGTCGCCGTCGCGGGCGATGACCAGCAGCTCGGCGCCTTCGGCTGCCGCGACGACCTCCCGCTCTGCGCGTCCCTGACGTTCCTCGCGGGTGCAGGGACGTCCCAGCCGGTCGGCCGCCGCGGCGAGCAACAGCTCGGCGGACACCGCGGCGATGTGCTCCATCTCCGTACCCGGATCGAGATCGGGACGGGCACGGCCCAGCAGCCCGGCGTACGCGCCACGGGCTGCGCCCGGAACCTCCGGACCCGAGACATGAAGCAGCACGATGTCGGCGTCCTCCGGCGCGTGGGCACGGACCGCGTCGACACACGCGGGCCAGGTTCCCTCCATGATCCAGGCGATGACGGTCATGGTGTTCAGCCTCCGATCACTTGGAGCGATGCCCACAGCGCCAGTACCGACAGCAGCAGCGCCGCGGGCACGGTGAGCAGCCCGAGGCGGGTGAACTCGCCCAGATCCACCTCGGTGTCGTGTTCGCGCACGATACGCCGCCACAACAACGTGGCGAGTGAACCGGCGTAGGTGAGGTTGGGCCCGATGTTCACACCCAGCAGCACGGCGAGTACGGCGCCTGGCCCGACAGAGGCGGTCAGCGGCAGCAGCACCAGCACGGCAGGCAGGTTGTTGATGACGTTGGCCAGTACGGCCGCGAGCGCCGCGACGGCCAGCAGTGCGGCCAGCCCGGTACCGTCCGGCACCACGTGGTCCAGCACATCGGCAAGACCGTTGTCCACGACGGCACGTACCACGATCCCCAGAGCCAGGACGAACGCGAGGAACGGCACCGCCGATGCCCGCACGATCGCGGTGGGGGTGGTGTCGCGCCGATTCAGCGCCCGGCAGGCGAGCACCGCGGCGCCGGCCGCCGCCGCCCATGCCGGGCTGATCCCGAACGTGGACGTCACTACGAACCCAGCCAGCGTGCACACGACCGTGGCCAGGGCGAACACCGGCACCTCGCCGACCGGCGGGGTCCCCGGCAGCTGTGCCCCGGCGTCCAGGTCGGTCGCGAAGAACCGCCTGATGACGATGTACTCGACTCCGACAGCCACCAGCCAGGGCAGCGCCATGAGCGCGGCGAAGCGGGTGAAGCTCAAGCCGCTGGCGGCGAAAGCGAGCAGGTTGGTCAGGTTGGACACCGGCAGGAGCAGCGAGGCGGTGTTGGAGAGATGAGTGCAGGCGTACACGTGAGGTTTCGGCCGGGCGCCGAGGCGGGCGGCGGTGGCGAACACCACGGGGGTCAGTAGCACCACCGTCGCGTCCAGGCTGAGCACCGCGGTGATCAGCGAGGCCGCGGTGAACACATGGAGCAGCAGCCGCCGCGGCCGTCCCGCCGCAGCGCGGGCCATCCAGGCACCGCATGCCCCGAACAGGCCCTCGTCATCACACAACTGAGCCAGCACCAGCACAGCCGCCAGGAAGCCGATGACCGGACCGAGACGTGCGGCCTCCTCCGCCGCGTGGTCGAAGGAGATCGCACCGGTCGCGACCACCAGCACCGCGGCCGGAACGGCGACCACGGCCTCCGGCCAGCCCCACGGGCGCATCACGGCACAGGCCAGGACCGCCACGAGCAGTACGGCGGACAGTGTTTCTGCAAGCGGGGCGCTCAGGGCAGGGGCCTTTCCGGAGAAAGCGCGATGACGGAAGACGGGCTGCCTCCGTACCGTCAGCAGTATGAACGCCGTGAGCACACAAGGATCAGGAAGACTGCTGCCGAGTGTCGTGGATGTCGAGGCCACCTGCTGGGACGGTGGGCCGCTGCCCGGGGCGGTCAGCGAGATCATCGAAATCGGACTGACGGTGGTCGACCTCGACAGGGCCGAACGGGTGGCCCGCCCGGGGCGCCTGGCCCCGATCCACCGGCTGAAGCCGGAATCTCAGTGGGCCGGCGGAGTGTGGTCGGAGGGCACCGCCTCTTCCGGGGCGACCGGCTCGGGCGCCGTGCCCTCGCCGAACGGATGCCCGCCGAGCGACGCACGGTCGTGGGGCGCGAGCCAGTTCTCCAGGTTCGGGCCCACCGGCACGATCCCCGTCGGGTTGATGTCCCGGTGCACCTGGTAGTAGTGCCGCTTGATGTGGTCGAAGTCCACCGTGTCGCCGAAGCCTGGAGTCTGGAACAGGTCCCGCGCGTATGCCCAGAGCAGCGGCATCTCCGCCAGCTTCAGCCGGTTGCACTTGAAGTGACCGTGGTAGACGGTGTCGAAGCGCACCAGCGTGGTGAACAGCCGCACGTCCGCCTCGGTGATCGTGTCGCCCACGAGGTAGCGGGATCGTTCGAGTCGCTCGGAGAGCCGGTCGAGCCGGTCGAACAGACGCCGGTAGGCCTTGGCGTACGACTCCTGAGAGCCGGCGAATCCCGCTCGGTAGACGCCGTTGTTCACGTCCTTGTACACCACGTCGTTCACCGCGTCGATCTCCGCGCGCAGCGCGGGCGGATACAGGAGCGGTGCCCCCTCGCGGTGGTAGGGCTCCCACTCCACCGACATGTCGATGGTGATCTGCGGGAAGTCGTTGGTCACCACCTGGCCCGTCGGTACGTCGACGATCGCGGGGACCGTGATGCCCCGGTCGTACCCCGGGTCGCGGGCGAAGTACGCCTCCTGGAGCCGTTCGATGCCGAGCACCGGATCGCGTCCGCCCGGGTCGAGGTCGAACGTCCAACTGCGCTTGTCGTGGGTGGGCCCAGCGATGCCCATCGGCAGCACTCGCTCGAGCCCGAGCAGCCGCCGCACGATCACCGCCCGGCTCGCCCACGGACAGGCGCGGCTGACCACCAGGCGGTACCTCCCCGGCTCCACCGGGAAGCCGTCGCGTCCATCGGCGGTGATCCGGGTGGTGAGATACCTGCTGTCGCGCGCATACTCGCCACCCGGTTCCACATAGGTCACAACGGAGCCCTACCCCGCGGGCGGCGGAACGAAAATTCGTACGGTGCACGGAAAGAGTTCGGCGGCTCCACATGGGAAAACTGCGTGGGACATCGTGTCGGCGAGTGAGCGGCTACGGACGTGTGGCCGGGGCCGTCCGCGCACGGGCGCGGGTTCCCCGGGTGTGCAGCCACCATCCGGCGACGGCGTAGACGAAGGTGACGTAGAGGAGGACCGCGAGAGCCGCCCCGGCGACGGTGAGGCCGATCCTCGTGGCCGCGAACTCCCAGTCGCCCCGTGCCGTGCTGCATTCCGAGGAACCGGGAGACGACGGTGAGACACAGCGTCCACCAGCCGTGGCGGAAGGGTCCGACCAACTGCATCGCGGGCCGTCGCCCCCGGCAGGTCGTGCACCGGTTTCGCGGCTCAGTTGCGGCGCAGCACACGGTTGGCGGATGTGGCGGCGACGGTGGCCAGGAGCCAGCCCGAGCAGATGAGGAGGAAGGCGAGCCACTGGTAAGGGCCATCCGCCGCGTAGAAGCGGTCCTGGCCCAAGTCGGTGAGGGGTATGAGCAGGTCGAGCGTGTACAGCGGTGCGTTGAACGCGGGGTACGGTCCGTCGCCGACCGGTTTCGGATGGTGCGCGGAGAACAACGCCGACCCCAGGCCCAACAGCAGCAGGAGCAGCCACACCGCTCGCCGGGGCAGGTAGCCGTAGCCGATCACCAGGTCCTGGAGCAGCCCCCAGAGCCGCTGCGGTGCTGGCAGCGTGGCGCGCAGCCGCCGGTGTTTGGCGAGCAGCACGGTCCGGGCGTCGGTGTCCCGGCCGATGCGCTGGTAGTGGGCGGCGAGCTGCTCGTACGGCTGCGGGACGAAGCCCGCGGGGTCCCTTGCGAGCCAGGAGAGGCGATCGGCGGCGGAGACCCGGCCGGGCAGCGCGTCGTACTGCAGGCCGTCCAGCACGAGCGCGCGCGGCCAGGTGGTGCGGTCGTCCCACAGGACGCCGAACTTGGCGAAGCTCATATGGACGCAGCCGGTCGGAGCCTCACGCAACCGCAGCGCGAGCTCCGGAGCGGTGACGCGCCGCAGTATCAACGCGTCCCCGTTCCGGGGAGCGGAGATCGTCGCCCCGTTGAAGGAGATGCGGCTGGCCACGGCGGCGCTGCTGAGCCACACACTGCCCCGCGCGGTGATGTTTTGGCAGTCGATCCGTGCCCCCACCACCAGGTTGCGCGCCCGGAGCGCCATGCCGTCGTGGCCGGTGAGCACAGCGCCTTCCAGCAGCAGCGAACCGCCGATCCTGGCTCCGGAGAACTCCAGTGCGCCCACCGCGACAAGCCCGCGACGCGCGTGGAGGTCCCCTTCGACCTGCAGGCGGAACGCCCGGATCGCCGGGCCGTCGTGATGGGTCAACTGTGCGCCGTCCAGGTTGACCGTGCCCCGGATCTGGGTGTCGCGCAGATCGATGCAGCCGTCCACCCGCACACCCTCGCCGCCTTGCAGATTGCCGTCCACGGTCGCGCACACCAGCCCCAGCGCGGTCTGGCCGCGGCCGGTGCCCCTGCCCGTCAGCGTCGCCTCCTCGATGTGCACCGAACCGCCGACGGACGCGCGGTAGAGGTTGATCGGTCCCTCGTTGACGAAGCCCCGGTCGAGGTGGAGGCTGCCTCCGACGACGAGTTCGGGTGCTCGCAGGCGGGCTTCAGGGCCGAGTAGCCGCGCGGCGCGGAAGCCCAGGTACTCCTGGATGTTCGCGCTGCCCAGGTCGACGGCGCCTTCGCAACGCAGCCCGCTCGCGGACATCCCCTGCTCCACACTCAGCGACTGGGCGTCCAGAGCGGGGCGGCCCGGCAGGGCCTCCAGCCTGGACCCGTCGAGGCTCAGCCAGGCACCGACGGTGAAGGAGCGCAGGTCGAGGGTGCCGGTCACCCGGCAGTCGACGAACTTCGCCTCCCGGGCGGTCGCCGCACCACTGGCCGCGAGTCCGGGCAGGTCACAACCGATCAGTACGAGGGCGTCCAGCCGGGCGCCGCGCAGGATCAGTGGGCTCTCGAAGCCGCACCGATGCATGCGGACGGGCACGGCGACGCCGACATCCGCGAGATCGAGCCCACCGGTGATCCTGGCGCCCCGCAGATGGAGCCTCGCCGTCTGACCGGTCTCCGGAGCAGGGGCGGTGAGCAGCAGTGACCGTACAGCGGCTGCCCCGACCTCGGTGGCATCGCACCACTCACCGCGGCGGTACTGCCGCCACATGTGCTGCTCGTCCGCGGTCCAGTGGTCCGGCGGGCTGAGGGGCGGCGTCACCGTTGTCGGGTCCTCTCCGGTCCGGGCGGTGCGGTGCCGGTGTGCGGCTCCCGCGGCCCGGCGCGGCTGTCCTCAGCCGCCCCAACAGTCAATCACGTCAACGAAGTTGACCGGCTTCCAGGTCGGCGTTCAGACCGGAGTCCAGACCGGTCTCCGGCCCAGGGGCGTGCGGCCGGGCGAGGTTGGCCGGGCGCAGGATGCGCTGGAGCTCCTCCTTCGTGAGCAGCTTCCTGTCGAGCACGAGGTCCTGGACGCTCCGGCCCGTGACGAGTGCCTCCTGCGCGACAGCCGTGGCCTGCTCGTACCCGATGTGCGGGTTCAGTGCGGTCGCCAGACCGATCGAGCAGCCGACGAGGCGTGCGAGGTGCTCGCGGTTGGCGGTGATGCCCGAGACACAACGCTCGGCGAGGGTCGCGCAACCGGCCGTCAGATGGGTCAGGCTCTTCAGCAGGCTGTGCGCGATCAGCGGCTCGAAGGCGTTGAGCTGGAGCTGTCCGGCCTCGGCGGCCATGGTCACCGCCATGTCATTGCCGACGACCTCGAAGGCTATCTGGTTGACCACCTCGGGTATGACCGGGTTGACCTTGCCCGGCATGATGCTGGAACCCGCCTGCACCGGCGGCAGGTTGATCTCGGCGAGCCCCGCGCGCGGGCCGCAGGAGAGCAGCCGGAGGTCGTTGCAGGTCTTGGAGAGTTTGACGGCGACCCGCTTCAGCACGCCCGACAACTGGACGAACGCTCCGGCGTCCTGAGTCGCCTCCACCAGGTCGGCGGCGACGGCGAGCGGAAGTCCGGTGAGGTCCCGCACGTGGTGGCAGGCCAGTTCCGCGTACCGGGGGTGGGCGTTGAGCCCGGTTCCGATGGCGGTGCCACCGAGGTTGATCTCACGGATCAGAGCCCGCGCCTCGGTGAGGCGCTGGCGGTCCTCGTCGAGCATGACGGCGTAGGTGGCGAACTCCTGGCCCAGCGTCATGGGGACCGCGTCCTGGAGCTGCGTACGGCCCATCTTGAGCACATCCGCGAACTCCTCGGCCTTCGCGGCGAACGCGGTGCGCAGCCGGAGCATGGCGTCCAGCAGGCGCTGGGCGGCGAAGTCGAGGGCGATCTTCACGGCGGTGGGGTAGACGTCGTTGGTGCTCTGCCCCGCGTTGACGTGTTCCAGAGGGTGCAGGACCGCGTAGTTCCCCTTCCGCTCGCCGAGGAGTTCCAACGCGCGGTTGGCGATGACCTCGTTGGCGTTCATGTTGGTCGATGTGCCCGCGCCGCCCTGGATCACATCGACCACGAACTGGTCGTGGAGTTTCCCCGAACGGATCTCCGTACAGGCGGCGATGATCGCGTCCGCGCGTGCGGTCGTCAGCAGACCGAGGTCGCGGTTCGCCAGGGCCGCGGCCTGCTTGACGCAGGCGAGTGCGGTGACCAGGTCCGGGTAGCACGAGATCGGTGTGCCGGTGATGGGGAAGTTCTCCACCGCCCGAAGGGTGTGCACTCCGTAGTAGGCGTCTGCGGGGACGTCGCGGTCACCCAGCAGGTCGTGCTCGGTGCGGAACGGTGGGCTGGCGGGCGCGGCCATGGGCTGAGGGCTCCAGATAGGGCGAAGGTGGACCCGAGGGTGGACTCGGGGGTTGCAGGGCTGTCTGCTCCGGGGTCGCCGGGGCCTTTCGCGGCGCTGGAGCGCCTACGTCGAGGGGAGAGCGTCGGTGCGCCGTTCGGCCAGGGCATGACGCAGTACCGTGTCCCGCCGTGTGCGGTCCGTGCCGGCGAGCAGCGCGCTGAGTACGGCGACGCGGGCCTGTCCGGCACGCAGCGTCCCGGTCGGCACCGCCCCGGCGGCCACGAGGTCGACGGCGCCGCCCTGGGTGTAGATCTCGGTGACGGGACCGGCCGCCACCCGCGTGGTCAGAGCGACGAGCACACCACGGGATGTGGCTGAGCCGACGGCTTCGGCGAACTCAGGGCTGGCGTTTCCGGCACCGGTGGCGACCAGGACGATCCCCTGGGCGCCGGCGTCCACGGCCGTGTCCAGCAGGAGTGTGTCGGCGCCGGCGTGGTGCATCACCATGTCGACGCGGGGCGGGACGCCGGGGAGGGCGGGCAGGCTCAACGCGGCCGGGCGCTCGGGGCGGCGCTCGATGGATGCCTGGCCGAAGCCCATGGCTCCCAGCGGGGCGCCGCTGGGGTCGGCGAAGGCGTCGGCGGCCAGTGTCTGCGTCTTCACCGTGCCGCGAGCGGCGTGGACCTTGCCGGCGAAGACGACGAGAACGCCCAGGTCGCGCATTGTCGCGGCGGCCACCAGCGAGTCGTGGAGGTTGCCGGGTCCGTCCCCTTTCGCCGCCCCGAGGGGGAGTTGGGCACCGGTGAAGACCACGGGCCGCGGGTCGTCGTGGTGCAGATCGACCAGGAACGCCGACTCCTCCAGAGTGTCGGTGCCGTGGGTGACGACGACACCGTCCACGCCGGGGTCGGACAGCACCTCGTGCACGGTGTGGAGCAGTCTGAGCTGATGGGCGGTGGTGAGACGCGGGCTGTTGACCCGGAAGAGCTCGACCACCTCGACGGACACGCCATCGGGCAGCGGGGCTGTCGCCATGACCTCATGCCCCTGGGCGTCCGCGGCCAACCCTGCCCCCTGCCGGCGGCTGGCTATCGTCCCGCCGGTGCTGATGACGACGATCCTGCGCACTCTGGGGCTCCTTGTCCCTCTGGGGTCCTGCTCCGGACTGATGGCCAAGCCACCGGACTGGTGTTCGGCCACTGTTCTGGCGCAATAGTAGAGAAGAGCGGGCGCCTGCCGATTGCCAATTCGTATGCCGATACCGCAAGCGCGTAGTGGATAATTGCGTCATGGACGAGATTGATCGCGAGATCTTGCGCGAGCTTCAGAGTGACGGTCGGTTGAGTAACCAGGAACTGGCGCAACGGGTCGGCTTGACTCCGTCGCCCTGCATGCGCCGGGTCCGTCAGCTGGAGCAGGACGGGGTGATCCGGGGCTATCGGGCGATCATCGATCCCGAGGCGGTGGGGCGGAGCTTCGAGGTGCTCGTCTCCATCGAGGTGAAGCGCGATCGCGAGGCGGTCGAGGCGTTCGAGGCGGCGCTCGACGACATTCCCGACGTCATCGAGGCCTATCGGCTGTTCGGCAGCCCCGGTTGCCTGCTGCGCATCGCCGTGGCGGATCTGCGTGCGTACGAGCGCCTCTGGATCGAGAAACTGACCGCGCTCTCCGCCGTCACCGAGGTCAACTCGCAGATCATCATGAAGCGGATCAAGGAGTCGACCGGCCTGCCGGTGGGGAGCTGAGCCCGCCGCGCTCCGCCTGCCCGATTCATACCTGTCCGATCCGTACCGGCGGCCACGCGCGCGGTCGGAGCGCTCCCGCACTCGCCCCTGCGCCCGTGAACGCAGCAGAGCCGCATGTTCGCGGGTCGGTGTGCCGCCGGAAGCGTGCTCACGACCCCACGCCGCAACGGAACCCGGATCCGTGGTTCCGCCCACGAGACAGTCGAACAGCTCCTGTGACAGCGCAGCCTCGTCGGCGCCGTAGCCGGCCGGCCGCGGCCGAGCCCACGGTCGGCTCCTCCGCCCCGCGCTCCATCGTCATGACCCAAGCCTCGCTCTCGAATCCCCACACCGCCCTGTCTCGGAGGCCCGTCCGCCCCCCCCGCACCGCTCCGGTGCGGGGGGCGGACGCAGACACGCCGGCGGGTCGGAGAACAAGGGCCCGGCGCGGTCATGAGTGCTGCCCGAGGGCCACGAGATCGACCACGGGATCATATGGTCCGGTCAGCGACGATATGATGCCTTATGTGATAGCGCCCGGACGGCTGCGAGGCCGTCGCCGCTCTTACGCTGGCCGCTGGCAAGCCGCTCAGCTGTCACCGCTGGCTCTCACCATCGTCATTGCCGCCTTCGCGTTCTCCACACCCAGGGAGATCGCCTTCAGTCGGCTGCTGCCCGTTGCGCCCGCGTTGGCCGCCGCGATGTGGCCGGTGATCCCCACCCTGCTCCTGGGTGCGGGCTGCCTTCTGATCATGATCACGCTCAGCTTCTTCTACGCCGATCTGGGCACCCAGTACACCTCGGCCGCCATCGTGCTGGTCACCCTCGCAGCCGCGTACGCGAGCCATGTCAGGCGCCAGCGTGAGGAAGTCCTGTTCCATATCCGGCTTGTCGCCGATGCGGCCCAGAAGGTGCTGCTGCGCCCCGTACCGCGCAGGATCGAGGGCGTCGAGATCGAGTCGCTGTACCTGGCCGCGCAAGAGCAGGCCCGTATCGGAGGCGACTTCTACGAAGCGGCGGACACACCGTACGGAATCCGGCTGCTCATCGGGGACGTGCGAGGAAAGGGCCTGTCCGCGGTGGGGGCGGCGTCCGCGGTGATCAGCTGCTTCAGGGAGGCGGCCTACGACGAGCCCGATGTGACCGGCATCATCCACCGGCTGGAGACCAGCATCAGCCGCTACAGTGCCGCGTTTCCCGGTCAGGACCTCCCCGAGCGCTTCGCCACCGCGATCATCGCGGAGATCCCGCCCACGGGTCGCCGGCTGCGGCTGCTCAACTGCGGTCACCCGCCGCCGCTGCTGGTCCGGGACAGTGAGGTGCTGGTCCTGGAGCCCAGTCAATGCTCGCCGCCGCTCAATCTCGCACCGCTCATCGGCGACCACTACGTCGTCGACACGACCGCCTTCTCGCCGGGCGACCAGCTGCTGCTCTACACCGACGGTGTGACGGAGACCCGCGATCGGGCAGGGGAGTTCTTTCCGCTGACGGACTGGCTGCGTCGGCAGGGATCGGTGCGGCCCCGCGAACTGCTCGACCGGCTGCACCAGGATCTGCTGCGCTACAGCGGTGGACGGCTCGGCGACGACATCGCGGCCCTCGCGCTGCGATCCCCTGAGCCCGTTGCCGAGCACAGGGGGGACGACGGCCGCGGGCTGTGACGGCCGAGGCCGCAGCGGCCGTACGGGGTGTGGTGCCCGGCCCGGCCGGCGGCCGTACGGGGCGTGGCGGAGGCTGCCGTGCGTGTCGCGGTGGTGGGTCACCCCGATACGGTCAGCCCCAGCCGAAACGGCGGTCCACCACCGCTGCGAACTCCTCCAGGGTCAGCAGGGCGTCGCCGTTCTGGTCGGCGGCGTCGAACAGGGCCGATGACGAGTCCGCGTCGCCCAGCGCCCAGAACGGCAGATCACCCGACGCGGCGAGCTGCGGGCCCTTCGTGCGCAGCGCGGTGATCACCTCTTCGCGGGTCAGGGTTCCGTTCGCATCGAGATCCAGCGCCCCGAACAGCTTGCGGGCCTTGTCGCTCACCACGTCGTCCCCGATTCCTCTCACCCGGTGGAACCCGGGTGGTCCGGGACCGGCCCACCCGCTCACGGTGACAGACGCCTCCCGGACCACCCGGGTTCCATCGGGCACACCCCGCCCCTGGCACCAGCATGCGGCCCATGGAGGAAAAGATCGCATTCCGCATGCATATCCAACGGACCCGGTGGAGCATGAGAGTGATGGCCGGATCCGTGTCCCTGATCAGCGAGAGCCCGGAGGACCCGTTCTCCGTGGGTCGCGCCGCCTCTGCGGTGCTGGACGACCGGGGATCGGTGACCGGCTGGAGCGACCGGGCGCAGGCGCTGCTCGGTTACTCGGCCGATGAGGTCTACGGCCGCCCCGCAGCCGGGCTGCTGGTCGAGCCACAGGACCTCGACCTCGTGCGGGAGGCCACTGCGGCATGCCTCGCGGACAGCGGTTGGTTCGGCTTCATCCCGCTGCGGGACCACCACGGCACTCGGCACCATTTCGGTCTGCGCGTCAGACGGCTGACCCGCGGCGCCGGTGGGGACGAGTGGTTTCTGGTCGGTGCCCCGGCGCAGGAGGTGGCCCAGTGGGAGCTCGACCGGCGGGTGATGGACGGTCTCTTCCGGCAATCGCCGATCGGTCTGACCATCCATGACCCCTCGCTGACCATCCTGCGGATCAACCGCGCGATCGCCGGGATCGGCGGGATCACCCCGGACCAGGCACGCGGTCACCGTATCGGCGACTTCCTGGTGCGTGAGGACGCGGAGACGATCGAGGCGCGGTTGCGGCAGGTGCTGGAGACCGGGGCTCCGATGATCTTCACCGAGCAGCCCGGCCGGTTGCGGGGCGAGGCCGGGGAGCGGTACGTCTCGGCCTCCGCGTTCCGGCTGGACGACGCATCCGGTGGGGCGATGGGTGTGGCGCTGCTTGTGGAGGACGTCACCGACCGGCACCGCGCGCGGCGCAGGCTGGCGATGCTCAATCGGGCCAGCAAGAAGATCGGCACCACCCTCGACGTGGAGACGACCGCGCGCGAACTGGTGGAAGCGGCCGTGCCCGGGTTGGCCGACTGCGTGACCGTCGATCTCCTCCAGGCCGTCGACCTGGGTGAGGAACCTCTGCCCGGGGGAGAGGGCCTGCTGGTCAGGTCGGCGCTGAAATCGACCGCGCCGTACCCGGAGCGGGTGATGTACCCGGTGGGCACGCTCAGGACCTTCCCGCCCGGCGTGCCCCAGGCGAAGGCCCTGCTCACCCGCCGCCCCATACTGGTCGCCGAGTTCGACCCCGAGGCGCGTGCTTCAGGCCTCGACGCGGAGCAGGCGGCCCACGCCCGCGAGCTGGGCGCGCACTCCCTGATGGTCGTCCCGCTGACCGCCCGTGGTCTGGTCCTGGGACTGGTGTGTCTGTGGCGCTACGCCGTGACCGAGCCCTTCGAGGAGGACGATCTCACGCTCGCGAGCGAGTTCGCCGCGCTCGCCGCCGTCTCCATCGACAACGCCCGCCGCTACACCCAGCAGCACCGCACGGCGCTCGCCCTGCAACGCCGCCTGCTGCCGGGGGAGTTCCCGCTGCACCCGGCGGTCGCCGTCGCGCACCGGTATCTCCCGGCGGGCGGGGCGGCCGGGGTGGGAGGGGACTGGTTCGACGTGATCCCCCTGTCCGGCGCCCGGGCGGCGCTGGTCGTCGGCGATGTGGTCGGCCACGGAATCAACGCCGCCGCCACGATGGGTCGGCTGCGTACCGCGGTGCACACACTCGCCGATCTCGACCTCGAACCCGACGAGGTCCTCTCCCACCTGGACGACCTCGTCACCCGTCTCGCCGTCGAGCACGAGGCCTGGAGCCAGGAAACCCCCAGCGAACAGGTCGTCGGCGCCACCTGTCTCTACGCCGTCTACAACCCGGTGTCGAGGCTCTGCACACTGGCTCGCGCCGGGCACCCGCCTCCGGTGCTGCTCACCCCGGACGGGCAGGCGAGCGTGCCGGAACTTCCGGCGGGTCCGCCACTGGGGCTCGGCGGCCTGCCGTTCGAAGCCGT
The DNA here is from genome assembly GCF_037023745.1 of Streptomyces sp. SCSIO 30461. Lineage (NCBI taxonomy): Bacteria > Bacillati > Actinomycetota > Actinomycetes > Kitasatosporales > Streptomycetaceae > Streptomyces > Streptomyces sp. SCSIO 30461. Next base: position 3,716,256 of record NZ_CP146101.1, read on the forward strand.
GGATCTGGAGCTGCCCGAGAACAGCACGCTGGCGTTGTACACGAACGGGCTGATCGAGGGCCCGCGGCATGACGTCGATGCGGGGCTCGCCCGGCTCTGCGACGTGCTGTCGGGTCCGCCCGAGCCGCTGGAGGTGACCTGCCAGGCGGTGGTCGACGCACTGCTGCCCGCACGGCCTGCCGACGATGTGGCGCTGCTCCTGGCACGGACCCGGACGCTGGAGCCGGAGCGTGTCGCTACCTGGGTGCTGCCCGCCGAGCCCACCGCACCGGCCAAGGCCCGCGGGCTCACGGAGCGGCAGCTCGTCGAGTGGGGCCTCGACGAGCTGATCTTCACGACCGAGCTCATCGTCAGCGAGCTCGTGACCAACGCCTATCGCTACGCCGGGGATCCGGTCACCCTGCGATTGATCCACCTTCACCGGCTCATCTGCGAGGTCTCCGACCCCAGCAGCACCTCACCGCATCTGCGCCGCGCCCGCAGCACCGACGAAGGTGGTCGTGGGCTGATGCTCGTCGCGCAGCTGACCGCGCGCTGGGGCACCCGGCACGGCCGGGAGGGCAAAACGGTGTGGACGGAGCAGGAGCTGCCTTCCCGAGCGGGGTGCACCGCCCTCTTCTGAGCCCTCTTCCGCGGCCTCATCGGATCGTCCGCGCAGAGCCGCCCCGTCGGGAACTGCCGACCCGTACGGGTGAACCCCGGTCTCCGCGACAACGCGAGCTGCTATCTTAGGTAAGCCTAACCTAAGGAGTGACGATGGCTCTCGCAGATGTCCGTGTGGACGAGCCCACCGCCGCCGAGCGGATCCGCTCCGTCGTGCTTGCGTCAGGTTCCCTGACTCTCGCGACCGGCGGCACCCTCTACGAGCTGACGGCCATGCACACCGTCGACGGCAAGGGGCGGTTGCGGCTGCACGCTCCCGCTGGCAGCCGCCTCGCCGCCGAGGCGGTGAGCGCGCCGCGCGGTGTGCTCGCCGGGCTCGCGCAGTTCACGGACATCGCGCCGGTCGCGGTCCGTGAGCGGGTCAGAGCCAGGGTCGCGCTCTCCGGCTGGCTCACCCCCGCCGACATCCAGTCGTCCCCCGAGGTCCTCGTACTCCGGCTCGACACGGCACGTGCCGTCATCGAGACGGACGCGGGCGCCCAGGTGGTCGGCCTTGACGAGTTGGTGCTCGCCCAGTGCGACCCCCTGGCGGCCCAGGAGGCAGCGCTGCTGTGCCACCTCGACCACGCTCACCGCGATGTCGTCGACGAGTTGGGCCGAACCGCCGCTCCACTCCCGCCACCCGGTGCCCTGCGGATCCGCCCGCTCGCCCTGGACCGCCACGGGTTCATCCTGCGCTACGAACTCCGGAGCGGGCACCTGGACGTCCGGGTCGCCTTTCCCGAACCTGTGTCCGACCCCTCAGGGATCTGCGAGCAGGTCGAACTGCTGCTCACCCGTGTCCGGCATGGCCGCCACCGGCAGACGCGCGGCCCGCGTGCCGGGCACCCGTGACCAGCCTGCCCGCCGGGCCGACGCGCCCACCGCAAGCCGGTGTGCCGTACGACCAGGTGGCCGCGATCATCGCAGCCGCGCCCCGCGCGGCGGCCCTCTACTCCGTGCCGGGCGGTGACACCGCGGCGCTGCGTTCCGGCTCCCACCCGGGGGAACTTCCCTGTCCCGTGACGCTCTCGCGCCGGGCGGGACCGCTCAAGGACGGCTCGGCGGCCGTCGATGGCGCTGCCGTTGGGGGCGCGGGCAGCGAGGCGCCCCGGCAAGACGGCGACTCTCCGCTCCCATCCAGTGCTGTGGACCCATCCGGTCGCAGCACTACTAGGTGACTGGTGTTAATCGTGTGAGCTCGCGCTGGGTCTTCGTCCTGTGTCAGGCTGCGGGGTGTTGGTCGCTGGGTGTGGGGAGAGGTTGAGCGATGGCAGTGGGCCGGACTCCGATGCAGCCGGGGTTGCTCTCCTCCACAGTGGGTTTCTGCGAGGGTCGGCTGGCGCCGAACTCGATCTACGCGGTGCTGCACCGCGAGTGCCGGGCGTTGTTCCCCGATGAGATGTTCGCCGATCTGTTCGCCGAGGACGGCCGCAGGTCGGTGCCGCCGATGATCGTGGCGGTCGTGATGGTCCTGCAGCGTCTGGAGGGTTTGTCCGATCGCGAGGCGGTCGAGCGGTTCGCGTTCGATGTGCGCTGGAAGTACGCCGCCGGCGGGCTGGACTTCGACCATCCGGGGTTCGTGCACACCGTGCTGGTCGACATGCGGGCGAGGCTTGCCGCTTCCGCCCGGCCGAACCGGATCTTCGAGCGGACGGTAGAGGTTGCTGCGCAGGCCGGACTGGTCGGCCGCAGGAGGGTGCTGGACTCGGCACCGATCTATGACGCGGTGGCCACGCAGGACACCATCACGCTGATCCGTTCGGCCATCCGCGGCCTGCTGCGGGCGGCCGATCACGTGCTGCGGGCCGAGCTGCGGGCGGTGATCTCCAGCGGGGACGCCTACACCAGCACGGACAAGCCGGTCATCGACTGGACGGACGCGGCCGAGCGGGAAGCCCTCATCGATTCGCGGGCCCGTGACGGGTTCGCGCTGCTGACCGTGCTGGACGGCCGGGCCGTGCCCGGGGATGTGGGCCAGGCCGCGCGGTTGCTGGCCACCGTGCTGGGCCAGGACCTGGAGCAGGACGGGGGCGTCTTCAAGATCGCCCGCAAGGTGGCCGCGGACCGGGTCATCTCCACGGTTGATCCCGAGGCCCGGCACGGCCACAAGACCGTCCGCCGGTCCTTCGACGGTTACAAGGGTCATGTGGCCGAGGAACCCGACAGCGAGGTCATCACCGCGACCGAGGTCACGGCGGGCAACGCCGGCGATGCCGAGCCCGCCGCCGACCTGCTCGCCGACGTTCTCCAACCACCTGCCGCCGAGCAGGCAGACCAGGCGCGGGCCGAAGTCTACGGCGACGCCGCTTACGGGACCGGGCCGCTGCTGGCCGAGCTGGACGACGCGGGCGCCCGGGTGATGGTCAAGGTGCAGGCGGCCAACGCGCCCGGTGGGCGGTTCTCCAAGGACGCCTTCACCATCGATCTGGAGGCAGGGCAGGTCACCTGCCCGAACCAGGTGACCGCCGCGATCCGCCCGAAGTCTGATGGCGGTGGGGCGGCCTGCTTCAAGACCGCCTGCGCCGCCTGCCCCCTTGCGGCGCAGTGCACTACCGCCAGGAACGGACGCGTCATCACCATCGGCCCTCACGAAGAACACCTGGCCCGGGGCCGGGCTCGCAGTGCGGACCCCGTCTGGCTGGCCGCCTACCGGGCCACCCGCCCCAAGGTCGAACGCAAGATCGCCCACCTGATGCGGCGGCGACACGGCGGACGCCGCGCCCGGGTGCGGGGCCGGGCCAAGATCGCCGCCGACTTCTCCTTGCTGGCCGCCGCCGTCAACGTCGCGCGGCTCGGCGTGCTCGGAATCATGTCCACAGGCAGTGACAAGTGGGCGGTCGCCGCCGGCTGACCGTCCCGAGGGCGCCCTGGACCATGCAAACGACCCGCACGCGGCCGTGCCAAGCCCTCAACAGCCCCCACGACGGCCACGAACCGCCCACACGCCGCCCGACCACCAGCCAGCAACCACGACCCTGACACCCCCAACGGCGACACCGCACGCCCAGGACGACCCGCTTAACACCAGTCACCTAGGGCGTGTGGCGAGAGTCCCTCCTGACCCGCGACGCCTGGCACGCACGCTCGCTGCGTTGTCGGAGTCATCCACGTACGTCCAGTACGGGGATGATCCTCCGCCTTGCGATCGCACGGACCAGACGCCGCAGGCCCCGCCCTGCGGGCGGACGGAGCTACTTTCGCAGCACGCCCTAGCCACGGACGCCAAATCTGGTTAGCCTAACCTAAGTTGACGGACTCCTGTGCTCTGCAAAACGGACCCGGAGGGATGCGTGGGGAAGGCGGATCTCTCTGCACGCGCCGTTCTCCGGCGCGCGATCGGCGGACAACGCCGCGATGTCCTGCTCGGTGCCGCTCTCGGAGCGTGTCACCAGGGCGGCGAGGCCCTCGTTCCCGTCCTGATCGGTCTCGCCATCGAACAGGGCGTCTTGGCGGGCGATCCCGCGGGCATGCTGTTCTGGCTGGGTGCGCTCGGTGTGGTGTACATCGGGCTGTCCTTCGGCTTCCGCTGCGGCGCCCACGCCGGCGAGCGCGCCGCAGTGACCGCCGCCCACCTGCTCAGGATCGAGCTGGTCGGCCGGGTCCTCGCCTCCGAAGGCGGTGCCGACGACGGCCGGTTGCCCGGTGAGCTGGCGAACATCGCGACCGAGGACGCCAGGCGCGTCGGCGCGGCCACCATGGCGCTCATCGTCGGGACCGGGGCCGTCGTGGGCCTCGCGGTCGGCGCCGTGGCGCTGCTGAGGGTATCGCTCGCCCTGGGCCTGCTCGTCCTGCTCGGTGCCCCCTTGCTGCTGTGGGCAGGTCATCTGCTGAGCAAACCGCTGGAGCGACGCAGCGAGACCGAGCAGGAACGCGCGGCCCGGGCGTCGGGAGTCGCGGCCGACCTCGTGGCCGGACTCCGGGTCCTCAAGGGCATCGGAGCCGAACCCGCCGCCGTGGCGCGCTATCGGGGCATCAGCCGGGAATCCCTGTCCGCCACCCTGCGCGCGGCGCGCGCCGACGCCTGGCAGCACGGGGTCGTGGCCGGTCTCACCGGGGTGTTCATCGCCGTGGTGGCCCTGGTCGGCGGGCGCCTGGCTGCACGCGGCGACATCGGGCCGGGTGAACTCGTCACCTGCGTCGCGCTCGCCCTCTACCTCATCGGCCCGCTCTCCGAGTTCCCCTGGGTCAACGCCGAGCTGGCACAGGGCCGTGCGTCGGCTGCCCGTATTGCCGGGGTGCTGTCCGCAGAGCACGCCGTCCCCAGGAACGAATCATGCGTTTCGGAAGCCACCGCCCGGCGCGCCGAGGGCCGACTGCGGCTGCGCCGCCTCCGGTACGGGCCCCTGAGGGCCGTGGACATCGAGATCGGGCCCGGGGAGACCGTGGGTGTGGTGACCACTGACGCCGCCGCGGCGACGGCGCTGCTGCACTGTCTGGGCCGTCGCGCCGATCCGGACACCGGGGCCGTCGAACTCGACGGGCGGGCGCTGAGCGCCCTGGACCTCGCCGATGTGCGCCGGGCGATCCTGGTCGCCGAGCACGACGCCGAGCTGTTCGAGGGGACCCTGCTCGACAACGTCACCGTCGCCGCCACCACCCCGGATACGGGCCGCGCGGGACCGGACGCGGCAGCCGCGATCCTCGCCTCCGGCGCGGACGAGGTAGTACGCACCCTGCCCGAAGGCGCCGACACCGCGGTCGGCGCCCGCGGGCGGTCGCTCTCCGGCGGTCAGCGCCAACGGGTCGCACTGGCCAGGGCACTGGCTGCGGACGCACCCGTACTCATCCTGCATGAACCCACCACGGCCGTCGACGCCGTCACCGAGGTGCGGATCGCCGCCGGAATCAAGGACATCCGCAAGGGCCGAACCACCCTGCTCGTCACCAGCAGCCCCGCGCTGCTCGCCGTGACCGACCGGGTCGTGCTCCTCCACGAGGGGCGGGTCCACGCCGTCGGCGAGCACGCGGTCCTGGCCCAGGAGCACACCGGCTACCGCGCGGCGGTGTTCACATGACCATTCCCACGGGCGCATCACACGGCGCCTCCCACCACCTGCTGCCCGTCGCCTCACCCGCCAGGACCCGGGCTGCGGTCGCGCAACTGCTACGCCCGCAAAGGCGCCTGAGCATCACCGCCCTCGTCGTCATGATCGCGGCGACCGCGGTGGGCCTGCTCGTGCAGCCGCTGCTCGGCCGGATCGTCGATCTGGCCGTCGACCGCGAATCCGCCACCCCCGTCGCCCACGCCGTCACCACGACGGCCGCGCTCCTCGCCGCCGTCGCCGTGGTCCAGGGCGCCACCACCGGTCTCGGCCTCTCCCTGGTGTCCCGACTGGGGGAGACGACACTGGCCCGGCTGCGCGAGCGGTTCGTGGAAGAGGCACTCGGACTGCCGCTCGACCGCGTGGAGAAGGCCGGGGCGGGCGATCTGACCGCCCGTGTCACCGCCGATGTGTCCCTGATAGCCGAGGCAGTCCGAAACGCCCTGCCCGAACTGGTCCGTTCGCTGCTCGCCATCGTGCTCACCCTCGGGGCGCTCGCCGTGCTCGACTGGCGATTCCTGCTCGCCGCCCTCGTCGCCGTCCCCGTACAGGTGCACACCGCACGCTGGTACGTGGCACGGGCCGTCCCTCTCTATGCCCGGCAGCGGGTGGCGGGCAGCGCCCAGCAGCAGCAGCTGCTCGACACCGTCAGCGCGAACTCCACCGTGCGCGCCTACCGGCTGGAGCGGGACCACACCCGGCTCGTCGCCGAGCGGTCGTCGGCCGTGCTGCGGCTGACGATGCGCGGGGTCCGGCTGGTACTGGGCTTCTACAGCAGATTGCACATCGCGGAGTACCTCGGGCTCGCCGCCGTGCTGATCACCGGCTACTGGCTGGTGCGCCAGAGCGCCGCCACGATCGGCACCGCGACGGCCGCCGCACTCTACTTCCACAGTCTCTTCACCCCGGTCAACTCCGCTCTCGTCCTGCTGGACGACGCCCAGTCGGCCACCGCGAGTCTCGCCCGGCTCGTCGGTGTCACCGACCGGACCGGGCAGGCGCCGTCCGCCCCGGCGCCGTCCGCCCCGGTCGCCGGAGTCGGCGTCACCATCCGCGGGTTGAGCCACGCCTACCGGCCCGGCCATCCCGTCCTGCACGACATCGAGCTGACGATCGGCCAAGGCGAGCGGGTCGCACTGGTCGGAGCCAGCGGAGCCGGCAAGACCACCCTCGCCCGGCTGGTCGCCGGGATCCAGCCGCCCACCACGGGAGCGGTCCTCGTGGGCGGAGCGCCCCCGGCCGGTCTCGGCTCAGCGGTCGCGGGCCGCGCAATCGCCCTGATCACCCAGGAGACCCATGTCTTCGCCGGCCCGCTCGCGGACGACCTGCGTCTGGCCAAACCCGAAGCCACCGACGAGGAACTACGCGCCGCGCTCGACCGGGTCGACGCGCTCGGCTGGGCCGAGGCACTGCCCGACGGCCTCGCCACCGTGGTCGGTGACGCCGGACACCGGCTCAGCGGCGCACAGCGGCAGGCTCTCGCGCTGGCCCGACTCGTCCTCACCGACCCGCCTCTCGTGATACTCGACGAGGCCACCGCCGAGGCGGGCAGCGCCGGTGCGCGCGCCCTGGAGAAGGCGGTCGCCCGGGCCGTCGACGGCCGGACCGCGCTGATCGTCGCCCACCGTCTCAGCCAGGCCGCGGCTGCCGACCGCATCGTGGTCATGGACCGGGGACGCGTTGTCGAGACCGGTACCCATGACACCCTGCGCATCGCCCACGGGCCGTACGCGGCGCTCTGGAAGGCCTGGTCGGACAGCCGCGAGCCCGCGCCCTAGACGTTCCCGGACCCCCGCATCACGCGCTCCACCGGAGCCCGACACGGAGGAACCATCGCCCATGCCCCGTATCCGCAATGCTCCACGGCTCGTCGCCGTGCTCGTCTCCGCAGCTCTGCTGTTCACCGCCACCGCGTGCGGTGGCGGCTCGGACTCCGGCACGCCCGGTCCCACCGGATCGGGTTCCCGGGCAGCGGCCTCGGGATCATCCGCGTTCCCCGTCACCATCAGGCACAAGCACGGCAGCACCACCATCACTTCCGAACCGAAGCGGATCGTCACCGTCGGCCTCACCGACCAGGACGCGGTGCTCGCCCTGGGGAAGGTGCCGGTCGGTACCACCGAGTGGCTCGGCGGCTACAAGGGCGCCATCGGGCCCTGGGCGCAGGACGAACTGGCAGGTGGTGACATCCCCGAGGTGCTCACGGACACCGGGACGGGACCCCAGGTGGAGAGAATCGCCGCGCTCAAGCCGGATCTCATCCTCGCCGTGTACGGCGGACTGACGAGGGAGCAGTACGCGTCGCTGTCCGCCTTCGCCCCCGTGGTCGCCCAGCCGAAGGAGTACAACGACTACGGGATTCCCTGGCAGGAGCAGACGAAGGCCATCGGCCGCGCGATCGGCAGGGAAGCGGAGGCGGTGAAGGCCGTCGAGTCCACCGAGAGCGGGATCGCGGCGGCGGCCCAGGAGAACCCCGGACTAGAGAACGCGTCCGCGGTGATGGCGACACCGTACGAGGGCATGTTCGTGTTCGGCACCCAGGACTCGCGGTCGCGCATCCTCACCGGGCTCGGCCTCACCCTGCCCACCGGTCTCGACAAGGCGATCGGCGACCGGTTCGGCGCGAACATCAGCAAGGAGCGCACCGACCTGCTCGACCAGGACGCGATCGTGTGGATCGTCGGTGACCCGGCCAAGGACACGGCGAAACTGCACGCGGACCCCTCGTACAAGAACCTGAAAGTGGTGAAGGAGGGCCGGGAGGTCTTCATCGACGAGACCAGCGACTACGGAAACGCCACGTCGTTCGTCTCGGTGCTCAGTCTGCCCTATGTGATCGAGCGACTCGCCCCGCAGCTCTCGGCGGCCGTCGACGGGAAGCCGGGCACCCCGGTGCGACCGGCACCTTGACGGTCTGACGCCACCGGGGAACAGGTGCCGGCCGGGACGCGGGAGCGTCCCGGCCGGCACCGCCGTGATCCGGTGCGGTGGTCAGCCGTCCATTGCCTCAGCCAGGCTCCGCGGCCGCATATCGGTCCAATGTGCTTCCACGTAGTCCAGGCACGCCTGCCGCGCGGCAGGCCCGTGGACGCTCCGCCAGCCGGCGGGTACGTCCACGAAATCCGGCCACAGGCTGTGCTGGTTCTCGTCGTTGACGAGCACCAGGTAGACGCCGTCAGGATCCTCGAACGGGTTGGTCATGAGCTGCCCCTCCTCTTCGTGTCCGCGTATTCGATCAGACCTTCCAGTGCCCGGAACCAGGTTCCGGCCAGGTCCTCGACCGTCTCACGGGCCAACAGCCCCTCCGCGTAGGCCCAGTGGGCGGCGAGCACAGGCCCGTCCGACCGGTTCTCGGCCACCACGTTGATCTCCAGGGCATGCCCCTGCCGCATCGCAGGCCCGGGGCCGATGTCCGCGTCGTCCTCCTCCGGAGCGTACGACCAGTCCGTGTCCTCCGGGACCCCGAATCGACCCAGATAGTTGAACTCGACCTGCGGAGGCGTGTGTCCGACCAGCACTTCGCGGGTCTTGGCATTGAGATGCCGCAGCAGTCCGAAACCGGTACCGCCCGAAGGCACCGCCGCAGCGGCCTCGCGGACCCGGCGCAGCGCCTCACCGGCGGCAGGACCGCCCGCCATCGCCTCGCGCGGATCGACCGGCCCGATGTCGAGCCGCACCGGGAACACACTGGTGAACCAGCCCACCGTGCGGGAGAGGTCGAAGCCGTCCCCGGCGAATTCCTCGTCCCGACCGTGTGCCTCGAGATCCACCAGCAGCGAGGTCCCCGAACCGCCGCTCCGTCCAAGCCAGTCGGCGAACGCCAGAGCGAGCCCCGTCAGCAGGACGTCGTCGACGCCGATACCCAGGAAGGCGGGCACCGTCGACAGCAGCGGCCCCGTGTGCCGTGCGGGCAGCCGCAGCGCCAACTCCCTCACCGTCGCGTTGGTGTCGCGGTCCGGCTCGGGTGTGCGCAACAGGGGGAGCTGCGCCGCTCCACCGCCCTCCAGCACCTCCGCCCACCGGTCCAGCTGCGCCTCGTGCTCCGGGGCCAGGGCCCGATCCGCCAGCAGCCGGGACCACCGTGCGAACGAGGTCTCCACCGGGTCGAGCCGCACCGGGCGCCCGGCCGACACATCCCGCCACGCCGCCGCGAGGTCGGGCAGCAGTACCCGCCAGGACACACCGTCCACGACCAGGTGATGCGCCATCAGCAGCAGCCGTCCCGGAGAGCCGCCCCCGTCGAACCACACCGCCCTCACCATCACACCCCGGTCCGGGTCCAGCAGCGAGCGGGCCGCCAGGGCCTGTTCGCGGACGACCCCGCCCAGGGCACCGGCATCGAGCCCGGACACATCCACCCGGTCGATCCAGGACCCGGCGTCCACCGCACCGACCGGTGGCACGTCCAGCGACCAGCCGTCGGCACTGGCGGTAGAAGGCCGCCGCAGCGTGGCCCGCAGCATGTCGTGCCGGTCGGCCAGTGCCTGGAGTACCGCCGTCAGACCCGGCAGATCGAGATCCGCCGGAGTGCGTACGAGCGCCGCCTGGTGATAGGTGGAGATCGGCCCACCCAGTTCGCGCAGCCAGTGCATCACCGGGGTGAGCGGCACGATCCCCGTACCGTCGTCGCAGGCCCGTGGGGCGGCGGCGTCGACGGCCACGGTGGCGGCGCTCAGCGCCGCCACCGTGCGGTGCCGGAAGACCAGCCGCGGGCTGATGCGCACACCTGCGGCGCGGGCCCGGCTGACCAGTTGCATCGCCACGATGCTGTCGCCGCCGAGGGCGAAGAAGTCGGCGTCCGCGCCCACGCTCTCCAGCCCCAGCAGGTCCGCGAACACGGCGCAGAGCGCCTCCTCGCGCTCATCGCGAGGAGGACGGCCCGAGGACAGCGCCGCGAAGTCGGGGGCCGGCAGCGCGCCTCGGTCCAGCTTGCCGTTCGCCGACTCGGGGAATCGTGCGAGCGGGACGACGGCGGCCGGGACCATGTGGTCCGGGAGATGGGCGGCGACGTGGCCCCGCAGCTCCGCACCGTCCACGGCCGCATCCGCGGCAGGCACCACATAGGCCACCAGCCGCCCGCGCCCGTCGTCCTGGTGCAGTGTCACCAGTGCCTGTCCGACCGCGGGATGCCGACTCAGCACCGACTCGATCTCCGTCGGTTCGATGCGGAACCCGCGGATCTTGATCTGGTCGTCGGCCCGCCCGAGGTAGTCGACGCGGCCGTCCTTCGTCCAGCGAGCCAGATCCCCGGTGCGGTACAACCGCGACCCCGGGGGGCCGAACGGGTCGGCCACGAACCGCTCGGCGGTCAGCCCCGGGCAGCCCAGATAGCCGCGTGCGAGGCCACCGCCCGCCAGATAGAGCTCGCCCGTCACCCCCGGCGGCACCGGGCGCAGCCCGCCGTCGAGCACAAACGCCCGGGTGCCGGCCACCGGTCGCCCGACAAGCGGGCGTTCGCTGTCTGCCACCCGTGCCACCAGCGCGTCCACCGTCGACTCGGTCGGCCCGTACAGGTTGAACACCTCGGTGCCCCGCAACGACGCCAGCCGTCGCCACAGCGCGAGCGGTACCGCCTCGCCACCCACACCGACGACCGCGAGCGGGCACATGGCAGCGTCGAGCAAGCCGCTCTCGGCCATCTGCGCGAAATACGACGGGGTGACTTCCAGGAAGTCGAAGCCGTACCGGAGGACCGCGGCGCCGAGCAGCTCGGGATCGCGCCGTACCTCATCGGAGACGATGTGGACGCAGTGCCCGTCCAGCAGCCACAACTGCGGCTGCCAGGAGGCGTCGAAGAAGAACGACCAGGCGTGCCCCGCGCGCAGGTGCCTGCGGCCGGTCGCGGCGACAGCCGGTGCGTACAGCGTCTCGCGGTGGCTGTGGAAGAGATGCCCCAGTGACGCGTGGGTGACCACCACACCCTTGGGTGTGCCGGTGGAACCGGAGGTGTAGATCACATACGCCGGATGGTGCGGGCTCAGCGGCCATGTGCGCTCCGCTTCGCCGATTCCCACGGAGTCCAGCTCGGCGATCCGCTGAGCGGTGGCGTGGTCGTCCAGCGCCAGCACCTCCGTCTCAGCGGGCAGCGTGCCGGTCAGTTGTGCCGTCGTGAGGGTGAGCACCGGTCGGGCATCGCCGAGGATTTGCGCGGTGCGCTCCGCCGGAGCATCGGGGTCGAGCGGCAGATAAGCGGCACCCGCCTTGTGGACCGCGAGGACCGCCTCCATGAACAGCACGGTACGCGGCAGTGCCAGGGCCACGATCCGCTCGGGGGCCGCGCCCCGCTCGATCAGCAGCCGAGCCAGGCGGTTGGCGCGGGTGTCGAGTGCCGTGTAGCTGAGCTCGACCCCTTCGCAGGCCACGGCGGGTGCGTTCGGCCAACGGCGTACGCAGGCGTCGAACAGCGCGGGCACGGTGGTGGCAGGACCCGGGAGCGGGCGGCTGTGCCAACCGGTCTGCAAGGACCGGAGCTCTTCCGCGTCCAGGATCCCGACGCGCCCGACGCGAAGGTCCGGATCCGCGGTGACGGCCCGCAGGAAGCGCCGTAGGCGGTCGGCGAAGGAACGGGCCGTCGCCGGATCGAACAGGTCGGCGCTGTACTCCAGCACGCCGTCCACCCCGTTGCCGTCGGCGCGCTCGACGAAGTCGAAGGAGAGGTCGAACTTGGCTGAGCCATGCGCCACCTCCTCCTGCCGGGCGCTGAGCCCTTCCAGTCGTTCCAGCCCGCCCGAGCCATGACCCGACGGCCCCGACCCGTCCGCACCCGCCGCCGCGAGATACACCACCATGACCTGGAACAGCGGATGGCGTGAGAGTGAACGCTCCGGGTTGACCGCCTCCACCAGGCTCTCGAACGGCACATCCTGGTGGTCGAAGGCCGCCAGGTCCGAGGTCCGCACCCGACTCAGCAGCTCACGGAAAGTCGGATCGCCCGAGGTGTCGGTGCGCAGCACCAGGGTGTTGAGGAAGAACCCGACCAGATCCTCCAGCGCCGCGTCTGTGCGCCCGGAGATGGGGCTGCCGATCGGAATGTCGTGTCCCGCGCCCAGCCTGGTGAGCAGAGCCGCCACCGCTGCCTGGAGCACCATGAACACGCTGACTCCGCTGTCGCGGGCCAGCCGCCGCAGCTTCGCCGCGAGTCCGGCGTCGAGCGAGAGGTCCACGCTGCCGCCGCGATGGCTTGCCTCCGCGGGGCGCGGACGGTCGACGGGCAGCGCCAGCTCATCGGGCAGACCGGCGAGTGCCCCACGCCAGTAGGCGATCTGACGTCCCGCGAGACTCTCCGGGTCCCGCTCGTCTCCCAGCACATCCCGCTGCCACATCGTGTAGTCGGCGTACTGCACCGACAGTGGTGCCCAGCCGGGCGCGCGGCCTTCCTTCCGGGCGGCATAGGCGAGGGCCAGATCCCGGTGCAGTGGACGCTCCGACCACTCGTCGCCCGCGATGTGGTGCAGGAGCAGCAGGAGTGCCCACTCGCCCGCACCGGTACGGAACAGATGCACGCGCAGCGGGGGTTCACGGTCGAGTGCGAACCCGTACGCCCCCGCCTCTGCCATCCGGCCGGACAGCCGCTCCTGGGCGACGTCCTCCACCTCGAACGGGATGCGTACCCGGTCCGCGTCCAGGATCCGCTGGTAGGCCCGGCCGCCCTCGTCGGGGAACACCGTGCGCAGCGTCTCGTGGCGCTCCACGAGGTCGTGCACGGCGGACCGGAGGGCATCGGGATCGAGCTCGCCCGACAACCGCCACGCGGTGGGGATGTTGTAGGTGGCACCAGGGCCCTCCACACGGTAGAGCACCCACAGCCGTTGCTGGGCCGAGGACAGCGGCAGCCGGTCCGGGCGCGCCCGGACGGCCGGCGCGGGCCGAGCCCCCGGCCCGTCCGTGCCCTCCGGGGAGAGGCGCTCGGCGAGACGCGCCACGGTCGGGGCGTCGAACACGGTGCGCAGGGACAGCTCGGCTTCGAGCACCGAGCGGATCCGGGACACCAGCCGCATGGCGAGCAGGGAGTGCCCGCCCAGGGCGAAGAAATCGTCGTCGACCCCCACCGCCGGCACCTCGAGCACGGCGGCGAAGGCTTCGCACAGCAGCTCCTCACGAGGCGAACGGGGGTTGCGGCCCGCACCCGCCGCAGCGAAGTCCGGTGCGGGCAGCGACCGCTCATCCAGCTTGCCGCTCACTGTGCGCGGCAGCCGAGGCACCGGGACGAACGCGGCGGGCACCATGTGCGGGGGCAGAGCCGCTGCCACCCGCTCACGGAGCGCCGCCGCGTCCGGCGCACGGTCACCGGCCGGCACGACATACGCCACCAGCCTCGGGGCGCCGGGAGTGTCCTCGCGCAGCACCACGGCGGCCAGGGACACCTCCGGATGCCCTGCGACGGCCGTTGCGACCTCGCCCGGCTCGATACGGAAGCCACGCAGTTTCACCTGGGCGTCGGTCCGTCCCAGGAACTCCAGCCCACCGTCCCGGCGGCGCCTGGCCAGATCGCCCGTGCGGTACATCCGGCTCCCCGTGGCGCCGAAGGGATCCGCGACGAAGCGTTCGGCGGTCAGCCCGCGCCGGTTCGGATAGCCGCGGGCCAGCCCGGCCCCGGCCAGATATACCTCGCCCGTCACCCCGGTCGGTACCGGCCGCAGCTGCCGGTCGAGCACATGGGCACGGACGTTGCCGAGCGGGGCTGCCCACGCACCGCTCCCGTCCGGACCCGGTCCGTGCCGCCCGTAGGCGTCCACCGTGCACTCCGTCGGTCCGTACAGGTCGTGCGCCTGGACGCCGGGCAGCGCACAGAGCCGTTGCCACAGGGCGTCCGGGACCGCCTCACCGCCCACGGTGACCACTCCGGGCACGAAACCGCCGTCCGAGAGCAATCCGTGGTGGACCAGCTCGCTGAGATACGTCGGTGTCACGTCCAGGTAGTCGATCCGCTCCCGTGCCAGCAAGTCCGGCAGCTCGGCCGGATCGGTGACCACGGCCTCGTCGGCGATGTGCAGTTCATGCCCAGCGAGCAGCCACATCAGCGGGGTCCACGAGGCGTCGAAACCGAACGACGTGGTGTGGACGGCCCGCAGCCGGTCACGGCCGGCGGCTCGCGTCGCGGAGGCGATCAGACCGTCGCGGTGCGCGGCGAACAGGTTGCCGAGCCCCCCGTGGGTGCACACGACCCCCTTGGGGCTGCCCGTCGAACCGGAGGTGAAGATGACATAGGCGGCGTTCGACGGTGCGGGCGGCGCCCAGGACGAAGCGACCGCCGACCGACCGGGCAGCGCGTCGCCGAACAGGACGCGCACGCACCCCCGGGGGAGCCCCGCCGCCCGTTCCTCGGTGGTCAGCACGAACAGCGCGCCCGCGTCGCCGAGCATGAAGTCCAGCCGCTCGGCCGGGTACGCGGGATCGAGGGGGAGGTACGCGGCGCCTGCCTTGAGCACTCCCAGGATCGCGGGCACCATCAGCGGCCTCGGCAGCGCGAGAGCCACGACCGTCTCGGTGCCCGCACCGCGGCTCTGCACCAGTCGGGCCACGGCGTCGACACGCTCGGCCAGTTCGCGGAAGGTGAGCCGCTCGCCGCCCGCGACCAGCGCCGGGGCGTCCGGTAGGGCCCGCACGGTCGCGTCCAGGATCTCCGGTATCGATCGGGCCTCCACCGGCCGCTCGGTGGCGTTCCACAGCGTCGCGAAGGCTGCCTCCTCCTCGGCGGTGAGCACCCGCAGCATGCCCAGGGGCCGCCCGGGGTCGGCGGCGACCTGCTCCAGTAGGTTCACCAGCCGTGCGAGCAGGGCCGTCGCCGTCTCCTCGTCGCTCAGATCGGTGGCGTACTCCAGCAGGAGCCCGATGTCACGGCCGGGACCGTGATCGACCACGGTGAAGTCGAGATCGAACTTGGTCGCACCTGCATCCATATCCGACCACTCGGTGGGCAGACCGAACAGATCCGGGTCCCCGTCCGGCCGGTGGTGGTAGCCGAGCATCACCTGGAACAGCGGATTGCGGTCGGCTGCCCGTGTGGGGTTCACCGCCTCCACGACCCGGTCGAACGGTATGTCCTGATGCTCGAACGCGGCCAGTGCCGCCTCCCTGACCCGCCCGAGCAACTCGGTGAAGTCCGGGTCTCCGGACACGTCCGTGCGCAGTACCAGCGTGTTGACGAAGAAGCCGACGAGTTCGTCGACCGCGCTGTCGGTACGTCCGGCGATCGGTGCGCCGAGCGGGATGTCGTCACCCGCGCCGATCCGGTGCAGCAGAGCCGCCGTCGCAGCCTGGAACAGCATGAACATGCTGACCTGGTGAGCGGCCGCCAGTTGCCTCAGCGCGGCAGCGGACGCGTCCGGCAGCACCGAGCGCACCACCGCACCCCGGCCCGTGCCACGGGCCTCACCCGGCCTGTCCAGTGGAAGCGGGATCTCGTCGGGCAGCCCGTCGAGCGTGCGGCGCCAGTACGCCAGCTGCCGTTCCCCGACCTCGGCGAGCAGCTGCTCTTGCCACAGCGTGTAGTCGGCGTACTGCACCGGAAGGGGAGTCCATCCGGGCTCGCGCCCGTCGACCCGGGCCCCGTACGCGCGCTCCAGATCGGCCAGGAACGGCCGGTCCGACCACTCGTCGGTGGTGATGTGGTGCAGCACCAGCGCCACCACCCGGTCGCCGGGCCCCAGACGCAGCACCTCCGCGCGCAGCGGTAGGCCCTCCTCCAGATCGAAGGGGCGGCGCTGCGCGTCCGCGATCCGAGCCGGCAGTTCGGCCTCCGTGCAGTCGACCACCCTGAATTCCGGCTCGACCTGGTCGGCGGGGACGATCCACTGGCACGGCTCGCCGTCCACGACCACGAACCGTGTCCGCAGAGACTCATGGCGCAGCATCACATCACGGATCGCGCTCCGCAGGGCATCCGGATCGAGCTCACCCCGGGGCCTGAACACCAGCGGGAAGTTGTACGCGGACCCACTCCCGGTGATCCGCTCGACCAGCCACAGCCGCCGCTGGGCCGCCGACAGCGGAATCCGCTCGGGGCGCCCAGCGGCCTCCAGCACGGGGCGCCGTGACCGCGCGGCCGCGCCGTCCGGCGCCCGCAACGCCAGCGTTTCGGGTGTGGGCGCCTCGAACAGATCCCGGATCGCGAGCTCGGCCCCCAGCTCCGTACGAGCCCGGCTGATCAGCCGGGTGGCGAGCAGCGAATGCCCACCCAGGTCGAAGAAGTCGTCCTCGGCGCCGGTTCGGGGCAGCCCCAGCACCTCCGCGAAGAGGCGGCACAGCACCTCCTCCACCGGGGTGTGGGGCCCACGGCCCTCCGACAGGACCACTGCGGGCTCGGCATCCGGCAGCGCCCGCACGTCCAGCTTGCCGTTGCCGTTCATCGGGAGCGCCGAGAGGACGACGAACGCGGCAGGCACCATATGGCCCGGCAGCCGCTGCCCCAGGTCCTCCCGTAGTCGCCGCACCAGCGCGCCGTTGCCCCGGTTCGCGGCCGGGGAGTTCGCGTACGGCGCCCCACCGCGGTCGCGGCGCGGACGGTGGAGCCCCACCGTGCGCGCATGCTCGGCTCCCCGGACGAACACGGCGTCATAGAAACCGGGTTCATCCGACCAGGTGGTGAGCACGCGGTAGCCATGGGCGCCGCCCAAGGTGTGCAGCTCATCCGGCTCCACCCCGACCGGCCCGGTGCGGACCGGCATCCGCCCATTGTCCAGGCGGCCCAGCACGGTGAGATCGGCGGCCGTCCGGGGATCGGGCACCCGGCACACCCGAAGCGCTTCCGCATGCCGCCGTCGACCCTCGAGGCGTACGGCGAGGTCCGCAGGTCCCGCCCAGTCGAGCGCCGGAGCGTCATCGAGCCGCAGCACATCGGCCGGGTCGGCGGGCGACCCGTACAGGACGACGTCGTAGCGGTACCGGGTCAGCTCGTTGTGGTGCCCGCCGTCCTTGGTCCGCAGTTCGACACCGACCCCGAGCGTGGCGAACCAGTCCGGGTCGACGAGCAGTTCCTTCTCCAGGGCGAGCCCCCGGTCGACCGCCCGCTGCAAGGTGTCGGGGGCGGCGCCGTCGGACGCCCGTGCCGCCTGGATGCCCGCCTGGAACACCCGGGCCTGCCGCAGATCGCGGACATCCCCGAGAAACAGCGACCCACCCGGAGCCAGCAGCCCCATGGCGCCGCGGATCACTTCGCCCAGGTACTCCAGGCTCGGGAAGTACTGCGCCACCGAGTTGATCACGATCGTGTCGAAGAACCCGGCGGGCAGCCCCTCGCCGTCGTCGGCCGCCTGGCAGCGCAGCTCCACCTTCCGCGCCAGCTCAGGGGCCGTGGCCAGGTCCGCACCCAGCTTCCGGATCACCGGCGCCGCGAAGTCCGTGGCCCAGTACGCGTCCACGTCCGGCGCGAGCCGGGACAGCAGCAGTCCGGAGCCCACCCCGATCTCCAGTACACGGCGCGGCTGCAGCTCGCGGATGCGCCGGACCGTCGCCTCACGCCACTCGCGCATGTGTTCAAGCGGGATGGGGGTGCCGTCGTACGAGCTGTCCCAGCCGGCGAAGTCCTCGGTGAACAGCGCCGTCCCGATCGTGCTGTACTCGGCCGCGTAGATCTCCTGCCACTCACCGACCTGGTCACGCTCCGCCGCCGAGCGCTCCCGGGCGTCCGGTTCGGCCGCGACGACATAGCCCACCAGCCGCCGAGTGCCGGGCGCGGACTCGTCGTCGCGGGCCACCACGGCGGCCTGGGCCACCCTCGGGTGCCGCACCAGTGCGGTCTCGATCTCACCCAGCTCGACGCGGTGCCCGCGGATCTTGACCTGGTCGTCCGTGCGTCCGATGAAGTCGATGTTGCCGTCCGCGCGCCTGCGGACCAGATCGCCCGTCCTGTACAGACGTTCACCGGCCCGTCCGTACGGGTCCGCCACGAAGCGCTCGGCGGTGAGTCCCGGTCTTCCGAGGTAGCCGCGGGCC
The DNA here is from genome assembly GCF_037023745.1 of Streptomyces sp. SCSIO 30461. Classification (NCBI taxonomy): domain Bacteria; kingdom Bacillati; phylum Actinomycetota; class Actinomycetes; order Kitasatosporales; family Streptomycetaceae; genus Streptomyces; species Streptomyces sp. SCSIO 30461. The sequence goes on from NZ_CP146101.1 coordinate 3,734,876, forward strand.
AGTCCGGTGCCCGCGATGTACAGCTCACCGGCCACGCCGTCCGGCACCGGACGCAGCCAGGTGTCGAGTATCCGGGCACGGGTGGCGCGGATCGGGCGGCCCACGGTCGGGGTGGCGCTGTCCCCGGTGCCGCCGCCGAGCGTGTTGATCGTGTACTCGGTGGGCCCGTAGAGGTTGTAGCCGTACGTCCCCTCCGTGTCCCGCAGTGTGTTCCACACCGTTTCGGTGACCGCCTCGCCGCCGAGCAGCACCAGGGGCGGGCGGTGGCCCTCCAGCAGCCCCTCGTCGATCAGCAGGTGGGCGTATGTCGGCGTCACGTTCACCACGTCGACCCGGTGCTCCTCGCAGTACGCGACGAGAGCGATGGCGTCGCGCCGCAACTCCTCGTCGCAGATGTGCACCTCATGGCCTTCGACCAGCCACAGCAACTCCTCCCAGGACATGTCGAAGGCGAACGACACGGTGTGCGCGACGCGCAGCCTGCGGCCACCGGCAGCCGCGACCGCCGGGGCGAAGATCTCCCTCTGGTGGTTGAGCTGCATGTTCGTCAGCCCCACATAGGGGGTGACCACCCCCTTGGGGCGGCCTGTGGAGCCCGATGTGTAGATCACGTATGCCGGATGATCCAGGCCGAACGACACCCGTACGGGCGCGTCCGGCAGCCCGGCCAGTTCGGTGGCCACCCGCGGGTCGTCGAGCAGCACGCGCGCCGTGCCCTCGTCCAGCGTCCGTGACACCGCCGCAGTCGTCAGCAGGAGCAGCGGACTCGCGTCGGCCAGCATCAGGGACAACCGCTCGGCGGGATGGTCGAGTTCGAGCGGCAGATACGCGGCACCGGTGCGCAGCACCGCGAACAGCGCCACGACCATGTCGATCGAGCGCGGTATGCCCAGCGCGACGATCTTCTCCGGCCCCGCGCCCCGCGCGATGAGGAGGCGAGCCAACCGGTCGCAGCGGGAGTCCAGTTCGGCGTATGTCAGCGTCGCTGCGCCGAAGACCAGCGCCGTCGCGTCGGGTGTCCGAAGAGCTTGGGCGGCCAGCAGATCCGCCACCGTCTGGCGCGGCACCGGCTGCCGGTTGTCCGCCTCCGCCCGGGCCAGCGCCGCGGTCTCGGACCTGAGCAGGGGGTCCAGCGATCCGACGGGCGCCGCGGGGGCCGCGACCAGCCTCCCGACCAGGACCACGAACCGGTCCAGCAGGCCCTGTGCGTCGTCATGGTCCAGGACGTCCGGTCGGTGGGCCAGGGTGACCCGGATCCGCTCCCCGGGAGTGACGATCAGGTTGGCCGGATAGTGGGTGGCGTCGACATTGGCGACGGCCTCAGCGCCGTGGCGGTCGCGCAGATCGGCGAGTCGTTCCTCCGTGTCCGCGTTGCGCAGCACGAACAGTGTGTCGAACAGCCTGCGGTGACCCGTCTCCGCCTGGAGCACACCGAGCCCGAGGTACTCGTACGGCATGACCTCCATCCGCTCCGCCTGCACACGCAGCAGCAGGTCCAGGACCGGCTCGCGCGGATCGAACGACAGGCGCGTCGGCACGGTGTTGAGGAAGAGCCCGATGACATGCTCGACGTCCGGCACCTCGCTCGGCCGCCCGGCCACCGTGGCGCCGAACACCACGTCCGTACGGCCGGTGGCACTCGCCAGGGCCAGTCCCCAGGCGGTGTTGAGCACGGTGTTGAGGGTCAGTCCGCGGCCACGGGCCAGTGTGCGCAGTCGCGCGGCCGTGTCCGTGTCGAGCACGGCGTGCAGCAGCTCCGGGATCACCGGATCGGGGCCACGGCCGGACACCCCGGGCACCAGCAGCGTGGGCTCCTCCAGACCGGACAGGGCGGCACGCCAGACGGTGGTCGCCCGACCCTCGTCCTGGCGCTCCAGCCAGCTCAGATAGTCCCGGTAGGAGCCGGTGGGCTCGAGGCCGCCGGTGTCGCCGCCGCTCTCGTAGAGGGCGAACAACTGGTCGAGGAACAGCCAGGCTGACCAGCCGTCCCAGAGGATCAGATGACGTCCGATCACCAGCCGGTCCCCGAGCCCGCCGCCCCGCCGGATGAGCAGCATCCGCAGCAGCGGTGGACGGGACAGGTCGAAACGACGGGACCGCTCCCGCTCCAGCAACTCCGCCATACGCTGCTCTTGCCGGTCGGGTGCCAGGTCCGTCAGATCCACCTCGCGCAGCGGCTCCTCGACCTCGCGCACGAGGAACTGCACCGGACGGCGCTGCCCCTCGCTGGTGAACCCGGCCCGCAGGCTCTGGTGGCGGGCGAGCAGTGCTCGCGCCGCCAGGCGCAGCCGTTCGACGTCCACCGGGTCGGCGAAGTCGAACGACTCATGGACCGTGTACACGTCCAGCGCCGCGTCGTCATAGGCCGAGTGGAAGAACAGGCCTTCCTGCAAGGGGGCGAGTGGCCACACATCCTCGACCCGGCCGGGGGCGATCCGCTCGATCCGCTCCCGCTCATCGGCCGTCAGCGTGAACGCGCTGCCGACCGCCGCCTGCTCGCCGGTCTCCGACGCGGGCACGGCTCCGGCCGCCACCGCAAGCGCCGCCGGTGTGCGGTGGGTGAAGACCTCGCGCGGGCCGATCGCGAGACCGGCGCGACGGGCCCGGCTGCACACGGAGACGGAACTGATGCTGTCGCCGCCGAGCAGGAAGAAGTCGTCGTCGATGCCGACATCCGGGACGTCCAGCACCCTGGCGAAGACCTCCGTCAGCACCCGCTCCCGCTCGTCGCGCGGCGCGCGCGGCGCGGCCCGTACGGCCCTGGGCGCGGGCAGGGATGCGTGGTCGAGCTTGCCGCTGGGCGTGAGCGGCAGTGCTTTGATGACGACCCAGGCACCGGGCACCATGGTGGGGGGAAGCAGCTCCGACAGGGCGTTCCGCCACTGTGCCACCTGCTGACCCTGGTCATCGGTCCCGATGCGCGGCGCCACCACGTAGGCGACGAGGGCACCGTCGCGAACCGCGACGGCCGCCTGCTCCACCCCGGGGACCCGCAGCAGCGCGGCCTCGATCTCGCCGGGCTCGACGCGGTTGCCGTGCAACTTGACCTGCCGGTCGGTGCGGCCGAGGTACTCCACCACCCCGTCCGCGCGCCGCCGCACCAGATCACCCGTCCGGTACATCCGGGTGCCGGGCGGGCCGAAGGGGTCGGCCGTGAACCGCACGGAGGTCAGCGTCGGCTGGCCGTGGTATCCGCGGGCGAGCTGGACACCGGTCACATAGAGCTCGCCTGGCACCCCGTCGGGCACCGGCCGAAGACACAGATCGAGCACGCGCAGACCGGTGTTCCACACCGGGCGGCCGATGGGCACGCTGGAGCAGCCCATGCCGTCGACGGACGGCTCGAAGGGGTGGTGGGTCACGTCGACGGCGGTCTCGGTGGGGCCGTAGAGGTTGTGCAGCGGCACTCCGGTGAGGGCCTGCCAGCGGTGGGCCGCGGCGCGTGGCAGCGCCTCACCGCTGCTGAACACCCGGCGCAGCGAAGCGGACCAGGACGGATCGGCTGTGACCTCGTCCGAACGGAGGAACGCCTCCAGCATCGACGGCACGAAGTGCATGGTGGTGATGCGCTGCCGCCGGACGAGCGCCGCGAGATACGCCGGGTCGCGGTGTCCGTCCGGTCGGGCCAGTACGACGGCGGCGCCTTCCACGACGGGCCAGAAGAACTCCCACACCGACACGTCGAAGCTGGACGGCGTCTTCTGGAGCACCCGGTCGTCGGCGCGCAGCCCGTGGGCGCCCTGCATCCAGGCGAGTCGGTTGAGGATGGCACGGTGGGTGACGACCACGCCCTTGGGGCGACCGGTGGACCCGGAGGTGTAGAGCAGATAGGCCGGATCGTCGGGGACCGCCGCAGGAGTCTCCCGTCCGTCTCCGGCGACCGGGAGCCCCGGCGCGTCCTCAGGGCCGTTCGGAGCGTCCAGCAGCAGGACGGCGGTGCCCGCGGGCAAGGGTAGCCGGTCCACAGAGTCGGACAGGGTCAGCACCGTCGTGGTACCGGAGGAGGCGAGCATGTACGACACGCGTTCGCCCGGATAGTCCGGATCGAGCGGAAGATACCCGGCCCCCGACTTCAGTACGCCGACGAGTGCCACCATCAGCTCCACCGACCGGGGCACGGCGACCGCGACGAACGCGCCCGGACCGATACCGAGCTCCCGCAGCCGGGCGGCCAGCGCTTCGGCGCGCGCGTCCAGTTCGGCGTAGGTCAGGTGCTGCTCGTCGAACACCACGGCCACGGCGTGCGGGTCGCGGACGGCCTGCGCCGCCAGAGCGGTGGCGAGCGTACCGGGCGGGACGGTGTGCTCCGCACCGTACTGATGCGCATGCAGCGCCTCGTCCGGGGCGAGCAGTTCGACCCGGCCTGCGGGTTGTGCCGAATCGGCGGCGACCGCCTCCAGGATTCGGGCCAGCCGTTCGCCGAGCGCGCGGACGGCATCGGAGCCGATCCGGTTCTCGTGGTACTTGAACCGCAGGTCCAGACGCTTCCCGGGCCGTGCGATCAGGGCCAGCGGATAGTGCACGGTGTCATGGAACTCGTCGCCGGCGATCCCGACGCCTCCCGACGCGTCCCGCAGGCCCGTAGCCGTCGGATAGTTCTCCACCACCAGCAGTGTGTCGAAGAGTTCACCCGCGCCGACGTGCCCGGCGAGTCGCTGGAGCTCCGCCAGTCCCAGGTGCTGGTGGTCGAGCAGCCGCGCCTGCTCGTCCTGGAAGCGGGTCAGAACGCCGCTGAGTGCCTCACCCGGTGCCCAGCGCAGCCGTGTCGGCAGGGTGTTGATGAACAGACCGACCATCGTGTCGATACCGTCCACCTCGCCGTCGCGCCCCGAGACCGACGTGCCGAACACCACGTCGTCGCGTCCGGTGAGCCGTCCGAGCAGCAGCCCCCAGGCGGCCCCCAGCACCGTTCCGAGTGTGACCCCGCAGGCCCGGGCCTGCTCGCCGAGGCGCGCGGTGATCCGTTCGGACAGTTCGACCCGTATCTGCCCCGGACGCAGTGGCCCGCTCCCGGAAGGGCCGTCCACCAGCCGGGTCGGTCCGTCGAGCCCCGCGAGCGCGGTACGCCAGGCCGCTCGGGCGGGCTCGGCCTTCCGCGCGCCCAGTGACCGCAGGAACTCGCGGTACGGCGTGACCGGTTCGAGCCTCGGCACCGGCACGCCGTAGCACGCCATCAGTTCGCGGTGCAGCACCGGCAGCGACCAGCCGTCGGCCACGATGTGGTGAAACGTCAGCAGGAGCCTGCTGTGACCTGCCTCGAGGCGGATCAGCGCGCAGCGCACCAGAGGGGGCACGGCCAGGTCGAATCCGCTGTCCCGCTCCTCCCCGGCAACGGCCCGGCTCAGGGACGCCCGAGCCCCGCTGTCATCCGCGGAGAGATCGACCTCCCGCCACGGCAACTCCACATCCCGGGCGATGATCTGCACCGGGGTGCCGTCCGGCCGCTGGCGGAAGGCGGCCCGCAGGGGCGCGTGGCGCTCCAGCAGCAGTTGAACGGACCGCCGCAGCTCCGCTCCGTCGACCGGACCCTCCAGTTCGAGCGCCTGCTGGACCACGTACAGATCGCCGTCCTGCCCCTCGGCCAGGGCATGGAAGAAGAACCCCTGCTGCAGTGGCGTGAGGGGCAGCAGTTCCTCGACGGCCAGCGGATGCGTTCCCTGGACGACCGCCACTTCCGCTGCGTCCCGCTCATCGGGCGATGAGGCCTCGGACGCCTGCGGTGCCGCGGTGCGCTCCACGGCCACCCTCGCCAGCGCCTCGACCGTACGGTGCCGGAATACCTCCCGCGCGGTGAGCCGCAGTCCGGCGATGCGAGCCCTGATCAGCAGCTGGATCGCGGTGATGCTGTCCCCGCCGAGTGCGAGGAAGTCGTCCTCCGCGGTGACCGAACCGAGCCCGAGCACCTCCGCGTACAGCCGGGCCAGCAGCCGTTCTCGGGCGGTACTCGGCGGACGTCCGGAGCTCATGGCCGCGTGGTCCGGTACCGGCAGCGCCCTGGCGTCGATCTTGCCGCTGGGGGTCACCGGCAGGGCGTGCACGGGCACGAAGGCCGACGGCACCATGTAGTCGGGCAGGTGCCCGGCGGCGAACCCGCGAAGTGTCCGCATCAGGGCGCCCACGTCACGGAAGGGCGCCGGTCGATTGGCGCGTGGGTGCGCCGCCGCGGTGCGGTACAGGCCGTCGACCGGACCCTCCAGCGGACCGTCCACGACAGGACCCGCGGGCACGAAGACCGCGTCGAAGGCTCCGTCGTCGGAGCTCCCGTTCCAGGTCAGGGCGGCACGACAGCCGTGGTCCGCGGCCAGCGCGTGGAAGTGCTCCGGGTCCACACCCCGGCCGTGCTGCGTGCCCCCATTGCCGTCCAGCCGCCGCAGGTCGGCGAGGTCGTCGGTGAGACGGGCGTTGGGGACACCGGTGACCCGCAGGCGCTGCCGGCCTTCGTCGAGCAGCCGTGCCAGCCCGGTGAGCCCGCCGGTCGCGGACCAGCCGACCTCCCGCTCCGCGGGTAGCTCCCGGGTCCGCCGCCCGGGGCGCAGCACGACGTCGTACCGGTAGCGGCTGAGCTCGTTGTGGTGGGCGGCGCGCTTCAGCCGGATCTCCGAGTGGAATCCGTCGAGGGAGGCGAAGAAGTCCGGATCGAGGAGGAGTTCACCCTCCCAGCGCACCGAGCGCTCGACCGCGGCGAGCAGTGCGCTCTCGTCGACGCCGTCCCCGGGGGTCCGGGAGGCCGCGCGCCGGGTTGCCACCGCCGCGCGCAGTGTGCGCAGCAGTCGCAGATTGCGCACGTCCCCGAGGAAGATCCGGCCGCTCGGGGCCAGTAGCGGGGTCATCCGGCGCAGCACGTCCACGAGGTAGTCGGCACTCGGGAAGTACTGGGCCACCGAGTTGACGACGATGGTGTCGAAGAAGCCGGATGGCAGCCCTTCCATATCGTGCGCGGGACGAGCCAGCAGCTCCACTCTCCCCGCGAGTCCGGGATCGGCGTCCACGCGGGCGCGCAATGCGGAGATCGCCTCCTGGGAGAGGTCCGTCCCCCAGTAGTCCTCGCAGTGGGGAGCGAGCCGCGAGAGAATCAGTCCACTGCCGACTCCGATCTCCAACACCTTTCCCGGGGTACCGAGTCCACGGATGCTGCGGACGGTCGCCGCACGCCACTCGCGCATCTCGTCGAGAGGGATCGGCAGTCCGTCGTACATGCTGTTCCAGCCGGCGAAGTCGTCCCTCGACCCGTCGGGAGCGGCTGCCCGGTAAAAGAGTTCATGCAGTTCCTTCCACCCTTCGACCAGCGCGTCCCGGTCCTCGGCGACCGGACCGTCGAGTGCGGGCACGACATAGGCGGCAAGACGCCGGTCACCTGGGCTGTCCTCACGGGCCACCACGGTGACCTCGCCGACGGCCGGGTGACGCCGCAGTACGGACTCGATCTCGCCCGGCTCGATACGGAAGCCGCGGATCTTCACCTGCGTGTCGGCCCGCCCGAGGAACTCCAGCCTCCCGTCGGCCGTCCAGCGGACCAGGTCACCCGTGCGGTACAGGCGGTCGCCGCGCTCTCCGAAGGGATCGGCGACAAAGCGCTCGGCCGTCAGCCCAGACCGGCCCAGGTATCCGCGGGCGAGTCCGCCGCCGCCGAGATACAGCTCACCGATGACACCCGGCGGCACGGGGCGAAGCGAGGGGTCCAGCACGTACGCCCTGGTACCGGGGTCGGGCACGCCGATCGGGACGATGGAGCCGCTTCCGATGTCCGGATCGCACAACCCGAGCGTGGAGTTGGTGGTGGCCTCGGTCGGCCCGTAGGCGTTGAACATCAAGCGGCCGCGTGCGTAGCGGGCCACCAGCTCGGGCGAGACGCGCTCCGTGCCCGCCAGCAGTGTCGCCGTCGGCGGCAGGTGCGCGTCGTCGGGCATGGCGGCGAGCAGTACGGGTGGCAGGATCATGAAGGTGATGCCGTGCTCATGGGCGTAGTCGGCCAACTCGGCCCCGGGAAAGCGCCGTTCGGCGGGTACGACGACGAGCCGGCCACCCGAGAGCAGCCCGAGGCACAGGTCCCAGAAGGCGACGTCGAAGCTCGGCGAGGCGAACTGCAGCACACGGCTGTGGGGGCCGATCCCGAACCGCGCGGTCTGGGTCGCGACGAGTTTGGCCACACCACCGTGGGTGAGCACGACCCCCTTGGGACGGCCGGTTGACCCCGAGGTGTAGATGACGTAGGCCGCGTTCAGCACCGACAGCGGGGCACCCCGGTCCGCGTCGGTGGGACCGTGCGCGGGTCGCCGCGCCAGCTCCGCGGCCGTATCCGGCGAGTCCAGCGCCAACAACGCCGTTTCGTCCGGCCCCGGGAGTTCCCGTGCCGTCTGCGCAGTGGTCACGACGCAGACGGGGGTGGCGTCTTCCAGCATGTACGCGATGCGTTCGGTGGGATAGTCATGGTCGATGGGCAGGTAGGCGGCGCCCGACTTCAGTACGGCGATCTCGGCGACGAACAGGTCCACGGAGCGCGGCAGCGCGAGGGCGACGATCCGTTCCGGTCCCGCGCCCCGCGCGATGAGGGCGTGCGCCAGCCGGGACGTCCGCTCGTCCAACTCCGCGTAGGTCAACTGCTCGTGCTCCAGCACCAGGGCGACGGCGCCGGGGCGGCTGCGCACCTGTTCGGCGAACATCGCGGGCCAGGTCGCCTCGGGAACGGTGTGCCGGGTCGCGTTCCAGTCGTGCACGATCCGCCGGTACTCGTCCGCGTCCATCAGTTCCAGGGCGCCGACGGGTGCTCCCGGCCGTGCAACCGCGTCCGCCAGCAGGGTGAGGTAGTGGCGCAGCATGCGTTCCACGGTGGCGCAGTCGAACAGGTCGGTCGCGTAGGTCGCCCGTAACATCCCGCCCGCTGCGTCGAGCAGCAGGTCCAGAGGTTCGGGGAGATCTCCGGCCGGGCGCCCGTCGGTCCCGAAGGCGATGCGGATGCCCAGCCCGCCGCCCGCCCAGGAGCGCGACTCATCGGCGAGAACGCTCAGCGGTAGCCGGTGGGCCTCCGCCTCCTGACGCGTCTGTTCGACCCGGCGCTCGAACTCCCGGAAGGTGGAGGCGTGTTCGAGACTGACACGCAGCGGAAGCCCGTCGTACAGCACGGTCGGGTCGGTCGCGCCGCTGTAGCGGTGCAGCAGAGTGAGGAAGGCCGCGAGCAGTACGGAATCGGGAGCGCCGGACGGCACGGCGGGTCCGTCGAGCCCGCTGGTCCGCTGCTCCCGAGCGCCTTCCGGGGCCGGCGGCCGGTCCGTGGGGAGGGTGACCGCCTGTGGAAGCGGTGTCAGAATCCGTCGCCAGTAGGCCAGTACTTCCTCGGAACCGCACACGTAGCCGTCCCTCCCCGAACAGGTCGAGTCCCGGCGCGTGGCCGGGGGATCGGCGACATACTAAGGTAAGGGTTACCTAATTCACAGAGGGTCGGTGGCTTCCCCGGAGAGGGGAGTTCCGGCCACACTCGTCCTGTATCGGACTGGAGGCCTGTCATCGGGATCGAGCGCCTCGGGATCCTGACGAAAAGCCCACGGCAGAGCGGAGGTTGCGGATGCCCGGCACGTCGACTCCCGCCCGCACGGCGAAAGGAGGTCGGGCCGCACTGCTGCTCCCGCTCACCAGCGCGCTGCTGCTCACGCTGTGCGCCCTGTCCATGGCGTACGGAGCGCTCGATGTCCCGCTCGACCAGGTCTGGCACACCCTCGCCGGCAACCCGCCCAACTCCCGGGTGAACGACGTGATCTGGTCCGTACGACTCCCGCGCACCGTACTCGGCCTCGCGGCGGGGGCCGCCCTCGGCCTGTCCGGTGCGCTGATGCAGGCACTCACCCGCAACCCGCTCGCGGACCCCGGCATCCTCGGGGTGAGCGCCGGTGCCGCCTTCGCCGTCGTGCTCTCCGTCGGGGTCCTGGGCCTCGGCTCGGTCTACGGGTACATCTGGTTCGCCTTCGCCGGAGCCCTGGCCGCGAGTGTCCTGGTCCATCTGCTGGGCGGACTGGGGCGCTCGGGCACCACCCCGGTCAAACTCGCCCTCGCCGGTGTCGCCGTGACGTCCCTGCTGTTCTCCCTCACCAGCGCCGTCGCGCTCACCGACCCCGACGCCCTCAACCGCTACCGCTTCTGGTCCGCGGGCTCACTGGCCGACCAGAACCAGCAGGTGCTGCTGCGAGTGCTGCCGTTCCTGCTGGTCGGTGGCGTACTCGCGATCGCCTGCGCCCGCGGGCTCAACAGCCTCGCACTCGGCGAGGACGTCGCCAGGTCCCTGGGGCTCGGCGTCGGCTCGGTCCGCGTCCAGGGAGTCGTGGCCGTCACCCTGCTCACCGGTGGTGCCGTCGCCGTCATCGGCCCCGTGGTCTTCGTCGGCCTGGTCGTCCCACACATCGCCCGCGTCCTCGCGCGGCACACGGGAATCGGCCCCGACCACCGCCGTCTGCTGCCCCTCTCGGCAGTGCTCGCCCCCAGCCTGCTGCTCGCCGCAGACATCGCTGGACGCCTCATCGCCCGCCCGGAGGAGATCCAGGCGGGTGTCCTCGTCGCCTTCATCGGAGGGCCGTTCTTCATCGCGATGGTACGCCGCCGCCGACCGGGACCCGCGGAGCTGTGACCCATGACGACCGACATCGCACCAGCCAGGCGGCGCTTCGACCGTGCGCCGGGCCGACTCACGTACCGGCTGTCCGTCGCACCCGTCTCGGGTGTGCTGCGCCCCCGGCTGCTCATCGTCTGCGTCGCGCTCGGCGCCGCCACGGCCGCGCTGTTCTGGGTCGGCCTCGCCGTCGGGGACACGCCTCTCCCGTTCTCCGACGTACTGCGGGCGCTGCTGGGCTCCGGAGACCCGGGCACCCAGCTCATCGTGCACGAACTGCGCCTGCCCCGTGTGCTGGCCGGGCTGCTCGTCGGTATCGCCTTCGGCGTCTCCGGAGCCCTGCTCCAGACCATGACGCTCAATCCGCTGGCGAGCCCCGATCTGATGGGCATCACCCAGGGCGCCGGCACCGCCGTCGTCGCCTGTATCGTCCTCGGCTGGGATCCCGGCTTCGGGACCCAGGCCCTGGGGCTGCTGGGCGCGCTCACCGCCGCGCTTGTGGTGTACCTGCTGGCCTGGAAGCGCGGCAGTACCGGATACCGGATCGTCCTCGTCGGCGTCGGCGTCGCCTGGATCTGCACCAGTGCCACCGACTACCTCCTCGCGCGCGGCAGGCAGTTCGAAGCCCACGCGGCGCTCGGCTGGCTCGTCGGCAACCTCAACGGCCGTACCTGGCAGCAGATCGGGCCGCTCGCCCTCACGCTGGCCGTGCTGCTCCCCGCGGCGGCACTGCTCGGACGGCTGATGCGTACGCTCCAACTCGGCGACGATGTCGCCCGGGGCCTCGGCACGCGGGTGCAGACCGTCCGGGTGACCGTGCTGCTGTGCTCCGTCGGCCTGGTGGCCTTCGGCACGGCCACCGCCGGCCCGGTGGCCTTCGTCGCACTCGCCGCCCCCCAGATCGCCCAGCGCCTGGCGGGGACGGTGCACCCACCGCCCCTGGCCTCGGGGTTGACCGGCGCCTTCGTCGTACTGCTCTCCGACCTGGCCGCCCGGAAGGTGGTCCCGGGGACGGAGCTGCCGGTCGGGATCGTCACCGGTGTGCTCGGCGCACCCGTACTGCTGTGGCTGCTCATCCGTGCCAACCGTGCCGGCTCAGGAGGCTGACAACGTGTCATCGACGTACGAGAGGCACAGCGGGGCAACGGCGACGCGGACGGCCGAACCGAGTACGCAGACGGGAAGCCCCCGACCGCCCGCGGCGGGACCGGACCTGCGTGCGTCCGGACTGCGCCTCGCCTACGACGGACGGGTCGTCGTGGACGGCCTCGACGTGGCGATCCCTGCGGGCCGTGTGACGGTGATCGTCGGCGCCAACGCCTGCGGGAAGTCCACCCTGCTGCGTGCCCTCGCGCGGCTGCTGAAGCCCAGGGCGGGCGCCGTGTACCTCGACGGACGCTCGGTCCACTCCATTCCCACCCGTGTGCTGGCCCAGCGGCTCGGGATACTGCCCCAGTCACCCGTGGCCCCAGAGGGTCTGACCGTCATCGACCTGGTGGGGCGGGGGCGTTCACCCCACCAGACCTGGTGGCGGCAGTGGTCGGCTGCCGACGAACAGGCCGTGGGTGAAGCGCTGCGCGCCACGTCGATGACCGCGCTCGCGCACCGCGCGGTGGAGGAACTCTCCGGCGGGCAGCGCCAGCGCGCCTGGATCGCCATGGCGGTCGCCCAGGGCACGCCGGTGATGCTGCTCGACGAGCCCACCACCTATCTGGACCTCGCCCACCAGATCGATGTCCTCGACCTCGTCACCGACCTGAACCGCAACCAGGGCCGGACGGTCGTGATGGTGCTGCACGACCTCAACCACGCCTGCCGCTACGCCGACCACATCATCGCCATGAAGAGCGGGCGCGTCGTGGGGGAGGGTACGCCCGCCGATGTGATCACCGCCTCGACGGTCGAGGAGGTCTTCGGGCTGAGCTGTGTCGTGGGGGAGGACCCGGTCAGTGGCGCGCCGATGGTGATCCCGGTCGGCCGTCACCACACGCCGCGGACCGCGGACGGCGCACCGGTGGAGGGCGGGGATCAGGGCCCTGCTGTCAGGTAGCCCCCCATCGTGCGGAAGTAGTCCGACGCGGCGAGTTCCGTACCGTCCTCGGTCCGCACCCGACCGACCACGAGCCCGGGAAGGTGCCCCGAACGCGCCTCGGCTCCGGCGACGATGACGACCCCGTCCCCTTCACGGATGAAGACGCGTCCGGGCGTGCCCCCGTAGCGCCCCTTCGATACGGTCGCCGAGAGGATCCTGATCCGTTCGCCCCGATGGTGTGTGAAGGCGTTCGGGTATGGGTCGGACTGCGCGCGGACGAGGCGTTCGAGCGCTTCTGCGGGCCAGCTCCAGTCGATCCGGCTGTCCTCGAGCGAGCGCTTGTGGAAGAAGCTCGACTGCGAGGTGTCCTGCGGCGTCCATACGGCTCGCCCCGACGCGATCAGGTCGAGGGCGTCGGTCACGATCGGAGCGATCAGGTCCACCGTGCGGTGGAAGAGGTCCGTCGCGGTGTCGGTGGCTCCGACCGGCACCGAGCGCTGGAGCAGGATGTCTCCCATGTCGAGCTCGGTGTTCATCCGGTGCGCGGTGACTCCGACCTCCGTCTCACCGTTGATGAGGGCCCAGATCAGCGGTGAGAAGCCGGCGTACGCGGGCAGCAGCGAGTCGTGGATGTTGAGCGTGCCGTTTGGGGGGAGGCCGAAGATCTCCGGGGGCAGCCAGGTGCGCCAGTTGTTGGCCACGATGAGGTCGGGCGCGGCGCGTTCGATCGCCCGCAGGAGTTCTTCGTCGTCCGGCCGGTTGCGCAGCAGCACGGGCACACCGTGTTTTTCGGCGAGATCGGCCACCGAGTCGCCCCAGATCCTTTCGTAGGCGTGCTCGCTCCTCGGATGGGTGACCACCAGGACGACTTCGTGCCGGGATTCCAGCAGCGCCTGGAGCGTCCGGTGCCCCCAGGTCTGATAGCCGAACATGACGACCCGCATATGAGCCCTCCTCAGCCATTGAAAGGTAAGGCTTACCTTATCTAACATGGGTCTGCTCGGGGGAGTCCGTGTCTCCACTCCGGTGGCACCGATGACCCTTTGGGACCGAGACCCCCTTGGGGGAGGCGATGACGCGATGACGACATTGCACGACGACCGGGAGCACCACCGCGAACACGTCCACGATGTCGTGGGAATCGGTTTCGGACCGTCGAACCTGGCACTCGCCATCGCGATCCAGGAGCGCACCGCGACGACTCCGGGCCTGTCGGGCCCGGAAGGGTTCCGCGCCGCCTTTCTGGAGCGCCAGCCGCATTTCGGCTGGCACCGCGGCATGCTGATCGACGACGCCACCATGCAGGTGTCCTTCCTCAAGGACCTGGTGACCCTGCGGAACCCGACCAGCGACTTCAGCTTCCTTGCCTATCTGCACGACCAGGGCAGGCTCGTCGACTTCCTCAACCAGAAGACCCTCTACCCGCTGCGCATCGAGTTCCACGACTACCTCGAATGGGCCGCCGAGCGACTCGGGCACCTCGTCGAGTACTCCGCGGACGTCGTGTCGGTGCGCCCCGTCGCACACGAAGGCGAGGTCCGCTGGTTCGATGTCCTCAGCCGTGACCCGGCCTCACCGGGACACCGCACGGTCCGCCGCACCCGAGCCATCGTGGTGGCGACCGGCCTTGAGCCGCGTCTTCCCTCGGGCACCGCGCTCTCCGAGCGTGTGTGGCACAACAGCGAGCTGCTGCCCCGAGTCGGCGATCTGCTCCGCTCCGGCACCCCGGTGCGCCGAGTCGTCGTCCTCGGCGCCGGGCAGAGCGCCGCCGAGGCGGTCGACTTCCTCCACCGCAGCTTCCCCGGCGCCGAGATCTGCTCGGTGTTCGCCAAATACGGCTACACGCCGGCCGACGACAGCCCGTTCGCGAACAAGATCTTCGACCCCGAAGCCGTCGACGTCTACTTCGGTGCGCCACCGGACGTGAAGCGGTCGCTCTTCGACTACCACCGGGGCACCAACTACTCGGTGGTGGACATGGACCTGATCCAGTCGCTGTCCCGCACGATGTACCGGGAGAAGGTCCGGGGCAGGCAGCGCCTTCGCATGATGAACGTCTCCCGCATCCGGGAGGTCGACATACACGCTGCCGGCGTCCGGGTGGCCGTCGAGTTCCTCCCGACGGGCGAACGCGAGGTGCTCGCCGCGGATCTGCTGGTGCACGCGACCGGCTATCAGCCGCGGGGACTCGGCGACGACCTCGGCGAGGTCGGCAAACTCTGCCTGCGCGACGAGGAGGACCTCATCGAGGTGGGTCGCGACCACCGGGTGGCGACCGTGCCGAACGTGACCGCGGGGATCTATCTCCAGGGCGGTACGGAACACACCCATGGCCTCACGTCGACCCTGCTGTCGACCACGGCCGTGCGTGCGGGCGAGATCTGCTCCTCTCTCGTCACTCAGGCTTGCGCGCGGCCCTCGCTCTGAGCCCGACTGTCGTCGGTGTCGGCGGCCTTCTCCCTCGTGCCGGGGACCGGTCCCGTACCGCCGCGCTCCGCCGGCACCCTGCTGATGTCGCGCCGGCTGGAGTGACTGCCGGACGACGACGTCCGAGTGCTCACCAAGGCAGCCGCCGCCCATACCGCTGACGGCACGCTCCTGCTGTCGGAGCAGGTCGCGGCGGCGGACCTCGACGGCATCGACGCCGTCCTGCACCACCTTCGGCTCAAGTGCGCGTTCGGCCCCGGTATCCGCGACACCGACCACATCACCGGCCCTGGCGCGGCGTGCAGGTCTGGACGTACGCGCCCGCGAGGACATCGGCTGGGACCACCGGATGTGGCGGCTCGAGCCGACAACGCCCTCCTGATCTGGAGAGCAGACACGATCGGGTGATGTTCGGGGCGGTCGGTCTGTCGAGCGGAATCGGTGGTTACGCGTGGCGACATGAACGTATCGCCATCCACGCTTCGTCTGCGCGCCGCGCTTCCCACCTGTGTCCTCGTCTGCAGCGCCCTCCTCGTCACCGCGTGCAGCGGTGACGAGGGGACAAAGGGCTCGGCGGCGGCACCGACCGCCGACGCCAGCAGTTCTCCCAGCCCTGGTGACACCTCCGAGGACAACGGCAACCTTGCCGAACTCAAGGCTCTGCTCCCCGCAGCCAAGATCACGTGGGACAAGGCGGCGAGCATCGCGGTCGGCGAGGTCTCCGGGAGCGAACTGGTCGAGATCGACCTGACCCGCTTTCAGCGGGGCAGCACCGTCAGCCCCGCGCCGAGCCCCGGCAGCCCCGAGTGGGCCGCCGACGTGGCGACCGCGGACGGCACCGTGCACCGGGTCCTGGTGGACGCGGTGTCCGGCCAGGTGCTCCAGTCCGAGCCGGAGACCGACCAGGACGCCGACGACAAGCGCGCGGTCGCCGGGATGTTGGCCAAGGCCCAGGTCACCGCGGAGCAGGCGGTCAAGACCGCGACCGACAAGCAGCAGGGCACCGTCACCGACGTCCATCTGGACAGCGGTGACAACACCCCCGTCTGGTCCGTCGACATCGTCAACCAGAACGACTGGCGCTTTGCGAACGTCGACGTCGACGCCACCAGCGGCAAAATCCTGCGCGCTCAGGTCAACCAGATCGAAACGGACCACACGGAGAACCAGGGCTGATCGAAGCCGCCGCGAAAGCACTGTCGGGAATGGCGAAGCTCCTGACGCCAGGTGGCTGATCTCGATTGCCACCCCGGTGTCAGGGGCTTCGCTCTTGCGCTCGTCCATCGCCCGAATCAATCTCGGGAAAGCGCGAACCAAGTCGTTCACAGAATGATGTGCAGGTAGTAGTCGCCGACGAATTCCTCGGTGTTTTCGATACGAACGTATCCGCGAGCCCCTTTGCGGTTGCCGGTACCGCCCGTGATGGCCACGTCGTACGGGGTGGCGTCCGAGTCCAACTGCGCATGCTCCCATGTGATCTCACCGTTGGGGAGGGCGTAGCTACCCCGGCAGAGGGTGGGGTGCCGGCGTCACGCTCGCGGTGACGCACGTCGTAGGGTTGACCGTTGTGAAGGAGGCCCCTCGGTGGCGAAGGACCGGCCGCCGACGGCGTGGCCCATTCCTCTGCATCGGGCAGGAACGTCGGACTTCCGGTACCCGCCGTCTCGAGGTGGATGACAATGGTGCGGTCCTTGCCTTTTCCCCGGTCCAGAGTGGTGAGGTCCTCTCTCGCGGACGCGGAACCCGTGAGGCACGAGAGGGCGAGTACGGCTGCCGCTGCGAGGCGCTTCGAACGGGGACGCATATTTCGTCACCTGCCAAGTGGCTGCACTCGGTTGGCTGCGCCGCATTCCCTTGTGCGTGACGTCATGTCCGTTGATTGCGTGTGCCGCCGTATGGGTTCACCCGCCCGGCCGCTGAGATGAAGATAGGGGAATCGCGTATGCATCTCGACAACCCGATGATGTGTCGAATGATCGGCCGGGGAGAATTCGAAAACCCGGACGCCGAGCGCATCAGGGGCGGGCATCGGCTCTCCTCCACCGCAGCGAGCGCCGTTGCCGTACCTCGGTGACGGAGGACCCTGCGATCACCAAGCCCCATGCGACCGAGTACACAGCGGTCTGCGGGGCCGTGTCGAAGGCCAGCCAGCCGATTCCGAGCCCGGCCAGGGTGAGACCGCAGACGCCCCCGACCACCGATCGATGGCGTGGATGCAGGGCTCTGGCCAGGCAGAGCACCGCGAGCAGCAGCACGGGCAGGCCCAGCGCCTCATGGCCGGCGTACTCGTCGTAGTAGTAGCTCGTCTCGCCCGACGCGGAGCTGTAGGTGTCGTCGTAGTTCTTCTCGAAGACGCTGTCACCATACGAGTCCTCGGGAAGCTCCGTGTACGAGCCGTCGTCCGGGTTGTAGGAGTAGAGGGTGCTGTCGAAGTCCGACTCGGAGACGGAGGTGTAGTCGTACCCCTCGCCGCGGCCACCGGCCTCGATGCCCGCGAAGACCAGCCCTCCGGCGCCCCACCACAGCAGGGCGGAGGTCAGGGGAAGCCAGCGGCATGCGCCAAGACCGAGCACGGTGGCGGCCACCCATGCCACCGCGTAGGCGGGTTCCGCGATGGCGAGCGCCGCGAAGCCGGATGCGAGGATGCCGAACGCCCCGACCACGCGGTCGTAGGGCACTGACCATCGGCGCTTGGCGGTTGCCGGTGCGACACCTGCTACGACCGTGTCCGCAGTCGTCGGTGTCGCACCGGCGCTTCCCGTGCCCGCGCCCGCGATCGCCGCGTTCGGCGCGTAGGCCGGCGGCACGGGGAGCACGGTCTCCGGTGACACTCGGGCCAGCGGGACCGCCGTCCGCGTGGGCGCCTGCGCCTGGGCTTCGGTGGGAGCCGTCTCCGTATCCGTATCCGTCTGCACCGGTCCGATGGCCGCGGTACGCGCCGCCGCAGGGCGGCGCTCCAGGGCTTCGGTCAGCGCCAGCCGCATCTCGGCCGCACTGGCGTACCGCTGCTCGTAGCCCTTGGCCAGCGCCCGCAGGACCAAGGCGTCCACCTGCGCGGGGATCTGGGGGCGCAGCAGCGACGGGCTGAGCGGTTCCTTGCTGAGGTGCTGGTTCATCACCGCGAACGGCGAGTCTCCGATGAAGGGGGGCCGTCCCGTGAGGAGCTCGTAGAGCAGGCAGCCGGTGGAGTACACGTCGGAGCGGCCGTCGACGAGCCGGCCCTCCAACTGCTCAGGGGAGAGATACGCGGGGGTTCCGACGGCCATTCCCGTCACGGTCAGCCGGGTCGAGGTCTCTGCGATGACTTTCGCGATGCCGAAGTCCAGGATCTTCACGTCGCCGTCGGAGCTGAGCATCACATTGGACGGCTTGATGTCCCGATGGACCAGCCCGCGTCCATGGCTGTGGGCGAGGGCGTCGGTGATGTCCCGCACGACGGCGAGTGCGCGCTCGACCGCGAACGGACCGTCGGAGAGCAACTGCGCCAGGGTGCGGCCCTCGATGAACTCCATGACCAGGAACGGCGTGGTCTCACCCTCCTCGCCGCTCTCGGTGTCCTCGCCCACGTCGTGGAGGACCGCGATGCCCCGGTGGCTGAGCGAGGCGACCGTACGCGCCTCGCGGCGGAAGCGGTTGCGGAACTCCTCGTACCGGGTGAGTTCCGGCGGCAGCACCTTCACGGCGACACGACGTGCGAGCTCCCGGTCTGTCGCACTCCAGACCTCACCCATCCCGCCGCGGCCCACTGTCTCCACCAACTCGTACCGCTGCGCGAGTACCCGCACCCGTTCGCCCCCATTCGGCATGCCGCCACCCGGACCGTCCCAGCCGTCCGCTGAGGCCGGTGGCCGGTGGCCGGACGCCGGAAACGCTAACGGAGCAAGCGCCCCACTGTGCGCTCTATGCGATCAATGTCCGAATGTCTTGCGAGCTGATGATTTCTGCTCGACTGTGATTCGCTCTGCGGCCCAGCCCGGCCCGCGCTCTGCCTTCCCAGCCTGAAAACCCATGTGCACGGTTGATCCCCGCCGTGCCAGCATGAACGCCGGGGGAAGCGAGGTGGCATGGACGAGTCGAGGCGATTCCGCCGTGTCCTGGCCGCATGGGCCGCCGGGGGAGCGGACGCGGCCGCGTCCGCATCGGCGGCGCGGGAACTGGCTCGCGGCGTACGGACGGTCGTGCTCGTCGAAGGAGGCAGCGATCAGGCCGCGATCGAAACGCCGAGGCCGTGACCTCGATGCGGAAGGCATCGTGGTCGTACCACTCGGCGGCGCCACGAACATCGGGCGCTTCCTCGACGTGTGCGGCCCACCCGGGCTTGGCCTGCCCGTCGCCGGGCTCTGTGACATCGGCGAGGAACGCCACTTCCGGCGCCACCTGGAAAGGGTCGGAATCGGGTCCGGTCTCACGACCTCCGGATTGGAGGCGCTCGGGTTCCGCGTGTGCGACGCGGACCTGGAGGACGAACTGATCCGCGCCCTGGGAGCCGAGGGCGTGCGGCAGGTGATCGAGGCCCAGGGCGAGATCCGTCCCTTCCGCACCTTCCAGGGCCAGCCGGCCCAGCGGACCCGCCCCATCGAACACCAACTGCGGCGATTCATGGGTACGCACAGCGGACGCAAGGTGCTCTACGCCCGGGCACTGACCGCGCATCTGGATCTCGGTCGCGTACCCCGGCCGCTGGATCTCCTGCTCACCCACCTCTGACACCGCCCCGACCATGAGTACCGCCGGGCGCGCCGAGACGGGGCCGATGCCGGGAGCAAGCGGACCGCTGCACTACAACAGGAGGAGAGCACGGGGCCGAGCGGCTGAGGAGTGCCATGGCTCAGCATGATGGCGGAGTTCCCGGAGCGGTGGGCCCGCGGTCCCCGGAGCGCAGGCGGATACTGGGACTCGCTGCCGCCGCTCTCGTGACGGCAGGCCACCGAACGCCTTCCACCTCCGTCGTCGACTCCCGCGAAGATCGAGGGCAGGCGTTCGATGTGGGGGAGGAGAACCGCCGCCCCGGAGCCTCCGACTGGCGCATCGTCCAGCCGGGCCCACCGCATGCCATCGAGGGGTTCGCCGAGCAGGCGAGTGTGCCCGCCGGCCGGCCTGCCGCTCTCCGCGTCTCGACCACGGCCGCCACCTTCACGGTGTCGGCCTACCGGATGGGCTGGTACGGAGGTGCACTGGCCCGTCTCGTCTGGCGCTCGGGAAGGCTCCGGGGCAACGCCCAGACTCCCCCGTCGATCGCGGAGGGGACGAGGACGGTGCGCTGCGACTGGCGGCGCACGCTGGAGGTGGACACATCCGGCTGGCCGGAAGGCTGCTATCTGCTGAGACTCGACGCCGGCGAAGGACAAGGGCAACGCTATGTGCCGCTGACCATCCGCTCCTCGTCCGCGGCGGGCCGGGTGATGGTGGTCAACTCGGTCGCCACCTGGCAGGCGTACAACACCTGGGGCGGCATCGACCTCTACAAGGGCGCCGACGGCAAGAAGAAGTCGCGTGCACTGGCGGTGTCCTTCGACCGCCCCTACGCCAACGCGTACGGCGCCGGTCAGTACTTCGTCTACGAGGCACCGCTCGTCGCGCTGGCGGAGCGGATGGGCCTGCCGCTCGCCTATGCCACGGGAGTGGACATCGCCCGTGAGGCGCGGCTGCTCGACGGCGCCGTGGCCATGCTGTCGCTCGGGCACGATGAGTACTGGTCGCCCGAACAGCGACAGCACGTGGCCGCGGCACGGGACGGAGGAATGAACCTGGCCGTGCTCGGCGCCAACTGCTGCTACCGGCGGATCCGGTTCGAGCCCACGACCGTCGGCACCGACCGGCTCGTGGTCTGCTACAAGGATGACTACGCCGAGGACCCGGGATTCCGCCAGGGGCTGCCACCCACCAACGACTACCGCCGCAAACCCGCTTCGGAGCCGGAGAGTTCCCTGCTCGGGGTGCTCTACGACGGCTACCCCGTCGATGCGCCGCTCGTGGTCTCCCACCCGGACCACTGGCTGCTCGAAGGATCCGGCACCCGACCGGGTGACTCCTTCCCCCACCTCGTCGGTGTCGAATTCGACCGTGTGAACCCGGCACGTCCCACGCCCAGGCCACTGGAGATCCTCGCCCATTCACCTGTTGTGTGCAAAGGGCGTCCTTCGCACGCCGACATGGCCTACTGCTCGCTGAACGGCGGCGCCGGCCTCTTCGCCACAGGCACCATGCGCTGGGTCGAGGCACTGAAAGCGACCGGGCAGGGCAGCAAAGGCGCGAACCACGGACTGGACGGCCGCGCCGGCGACTTCACCCGCACCGTCACATCGAACCTCCTGCGGGCATTCGCGCGAGGACCGGCCGGGCGTACCAACCCGGCATTGGACAACGTGGGTGACCACTACGGCCCCGACGGCGCGCCGATCGCCCCGTGACACCGCCGCGGGACCGCATCACGCTACGGTCGCACTTGTTCCCTTACCTCTCATCCGGGGGTGTGCGATGCGCCGACTCGCCGTCGGGCTGGCCCTGTTGTCCTCCCTGGCCGGCGCGCCCTTGCTCCCGGAGCAGTCCGGCTCCACCGCCGAGCAGGAGGTCCAGCCCGCCGGCCGCGGCACGAACATCCTGATCGTGGGCATCGACAGCCGCGCCGGCCTGTCCGCGGACGAGAAGCGGCGGCTCCACGTCGGTGGCAAAGGGTGCGAGTGCACCGACGTCATGATGCTCGTGCATCTCTCCGAGGACGAACGCCGCGCCAGCATCGTCTCCATCCCCAGGGACAGCTACGTCCAGTACGCGACCCCGGCCGGCTCCACCGACCCCGGCCCCTGGGCGAAGATCAACGGCGCGTTCAAGATCGGCCGGGGCCCGCTCGCCGTACGCACCGTCGAGAAGGCCACCGGTCTGCGCGTCGACCACTACCTCGAAACCGGGTTCACCGGTTTCGAGCAGACGGTCGACGGCCTCGGCGGGGCGACGGTGTGCACCGACAAGCCACTCAAGGACGAGAACTCCGGCCTCGACATCACCGCGGGAACCCACCGCCTCGACGGCAACGGCGCACTGCGCTACGCCCGGGCCCGGCACATCAACCGCCCAGGGGACCTCGGCCGTGTCCGCCGCCAGCAGCGCCTGCTCGCCTCCATGCTGGAGGACCTGACCGTCCGGGGCGCTCTCGCCGACCCGGTGAGCACCGCGCGAACGGCCCGGACCCTTCTCCAGTCCGTACGCACGGACGAACGGACGAGTCTGACCGACCTGGTCCGCATCGGCTGGGCACTGGGCAGAATGTCACCCGCGCAGACCGAGTTCGCCACCGTACCGATCTCCGACTTCGACCACCGGGTGGCAGGCGTCGGCTCCACACTCCTGTGGCACAAGGCCCGCTCCCGAGCCCTCTGGGAGGCACTGAGCGCCGACCGGCCCATCACCGGTGACACCCGTATCCTCCCCGTCCCCCGCACCCGCGCCGAGACGAACCCCGCGGGAATCAACGTACGGGTCGACGACGCCACCGTCGCCGCAGCGCTGCGCCGCAACAAGTTCGTCGTGACGGACACCTCCGCGTCGGCCCCGGCCGCACGCCCCGCAGGACCCCCGGTCATCACCTACCCGGCAGGGCAGGAGGCGGACGCCGCCACACTGGCCGCAGCCCTCCCCGGAGCACGGTTCAAGGCGGACCCGCGGCCCGGGGACGTCTTCGACATCCTCGTCGGCTCCGAGCCCGTCGTGGTCAGGAAGGTCACATACGACCGCAACGTCGCCGAAGGCGCCCCCGTCACCGCCGACCACCTGCGCTGCGGCGGCACCACCACCACGTCTGCCCTGCGTCACTGACGCCTGAGGAGGCCGGTCGTTCTGCGTGGGGCATGCCGTCGGCGTAGGCCGAGGGCCCGCATCCCCACGCGGCGCGGGTCGCTTCCACGCCGTAGCCGTGTGTGCGTGTGTGGGTGTGGACCAACCAGGCACGTGTCCCCGGCACACGCGGTGAGCACACCTTCGTCGCCGTC
The DNA here is from genome assembly GCF_037023745.1 of Streptomyces sp. SCSIO 30461. Lineage (NCBI taxonomy): Bacteria > Bacillati > Actinomycetota > Actinomycetes > Kitasatosporales > Streptomycetaceae > Streptomyces > Streptomyces sp. SCSIO 30461. The sequence continues at coordinate 3,757,914 of NZ_CP146101.1, forward strand.
GCCACCGACTCGTGTGGCGCGACCGCGACGAGGGCACTCGTCACCGTGACCGTCAAGCCGTGGCACCGTCCCCTCCCCGGGCGGCCTCGCACGGGGTGACCCGAGAGGAGCGTTCATGGAGCGGAAGGGCGAGGCACGCCATGTGCCCCGCCCTTCCGCTTCCCGGTGTTCTCCGAGCCCCGCTCTGTACGCCGGTCAGGGGACCGTGTGCGGGTCCGGGGCCCGGAACCGTCCCTCCGGCCTGAGTCGCCGCCACAATTGCGGCACAGAGCAACCGGCGGACGGTGGAGGCGAATGATCGACACACCCGAGGCGGCCCCGACGCCCTGTCGTGTCCTCTTCGGGCAGCCATGGGGCCTCTCCACTCTCTTCCTGACCGAGATACGGGAGCGCTTCATTGACTACGGCATGCGCGCTCTGCTCGTGGTCTGCCTCGCCGCACCGCTGGGTAATGGCAGCCTCGGCTTCCCGGCGAACACAGCCATCGAGGTAGGACACCACTGAGACACTCCGACACGGAAGAGAGCCCACCAGTGCCAGCCACGGCCAAGTCCGCCATCGGCCTCACCTGCGCGCTGCTCGTCACGGGTTCAGCGGCCACGGCCTGCGGAGGTGTGGGCGAAGCCGCCACGGACGGCAAGGTCACGGTCGTCTACCAGGACGCCACCAGCCCACCCGAAGAGCGCCAGACCGTGGCAGTGGTACGCAAGTCCGGCGTGCTCGAACAGCTCGCCGACTGGGTGAACACCGCCGTCGCCCTACCCCACGACCTGATCGTGAAAGTCACGCCCCAGGTACCGCCCGGAGTCACGGACGCGGTCACCCAGCCCGACGGGCGGACGATCTACCTCCCGCCGCGGTTCCTGAAGCAGATCCATGACGTCCTCGGCAAGGTGACCAAGACCGTCAAACGCCCCGCTCTGCTTCCGGAAGCCGACTACAACGCCGACGACCTCACCGCACAGTCGACCCAGTTCATCTTCGGTCACGAGATGGGCCACGCGCTGCAACGCCAGCTTCTGCTCGCCAACCTCGGTCTCGAGGAGGACGCCGCGGACGGCTTCGCGTCCTTCTACACCGTCAACGAGGTCGGACCCGCCCCCTCACTGGCGACCGCCGTCCTCTTCGACGAACTCGCCCGCGAGGAGGGCGAACTGACGCTGGAGGGATTCTCCAGCGATCACCCCGTCACGCAGCAGCGTGTCTTCAACTTCCTCTGCTACCTCGAAGGGAGCGATCCCGGGAAGTACCACGCCCCCCTGGTCGACACCGGCTATCTGCCCAAAACCCGGGCACCGTTGTGCCCGCAAGCCTGGGCCATGCTCGACTACGGCTGGTGGACCCAACTCGAACCGCACTTCGGAAAGGGCTTCAAGACCAAGGGAGGCCGGTCCCAGGAAGAGGCGCGTGAGCACCTGGTCGCGGAGACGAAGGCTCTCGCGGAACAACTCGACGAGCTCCGCACCGGGCAGACCTGATCCGATCAGCAAGGTCCCGCTCCGGACCGAGCACCCCACCGCAGACTACCGCGAAGGGCCGGTGCCGCCCTCCGGTCTCAACGCGCCTGACGGGCCGGAGACCGTTCCCACGCCCAGAGCCGACGCCTGAGACTTCCCAGCGGGGAGTGGTGCGCCTCGGCGAGTTGAGTCGGCTGATCACGCCCGCTTCGGCGAGCCTTTCCAGGGCGAGGTCCAGGTCCTCACGCACCGCCGCACGATCCTGTTCGCCCATCTCGCCCATCTCGCCCATCTCGGCCATGAGGGAAACGACTTCCTCGAAGGCCGGTCGCTGCGAGGTCGGGACGCCGCGCTCGGCCGCCCGCTTGGCCACGCGAACGCTCACCATGCACACCGCGGCCACGGATACCAGGCCGGCACAGAGCAGCCAGCGCCACGGTGAGCCAGTCGTGGCGGCGGCGACCGCGACCAACCCGGCGGACACCGCAGCGAACGCCGTCTCGAGCGCGGCGAGCACCACCTCTTGCGGTGTCGCCCGCAGCCCACCGGCCCGTGTCCGGCGCCACTCTGCGGCGCGCGGGGCCGCGTGCGCCGCGGACACCAGGCCGGCCGTGCCGGACAGCCAGAGCTCGGCCTCCCCGTACTTCACGGTCAGGATCACCAGCAGGGGCAGGGCGAGCGGTGCGAACAGGACCAGAAGCCAACCCGCGCCCCGCGCGTGGTCCTTGGCCAAGCTCCGCTGGCGGATCGAGCACGACTACCGGGAGATGAAGCAGGCCCTGGGCCTGGCCCACTTCGAAGGCCGCACCTGGGGCGGCTGGCACCACCACGTCACCCTCGTCTCCGTCGCGCACGCCTTCTGCACCCTGCAGCGACTGGCCCATGCCCCAAAAGACACGGCGCCGGCCTGAGCCTGTACCAGGTCGTCCGCGAGCTGCAGACACTCCTCGCAACCTGGACCGGCGCCTGCCCCACCTGCCACCGCGGCATACCCACCCGCGCACCAACCTGACCAAGCACTACTAGCACCACGGGGATTTGCGTTCGCGCGGCTCAGGCGCCCCCCGACGGTTCAGGCCACCTCGACGGTCATGACGTCGGCGCCCCGGCATGGTGCTCCGTCGCGTCCCGCGAAGGTGCGGACCATCGGGAGCGGGCTGGAATCCGGATCCGACGAAGTAGTCCACGTAGACCCTGAACAACTCCTCGTCCACGACCGGGCTCGATCCCTGTGCCTTCCAAGGCGCGCCGGGTGGCCGTCGTGTCGAAGACGAGCCCTCCTTCAGTCCCGTCTTCGCCGCGTTCCACGAGGAGCAGATCGCACGGCACGCGCTGCGGTAGCGGGTGGTCGCGGTACGCGCGGTCGAATCAGAGGTGGCCGACTACAACAGGGCGTTCACCGAAACTGAGATCTATCAGGCGCCTTGGTGTTGGACGGAGTGCCGTGGCCGTGCTCGCCGCAGAGGTGGCCGCCCGACTCAAGCGGCTGAACGGTAGCGGGGCGAGTCGCTCCCCAGGGCTCGTCCTTTCCCAGCGCAGCGGCATTGCAGGAGTCCCTCCAGATCTCGTGAACGCGACGCCATGGCGCCGACCTGCATTGCGATGCAGGCCGGCGCGGATGCGGCCGATGACCTGACGGGCCTGTTGAGTCGTGCACCTTCAACTGCCACGTCAAGACCCCCGTAGCCTGACGTGACGGCTTCCATCAGAATCGACCGCGGTACTGCGGCATGCGGCGACGGAGTGAACGAACTCCCGCCGATGCGTGCTGGTGGTGGCCTGTTCGAGACACCGCCAGGCGATCTGCGACGTGAATGATCCTGCTGCACAGGGCCTTCCTTGTCAACAATTGTGGTGAAGGTGCCCGTCGGGTGGCCGCAGCCTCCGGCTGCGCAAGATGTCGCCGCCATTATTGTTGCGGTGTGCGTGACTTGGCTGGTCGGGGCGGGTAGCCTCGAAGCGGCCGCGCGTATGCGGTCGGTCCTCGCCGCCCACGAACCAGGAGACCGTACGGCCATGGATGCCGCCCCTGATGCAGCGCAGGCGGATGATCTCGCTCAGGTCATTGCATCGATCGACGAACTACTCGCGGTTCTGGGCCTGGACGGCGACGTCATCGAGCTTGACGACATCTCCCACAGGACCGGCATCCCCGTCGACCGAGTGCGGACGATGCTCCGTGGCGGACAGGTGGAGCCGAGAAGCCTTCCGGAGATCTTCCAGCAGCGGCTCGTCTTCCTCCGCGAGACGCGCCTCAAGCCCGGAGGCAAGCAGTACAGCCACGACGAGATCGCCGCGGGCGCGGGTATCTCCCACGGCCAGGTCGGCTACATGCTGCGAGGCGAGCGCATGCCGGGCCTCAAGGTCCTCGGAGGCCTGGAAAGGTTCTTCGAGGTTCCGCCAGGCTTCTTCACCGCGGGCGACCGCGATGCGCTGTGCAGGGCGTTGCAACCGGTACACGACAGTCTCACCCACACAGCTCTACTGAAAGGCAAGGGCATCACGCAGTTGGCCATGCGCAGCAGCGCGTCCAACGCCACCCCCGGCAGGCTGGGCGACGAGCTGCGCGCCGCGCTCACCTTCGCGCTGAACCAACCGGACCCGGGGCGGGACGACCCAGAGGTCCGCGAGCTCACCGACACGATGCTGGCCCTCACCCCCAAGAGCAGGCGCCGAATCCTTCCGCTGATCCAAGGTGTGCTGGGGCTCGTGCGACCGGACCCCGAGCACCCGGGCGACGACACCGGGCCCAGGGCACGCTGACCTGCCGCCCTGCTGAAAGGCGGCGCCGAACGGCCGAGCCATGCCCTGGGCGTTCGATGGGCAGCCGCCCGGCGGGCGCATGGAGGCGTGCTACTTCATGACGCGGGCAGCGCGGTACTCCCGTGCCAGCAGGCGAAGCGCCCCGGCGACCGGTATCCGGGGGGACTTGCGGAGCAGCGCGGGACCGGCCTCCTCCACCAGGCGCAATCGCAGCTCCTGAAGGGACACCAGAGTCCTCATGAACGGCCTGTTCCGTGGTTCCACCAGTTCCATCAGATGACGCGACTCGGCAAAGCGCGGGCGGGCCAGTGCCACCTGATGCTCGACGAGTGCACGGACGCGGTCGGGGGCGGGCTCCTGCTCCAGTCCGGCGCGTGACAATCCGTACTGCGCGAGGGCTGTCAGCGGAATGCCGATGCGGCCGTCGCGCAGGTCATCGGCTAGGTCTTCCAGGAAGTCGAGCCGTTGGCTCGCCTCGATGAACGTGCGGCACCCGCTCGTGTAGGCGTCCTGCCCCGATGCGGGGCCGATCAGGCCGGCGATGACCATGAAAGCAGGGTGTGAATAGGTGTCGACATAGCGCTGAAAGGCGTCTTCTGTCGCGAAGCTCTCCCACCTCACCTCTGCAGGGGCGCCCGCGAGGAAGTCCTTCGCATACCCGCGCAGCCCGGGGCGCCGCCCCACGGTGTCGACCAGCGCTCGAAGCACAGGCTCATCGGTGGAACCGCTGTCCAGGGCCGCACGCACCCGCTGCTCCCAGTCCACGAGGGCCGCGAGCCGTTCGACCGGGGGGCCTTGGTCGATGAGGTTGTCGGTGTGGTGCATGAACGCCGTGGCGGCGATGACATCAGGGATGGCCGAGGCCGGCAGCAGCAGCCGCACTGCCACGTACTCGGCTCGCGCGAAGCGGGCCACCAGCCGGCGTTGCTCGGTGAAGTCGTGGCGAAGCAGGGACTGCGTGACTCCTGCCTGATCGAGGGTGCTGGACCACGTTGGCACGACGTGCTCGCTTCCTTCGTAGGGGTCTGGGGTGCGGGGATGGCTGCCTGGTCTCAGCTGCGGAGCATGACCCGGGCGACTTCCAGGAGGAAGGACGGCCGGGTGAGGGCCCTCGGATGGCTGCGCATGTGCACCACGTCCATGAAAGCGCCGTTCACGAAAGGATCGATCACGGAAGCTGCCGCGATCCTGTCACCCGCCCAGCGGATGAGCGGGTATCCGCGGGGGTACGGGCCCGTCACATGCGGCTGGGCGAGATCGGCGGTCGCGGACACCTGCCAGGCCGCGTCCACCACCACACCTGCCCTGCGGAAGTAGCCCCACGCGGCTTCATGGACCCGGGCGCCGCTCCGCAGGTACGCGGACAGCGCCGAAGCCTGCAGAGTGGCCAGGGTGAGGCCTTGCCCGTAGATCGGATTCACAGAGGCCACCGAGTCACCGACCGCCACCAGGCCGCCGGGGAATCGATTCAGCAGCGCGAAGTTCCGCCGCCGGCTCTCACGGAAGGGGAATGTGCGGACGTCCCCGTCCATCGAGCAATGCTCCGCCACTTCGCGAAGCGGAGCGACGCACCGCCGCATGCGCGCACGGAACTCATGAGGGTCGCGGCCGGGCCGGTGGTCCGTGTACCCCGCCAGCACCACGCTCCAGCGGTTCCCCTCGACCGCGGCGAGCGCCCCCGGCTCGCAGACAGCCGGCTGGTACCCGCTGGCCGGTCCGGGAGCGGAGTGGGCGATGACCGTGTCCGGGAGCTCGTCGCCACGATGGAACTCCGCTGTCGCGTAGCCGAGGTCGATCCTCATACGGTCGAGCGGCGGTGCGGCCCAGCCCCTCCGCTCCAGCCATGCGCAGAGCCGACTAGCCCGGCCCATCGCGTCGACGACGAGGTCTGCGGCCAGGCTCTCTCCGGCAGCCGCCGTGGCAGGAGGGGAACCCTCGGAGGTGAACCGCACACCGCACACTCGGCTTCCGTCGAACACGAGATCTCCGGCCCGGCCGGGCCGGAGGACGACGTTCGGGAGAGCCAGGACCCGCCGGCGCACACGGCCTTCCAGCAGAGTCCGTGTCGCGCCCAGCATGCGGCTGCGGGGCAGCGGTGGCTTCAGGACCCCGTCCACGTAGAACTGGACCTCCGTCCCGGCGCCCAGACGCGCCCCGGCGCCGATGAGTTCATCGGTGATGCCGGGAAACCACCGTTCGAGTTGCACATGCCCCATCGAGAGCAGCGCATGAAGCTGCTGCCGATGGGGAGCCCCGCGGCCCGTGCCGTCCACCGCCGGCCCGTCCTGCTCGATGATGACGACCTCGTCGGCGTGATCGCTGAGGACGCGGGCGGCCAGCAGCCCGGCGAAGCTCCCACCCAAGACGACCGTTCGTCGCACACAATCCCCCATATGTGCCCATGACTCGACTGACTCGGCGCCGCGTCGCGCCGATCACCTGGCCACCTTCGCAAACAGCGGCACGGGGACACTATCGTGCGGTGCTCAACCGCACGGCGGCATGCCCGAGCGCACCGGACGAGCGGTGCTCCAGGACGGGTTACGGCGCTCTCCCGACACGTGTCGCGGCGGCGACGCCATCGCCGCGTACCTCCTGCAGAGCCGCGTCGACCAGAGGATGCGTCAGGACTCGCGCGATGTGCAGGAGCCGGTCGCGTTCGTCTGCTGCGGGCGTGTCCTCCCCGAGGAGGTGCCTGGCGGGAGTGTCCGGGGGTTGAGGCCGGCTGGAGCCGCCCCGCTGCGCGGTCTGGAGCCGCTCAGCCGCGTCGCGCAGGGCGGCGGCGGTGGCGATGGCTCGCAGTTCCCGCTCAGGGACCGGGCGGGCGGTGCAGACGTCCTCGTGGACCGACCGCTCCTGCAAGGTGTACACGGCCTCCACGGGTTCCGATCTCACCCACGGGCGAAGAACGCGCATACCGTCCAGGATCTCGATCACCCTGCGATGGAGGTTGAACGTCACATTCGCCGCCAGTCGGTGGCTGCGGGCACTGGTGGCACTGAACGCGAGCTCCGGATCCACACCGGCTACCACGATGTCCCACAACGGCTGCAACGCCCTGATGTCGCGCCGCTCCTTCAGCCAGGCGCTGACCGCCGCGCCGCACAGCCCGTAACTGGCGATCAGCGTGCCCAGCACTCCGAAAGAGGATCCCCAGACGCCTACGTCGTCGAGCGCATGACTGCCCGAGGCGGCGAACGCGACCGCCGGCACACTGCAGACCACGTAACCGAAGACGAAGAGCATCGCGATCCCGAAAGCACGCACGGCGTGCTGGAGCCGCGGGTCGTCGAGCCGTACTCCGCGGCACTGCCTGAAGGTGCTCAGAGTCGAACACGTCAGGGTGGACAGGAAGACCGCCAGGAAGAGCAATGTGACGGGGTCACGTGCGTTGTTCGTGTTGAACTTGAGCGGATCCGCCGGCTCCGACAGATCGGCCGAGCAGAAGGTGGCGACCATCAGGAGTGCGGCGAGGCCGTAGAGCGCCGCCCAACGCGTCACCCGTCGACGCAGAGTGGCCGGGCTCCGCTGCTGCATCGGACTCCACAGCAAGGTGAGGAGATGGAGGTGGGCGAAGCAGACCAGGATGCCGATGTATACCGGGAGGGTCGCGAAGCTGGGGTTGCCGGTCGCCTCCCCGATCACCACGTACACCGAGGGAGCGGCCATCACGTAGATGGCCGTCGAGCACAGGAAGTTCGTCGTGATCAGGCTCAGAGTCGGCGTCGGATCACGGAACAGCGCCATGCCCTTCCAGAGGGCGATCGCGAGACTTGCCGCCGCCATGATCAGATAGACGAGGGTGGAGGTTTGCTCAGACACCCGATCTCCTGTGCGTGAGGGCCGAGGCGAGGAAGCCCGTCCTTTTCTGATCGCTCCGCAGCTGAAGGTGCCGCTGGAGCATCACGGTGGCGAACGCCTCGGCCCGGCGCTCATGAGCGTTGTCGTAGTGCGACCGAGTCAGGACCTGGAGCACCGGTCCGGGCTTCAGCCCGGGCAGCAACTGACGCACGGTGGTCTCACTCATCGGCCGGCCGGTGGCGTCGTCGTCAGGATGCTCTTCCCACAGATGCCAGAGCTCGTGCAGTTCCGCGTGGAGACGCGTGAGCTCGTTCGCGTTCGAGTCGACCACGATGAAGTCGCGGTCCCTCCCGCGCGCGCAGAACGCCGATACCTCAGGCGGCAGAGGCGTCTGCGTCACGGTGATCGGCTTGTTGCGCTTCACTGCGATCGCGTCGATCAGCCCCTGCATGTCGCGAACACCGGAGAGACCCAGGTCGCGACGGATCAGCCGGGTCATCGACCAGGTGGCGAAGAGGATCGCCACCTGCTCCCTGAGCGAGGTCCACAGCGAGTCGGCGGACCGGTGCCGACCGTTCGGGTCCAGCGATCGCAGCTCCTGGCGGGGCGCGTGGAGGTCGGTATCGGGGTGATGGCGGGAGTTCTCATACATGACTCAGTCGACGGCCAATCTCCGCACCACCTTGCGTGCCGGGTGCGGCCAGGCGGAACGGACGAGTTCGGCGCCGACCGGGACGGTCGTCCTGTCCATCGGCACATCGTCGTTCGGCGCCTCCTGCGCGTACGCAACCACCGCGAGCCGGGGATCCCGTCGAGGACATGTCGCGGTCGACGTGCCGCTGACCGATGGATTGTTCGGAGGCACTGTCGCTCTTGCGAGTCGCCGGCTTGCCACCTGCCCGGGAGCGGCGGCAGAGCCGGTGTCGCTCGGCCGTGTGCGGGGCGCGGTGAGGGTTTGTCTCCGAGCGGCCCGGTCGTGCACCGCGGGGAATGCCACCGATCCGACCGATGACCGTCGAGGCTCCGATGTCACCGCCAGGCATCGTTCTGGCACCTTCACGGCCTCCGACAACTATGGGATGAGCCGGACCGGCACCCACGGGGGGAGGCACCGGTCCGGCCATATGATCACTATATCCGCTCTCCGGGGTAGGGGAGGAGGTATATGTCGCGGCATTGGCTCGAAGCTTTCGCTCGGCAGTGCGGCGAATGGGCCTGCGATCCGTCCCCTCGGCTCCTTGAGGCCGGGGGAGGCCCCAAGCCTCGGCTCCTTGAGGCCGGGGGAGGCCCCAAGCCTCGGCTCCTTGAGGCCGGGGGAGGCCCCAAGCCTCGGCTCCTTGAGGCCGGGGGAGGCCCCAAGCCTCGGCCCCGTGAGGCCGGGGGAGGCCTCAGGCACCAGACGCGTTCCCCTTATCCGGTTATCCGGCCTGATCCAAGCGAAAGGCCGCCCGCACCGGGGAGGCGATCGAACGGGTAGGCGCGCTCTCCCGCCCCGGCTTCGAGGACGACCACCGTCTCTCCGCGTTCCGGGCCTGGAAGTGTGACCTGGAAGACCGTTCCGCCGTCGAACAGTGCCCGCGTCCCGACACCGGACGACAGCCGTACGGCCTGTTCGCCGAATCAAGCGCTCACCCGCCAGGCAGAGCGCTAAGTCACAGGCGAGCGGTCCATCGGCACCACCGCGTACGGAGGCTCACAGGTCGATGTCGATCCGCTCCATGTCGGTGAACTCCACTCCGAGGCCCTGCGCTCGGGTGTTGTCAGCGCGGAAGTACATCTCCGCGAGGCCCTCCGCCGCGATCTGCTGAAGCCGGCGCTCGTCGGCGCCCTGCTCTCGAGCGGTGAAGAGGCGGTCCGCCCAGCGGGGCGGCAGGGCCTGGGTGATGTCGCGGATCCGGGCGTCGTCGGTCGTGCCCGGTGCGGCGGTGAAACCGAAGCGAGCCCGGGTCGAGACGACCACCCCGTCCGTTGACGATGCCTTCTTCCGGGCCTTGGCCCGGATCTGCGGCTGCCACCGCTTCTTGACCTCCCGCTCCAGCCGGGCGGCCAGCGCCGGGCGGGGCGTCTTGGCCTGCCCTGCCAGGTAGCGTTCCACCTGCCGCCGGGACATCCCGAGCAGTTGGGCGACCGCCTTCGTGCCCTTCAACTGCTTGACCAGGTATTCCATCTGCTTCCGGGCGCTCTTGGGAGCGGGGCGGGTGAACGCCCCTTCCAGCGCGCGGTCCAGGCTGCCCCCGAGCGAGTCCGCCATGACCTGTTACTGCTCCTACTCTCCGTCTCCGGCGGTCGGATCGGTCTTGATGAGGTTGGCGACGTTGACGACGCCGCCGCGTTCCTCGAACAACTCCTCCGCCCACAGGACGCTCTGCGTGCCCTGGTGCTTCACCATCCCCGGCGAGATCCCCAGCCGGAACGTGCCCGGCACCGGCTTGCCTTCCGTGGTGTGCGGCAGGACGTCCAGCGGCGACGGACCCGGCGAGGGGTACACGACCGCGTCGGTGCCGATCGCGACCGGATACAAGTCGGCGGCCGCCGTCTTCACCAGCTTGCGGTGGATGCCGATCCGCTGGTTCGCCAGCACGGCGGCCCGGATGTCGGGGCGCCACGTTTCCCGCTTCAGCGCCGGATAGGGCTCGTAGTAGGGCACCTGGCCCCGGCTGCGCTGCCGGAGCTTGCCGATTCCGCCCTTCGCCGTCGACTTGATTGCGGTCGCCAGCAGCGCCATCGTCGGGTCGACGCTCTTGGAACGGGCCATCGCGTCGAGGAACTCCTGGCCGCTCAAGTCGGTGGTGACGCCCAGGTCGGCCATGGTCGCGACGTAGGCATCGCGGAGCCGCTTGTACCAGGGGTCCAGATAGCGGCCGGTCCGGGTGCGTACATACGCCTCGATCGGTGCGACCTCGAATCCGAGTTCCTTGGCGTAGGCGAGGGTCGGTGTGGCGTACCAGGCCGGGCCTGTGGGGCGGTCGCCTTTTGGAGTGAACGGGGACGGGAGCCGGTCGCCGTCCACCGTCCGGCCGCCGACGTCCACGCGGGAGAGGTCCACATGGGACAGGTCGACCAACCAGGAGCCCGGCAGCGACGGATCGAACTTCGGGTTGCCGCTCATGCGGGTCGGCCCGTTCAGCCCGACCGTGAGCCCGTTGGCCGCCGCGGCGAAGGACATGTTGACGTCGACCGCGACCAGGAACGGGTTCATGCACTCCTCATCGGTCAGCGGCCGGCACCAGTCGTAGGGCTCCTCCATCAGCATCTCGGCGGGGGTACGCAGATGGTGCCGGGCGAACTTCCCCTTGAGGATGGGGTGTTCGTCGGGGACCTCGCACTCCACCACCTCGTACAGGGCGGTGAGCGCGTCCTCGTTGAAGGCCGGTCTGAACTCCCCGGTGGCCTCGTCCTTCTGTGCGCGGGTCGGCGGACGCAGCGCTGTCATCAGCTCCAGACCGGTCGTCGCTGTGGTGCCGCGCGGTGTCGTGACCCGTTCCGCGTACGTGCCGAGGTAGCGGGCGAGGTCGGCCGGGTGCATCGTCGGCAGCCGTGGGTCGTCCTTGCGGTCCCACTCGCGGGCGTCCAGGGCGTTCCAGGCCGGGACGCACAGTTGGACGCAGCGGCGTTTGGAGCCTTCGGGCTCGCGATAGATGCGTGCCCACGCCCCGAACCCGCGCTGGGTCAGCCGGAGCCCGGCCCGATGGATCTGCTTGACCACCTTGTGGCTGTCCGTGAGTCGTCCGGCGCGTCGTTCCTCCCCGGACAGAGCGGCGGGCAGTCCGTAGCGCTCCAGCGCGGACGGAGTCAGGACCAGCACCGGATCGGCGTCGTGGCCATTGCGGTGCAGTCGGGCCATGCCGAGTCGGGCCTCGGCCAGCGTCCAGTCCACCAACGCCGGGATCGACTTGGCCGGCACGTCCAGGACCAGGCCGCCGACGCAGTAAGCGGACACCTGCCCGGAGCTGTCGACATCGACCACGGCGAGTGGACCGTTCTCGAATCGTGGGTCGGTGCCGCCTGCCGGGGGCCCGTCCGGGTCCGGGAGCGCCTTCCGTGCGCCGGGGCGGCGTGGCACCGCCGACGGTCCGGCGGTGCGCCCGGGCCGTGGCACGGCTGCTGCGCCGGCTTCGGCGGAGGTCGGAACGCTCCGGCCGTTCTCGGATGCGGCCACGACCGTCGGATCCGAGAACGGGGAACGCGTCCGCGCCGATGCGGGTGTGTCGGGGAAGGCGGACGGCGTCGTGATGTCCTGGACCGGTGAGGCCGAGTCGTCCTGGGCGGGGTAGAGCTCCGCGAGCTTGTCCAGGAGCCGGGCGTACGCGTCCCGCTCGGGCGGGCGCGGCTCGGTCTTACCGGCCTCCAGCCGCTGACCGTGGCCCGGCGCACCTTCAGTGCCGTGGCCACCTCGTCGATCGTCAGACCGTGCGCGGCACGCAGCCGCTTGCGCTCCGCCGGCGGAGGGAGGGCAGCGCGGGACGCGACCAGTGCGTCGACTGCGTCGAACAACTCGGACATGCGGTACCTCCGAATCCCGCACCCTACCCCACGTAACGTACGAATGGCGTACATTGCGCGTGCGGGCATCGCTCTTCTTGAGTGTGGTCGTGGTGACTACTTGAAATACGCACAGTTCCGCGGAGTCCTGAACCGCAGGGGCCTTACCGCCATGGAGGCCAGTGGTCAGCGACGCCGCGCAGGAGGCGGTTGCTCGGCGAACGAGGAGCGGTAGGCGCGCGGGCTGACCGCCAGGCGGGATGCGAAGTGCTGGCGCATGGTGACTTCGCTGCCGAAACCGGAGCGTCGGGCGACCTCGGGCATGGGCAGGTCGGTGCGTTCGAGGAGCTTCTGCGCCGCCGCGATTCGATGGTCCAGAAGCCAGCGCAGCGGGGTGGTACCGGTGGCTGCCGTGAAGTGCCGGGCGAAGGAGCGCGGGGACATTCCGGCGCGGGCGGCGAGCGAAGAGACGGTCAGCGGCTCGTCGAGATGCGTCAAGGCGAAGGTGCGTACCTCGGCCAGCGCGTCCGCGTCGTGGGAGGTGTGAGCGGTCGGGAGTTCGACGAACTGGGCTTGAGTGCCGGTCCGGAACGGCGCGGTGACCATGGAGCGGGCGATGGTCGCGGCTGCCTCCGCGCCGTGCGCGGCGCGTACCAGATGCAGGCACAGGTCGATGCCCGCGGCGGTGCCGGCGGAGGTCCACAGATTGCCGTCCTCGATGAACAGTGCGTCCGGCTCGACCCGCACCTTTGGGTGGCATTCCCGCAGGACATCGGCCAGCGCCCAGTGGGTCAGCGCCCGGCGGCCGTCGAGCAGCCCCGCCTGGGCGAGTGTGAACGCGCCGCCGCACAGTGCGGCGATGGTGGTGCCCCGTGCATGGGCACGCCGCAGCGCCGCGAGGACCGGTTCGGGTGCCGGGGTGACATGGTCGTCCAGGCCCGGCACCAGGATCAGCTCCGCACGAGGCAGCCAGGCGAGGGTGCGGTCCGGTGCGAGGGTGAGCCCGCCGCGCATCGGCACCGGCTCGATCGCTGCCGCCACCCGGCGCAATTCGAACTCGGGAAGCCCCTGGCCGGTGCGGTCCGCCCCCCACACTTCGGTGATCACCGAGACGTCGAAGGCGCGGATACCGGGGAAGGCGAGCAGCGCGATGCGGTGAGCTGGTACCGGTCGGGTCATTCTGGCAGTAAACCATCGATCGCTGTCCTCCCGCCCTCTGTGAGCGGGCGCCACGGGGCAGCAGGATCGTGGGCATGGAGATCACACAGAACGCCGCGCTGGTGGTGGTGGACGTGCAGAAGGGCTTCGACGATGCGGAATTCTGGGGAGCACGCGACAACCCGGCAGCGGACGGGAACATCGCCTCGCTGATCGAGGCCTGGCAGGAGTCGGATCGGCCGGTCGTCTTCGTACGGCACGACTCGGACGAGCCCGGCTCGCCGCTGCGGATCGGCTGCGAGGGCAACGATTTCAAGGAGTACGTCGAAGGGAGGCGCGGCAAGGGCCGAGGGCCGGAGCTGCTGGTCACCAAGTCCGTGAACTCGGCGTTCTACGGCACTCCCGACCTTGACGCCTGGTTCAAGGCGGCCGGCGTATCCCAGGTCGTGCTGGCCGGCATCCAGACCAACATGTGTGTGGAGACCACCGCTCGCATGGGCGGCAACCTCGGCTACGACATGCTGGTCGCCCTCGACGCCACCCACACCTTCGATCTGACCGGGCCGAACGGCTGGCACCTGACAGCAGGCGAACTGGCCCGGGCGAGTGCCGTCTCGCTGCACGGTGGCGGTTTCGCCCGCATGGTGACGACCGGCGAACTGGTGACCGCCGTCCGCTGCTGACACCTCAGGGTGCGTGACGGCGTTCACATCGGCATGACGGCATCGCATGACGTCGGGCGATGCCGTCATGCCGATGGATTCCGGCCGCTCAGGGGAGATCGGCGCCCGGCTGTCCGCAGACGCGGGCGGCCATCAGGGCCCCCTGGTTCAGCATGGCGCGTGCCTGCCGCGAGGTGATCTCGGCGGGCGCCCGGCGTCGTAGCACGCCCTCCCGGGACAGGCGGGCCAGGATCGCGGCCACGAAGGCATCGCCGGCGCCGATGGTGTTGACGACCTCGGCACTCACGGCCGGTACCGACACCCCCTCCTCGAGCGGCAGGAACACACTGCTGCCCAGGGCTCCCCGGATCAGGACGATCAGGCGGCCTTCGGCGGCGAGCTTGCGGCAGGCCACTTCGGGAGCGTGGTGGGGTCAGAACTGGACGGCGTCCTCATCGCTGGTCTTCACGATGTGCGCGAGCTCGCACAGTTGTCGGAGCAGGTTGAGGGAGCGGGCGTGGTCGGCGCCTCGCACCTGCCGGACAGTAGGGTCAACCGCGAGTGCGGATTGGGCCGCTGCGGCGCGTGCGGTGGCCAGGATCGAGGCCGCGGCGCGGTCGACCACGGCGGCCGGGCCGCCGGCGTACACCGCGCAGAAGCGGTCGAGGTCGTAGATGACCGGATTGGCCTGGAAGGTGGCGGTGCGCTGGTGGTAGAACTCGTAGCGGTTGGTGCCTGGGAGTTGCCGGTGGCGTCGATCACGAAGTCCCAGCCGTCCGGCTTGTCGAGATCGTCGGCGCGGGCCGCGCTGCGGCTGCAGCCGAGTTCGGCGGCCGTGGCCAGACGCGAGGGGTTGACGTCGAGCACGTCGACGGAGGCTGCACCGGTGGGCTTGGCCAGTTCCAGCATCATCAGCCCCATGGTTCCGGAGCCGTAGATGAGCACCTCGGCGCCCAGGGTGCTGTCACTGAGCACGTCGTAGCCGCGGATCGCGCAGGACAGCGGTTCGATGAGGACCGCGTCCGCCACATCGACGTGCTCCGGCAGCCGTAGGCAGCTGGCCGCGGGGGCGACGGCGAACTCGGCCGCGCCTGCGGGCGCGGTGACGCCGATGGCCTGCCGACGCTCGCAGAGGTTGCCGCGGCCGGAGCGGCACTCGTGGCAGCGCGGGGACGGGTCGACCGCAACCCGGTCGTCGACGGCGAGTCCGATGACCTCGCGGCCGACGGCGACGATCTCGCCGGCGAACTCATGGCCGGGGGTGACGGGCAGGGCGGGTGCGAACCCGCCCTGGAGGATGTGCAGATCGGTGCCGCACAGGCCGGTGGCGGCGACACCGACGACCACCTCGCGCGGGCCGGGCGCCGGATCGGGCACGGTGGCGAGGACCACTCTGCCGGGCGCCTCGATGAGCGCAGCCTTCACTTGCCCGCTCCAAGGGACAGGCCCTGGACGAGTTTGTGCTGGGCAGCGAAGCCGGCTACGAGCACAGGCAGGGACACGACGACCGAGGCCGCGCACATTTGGGCGAGGAACAAGCCCTGGCTGGTCACGAATCCTGTGAGGAAGACGGGTGCGGTCTGGGCGGTGACGCCGGTGAGGACCCGTGCGAAGAGCATCTCGTTCCAGCTGAAGATGAAGCAGATCAGCGCGGTGGCGGCGATACCGGGGCCGGTCACCTTGGGCGCCGGGGCGATGATGCGCGTGAGGACGGTCGGCAGTCGGGCCCCGTCGACCTGGGCGGCCTCGATGATGGATGGACAGCGCGTACGCCACCGGCAGGGCGAGTACGAGGACCAGGATGGTCGAAGTCACTGCTGCGGTTATCGAGTTGATGAGCGGAGGCCAGGGGCCGGCGCCGCCGCCGGTGCCGAAGAAGGTGTGGTAGCCGTCCAGGGTGAGTGGCGCGGTGAGCGACGGGGGATTGGTGGCGGCGTCCGGCTCGGAGTGCAGCGAGGCCAGCAGCATCCACAGGGCGGGCAGGGCCCGCGGCGGTTCCGTTGCGCGGGGGGTCGGGCGGGTGACCGGATGCCCAGGGACGGGTTCAACGCTGCTCCTCGGCGACCTTCTCAGCCAGGCTCTGGGCCTTCTTCAGCGCGTCGGTGACGGACTGGCGGCCGGCGACGGCGGGGTTGATCTCGTCGGACACCTTGCCCGGCGGAGCCCACCGCGCCGCCTGCGCCGCTGCAACCGGCGAGTGCAGGTCTTCGCCCCGGGCGGCCGTGTCCGCAGTGGCACCGCCGCCACGGTGGACCACTGGGCGACTCGGATGCTTTCGGGCTTCGTCATCGACTTGGCCTACGTCGGGGCCAACGGCATCAGCCCCACCTACGGCCTCACGACGCCGGACCCCGCGGTGGCCGAGGCCAAGGCTCGGGCGATCGAGCGCGCATCGTGGCCTCGGTTCCGGCCCGCCCCTGACGTACCGTCCGGAAGCGTGGTGTCGTGCCGTGCCGCGGACAGGGGACGGACGGGCACGCAGCCGGTCGCGGAACGTCGGTCGAGCGTCCGGCCCGGGCGGTGGGCCGCGAGCGAGCGAGTCTCCCGCTCGGCCTGCTGCGGCATTTGCTGCCTGCGTCAGGCCCTGGCGACCGCGTTCACCGGTCGTCGGTGTCGCAATGCAACCTGGCCCGGGGAGGGCGAGCGTGCCGACGGTCAGGTCCTGGAACCCTCCCGGCCACAGGTCCTACGCGTCGACACCGCCTCCCCCTTCGGCCGGGTCGAGGGAGTCGACGTCCTCCATGAAGCTCAGAATCCGGGCGTTGACGACGTCGGGGTGGTCGATCTGCGGGCCGTGGCCCGTCGCCGCGATGATCTCGGCGCGTGCTCCCGGGATCAGCCTCGGTGCTCGTTCCAGTTGCCGCTGCGGGTGCAGCAGCAGGCTGCGCTTGCCCATGATGAGGTAGAGCGGGGTCCGAATGGAGCGCAGTGCGTCCTCGCTCAGCGGCAGCGGCGCGGGGCGGCGAATCCGGAAGGCGCGCGCGCCCGCCTGGATCCACGTCCGCAACTCGGGGACTGCGATGACCGGTTGCTCCAGCCAGGAGGCGAGGCGCGGGCGCAGTGCCCTGGGGGCGAAGCTGGCGAAGAGGCTGACGAAGATCCATGTGAAGAAGCGCAGGCCGACCTTCTCCAGACCGCCGGGGTCGAGGGCGGTGACCGACGCGAGCCGCTCGGGCCGGCGGTGACTCATGTTGAGCACCAGCCAGCCGCCGTACGAGGAGCCGACCAGGTGGACCCGTTCGAGGCCCAGTGCGTCGAGTGCCTCGTCGAGCCACTGGGCGGCGCGCTCCGGCTGCCACATGGGCTCGCGGTGCACGCTGCGCCCGGCGTCGCCTGGGGTGTCGAGCGCGTAGACGGGGCGTTCGGCGCTGAGCGCGGGGGTGTTGGGGGTACCACATCGCCGAGCAGGAGCCCGCCCCGTGGATCAGGACCACCGGTGTCCGGGACTCGGCGGCCGGGTCGGCGGGGCCGTACCGGTACACGTGCGTGGTGCCGAAGCTGGTCTCGACGTCCCTCTCGGAGCGTGCGGGCGCGCCCATCGCGTAGACGGCGTCGCATGCGGCGAAGTAGCGGTCGCGCAGCCTGTCGCTCACATAACGGCCGACATCGCGGCGCACACGAGTGGTGTTCTCGGGCACGGGGCACCTCCAGAGGGATTCGTTCTTCATGATACGAATGTATCATGAAAATGATACGGCGGTACCATGAAGGAGTCCGGGGCCAGCCGGACGCGACCCCAACACGACGGGCGGAGACACCGGCACATGCCAAAGCGCGTGAACCACGAGGAACGGCGTGCCCAGATCGCCGAGGCGCTCATCCGGGTCGCGGGGCGCCGAGGGCTGCACGCCGTCGGCATGCGCGATGTCGCCGCAGAGGCCGGTGTGTCCCTGCGGCTTGTGCAGTACTACTTCGAGACCAAGGAAAAGCTGCTCTTCTACGGGCTCCAGCACCTGACCGAGCACTTCACCGCGCGGGTGGGTGCTCGGCTGGGCGCGGCCGGTACCGACCCGGGCCCCCGCGCGGCCATCGAGGCGCTGCTGCTGGCCTCGCTCCCCACCGATGAGGAGAGTCGCACCTTCCATCTCCTCTACAGCTCCTACTCGATCCTGTCCGTGACCGACGAGGCGCTTGCCGCCCAGCCCTTCATCGACAACCCCGACGCTGCCGAGAACGCCCTGACCGGCCTGCTCCGACAGGCCCAGGCGGCGGGCCTCGCCGATCCCGGTGTCGACGTGCGCACGGAGGCGATCAGCCTGCTTGCGATGGCGGCGACCATGGGCACCAGCATCCTTGTGGGCCAGCGCGGCCCGGAGTCCGCCATCGCGGTGCTCCGGTACCACCTCGACCGGATTCTGGAGCCGGTCGAGCCGCCGACGCTGGGGTAAGGCACGAATTTTGCTCGCAGCTGCGGGGCTTGTGGCAGATGCACGGCATTCGCACTGCAGGAACCGCGGGTCGACGACTGCCCCGAAGCGTCCATGGGGGAGCGGCCGACCGCCCGGTGCCGGTGTACCCACGCCCTGAAACGCCCTCGGCTGGGGTACCACCTCATCCGGCGCCCTGGACGGTGGGGCGCTGCGCACCGCGACCGTTCCCGTGGCGGCTGACTCCTCCTGCGCCACAGCCGACTCGTACGGTGATGCGTACGATCCCCAGCAGTACGCGTGCGCGGGCGATCTCACCCGCGGAGGCGTCGGCACCTGCGAATTCGACAGCGGCACACCGCTGGTTGTCGACGGAGTCCTCGCAGGCGTCACTTTCTGGGGCATCGGCTGTGGCAAGCCGGGCCTCCCCGGTCTCTACACCCGCGTCAGCACCTTCGCCGCGGAGCAACGCCCAGCTCGCCGGCTAGTACGACGCACCCGGCCGCGGAAGTCGATGGATGACCGCAGGCGAACGAGCCCCGCGGCCGCATGCCCCCGCATCTGCCCGCGGCCCGTGAACAACAGCCGTGTTCGCGGGCCGTGAGCGCAACCGCTCGGGCCGGATCACCAGGTGGTCGATGCGCTCTTGTCTGTCGGCAGCAGCAGCCACAGAGCCAGGTACAGCAGGACCTGTGGGCCCGGCAGCAGGCACGACACCAGGAAGATCACCCGCATGGTGGTCGCGGAGGTGCCGAAGCGCCGCGCGAGTGCCGCGCACACTCCGCCGATCATCTTTCCGTCACGGGGGCGGGCAAGTGCGGCCATGGTGGGCTCCTTCGCGAGTCCTTCGTGGGAGTCACTCCTCTGTGCTCCCGATGTCTCGATACTCGCCCGAAGCGATGGGATGAAGCATCGCTCTGCAGTGCGATCCGAACCCTGGGAATCGTCGGGGTCAGTCCCTGAGTTCCTCCTGGCGGAGCAGGGGCCGCGCTCATCCCCGGTCCGTCCGCGACCCCCGGCAGGCGCGCGCTCTCGGGCAGCCCGACTCACACCACAGCGGCTTTCGATGCTCAGTCCTACAGTTCCCGCAGCGGCCGGTGCCGAGGTCGACATGCCCGGTCCACGTGCTGCCGTCCCCGATCAGGGTGCTGGGAGCGCAGGCGTCGCCAATGGCAGACCGCGAGCCAGTCGACGGGCGGGGTGTCGGTGGGTGCTCGTCGAGCGTGGCGCTCGACGAGCACCCACCATCGGAGACCCGCCGATGCACAAAGTCGATGATGCGTCGTCCGGCGTCCATGCGGCCTGGACGCCGCCGTTGCGAAGCCGCATGATGCGGTGTCGGGCGTCTTGCGATGACCTGTTCGCACTCGGCGAGTCGGCGAGGCACGTGCCGGGAGGCGTGTAGCCATGAGTGGTGAACCGTGCTTCGGTCAGGAGACCGGAGGCGAGTGGTGCGAGGTCAGTCGACGGAACGCGCGGTCCGTGCAGACCGCGGTGGGTTGGATCTTCTGGGATCCCGTCGTGGTGACGCGCTATGGGCAGCTGGGCCTGGAAGGCGCCCAGCCGGCATCGCGCGTGCGTGCACGGTACGAGGACGGCCAAGGACCGTAGGGCCACGCAATCCGCTGGTGAGCCCGGGCGACGGCCGACGGGCACACACCGGGGAGGCGCACATCGCGTGGCTGCGTCGACTGCAGCGCCGGTTCCAGCACTCTTGGCGTGCTGTGCGCGCCAACGGCGTCTGTCGATGGCGAAATCGGGCCTCCGCCGATGCCGACCGGGCCGGTCTACCGTTGCGCACATGACTGCTTTGATTGTCGGCGGCAGCGGCTTCCTGGGAGCCGAGCTGGTCCGACAGGCGCGAGTCGCGGGGCACACCACGGCTGCGACGTACGCGACCAGGCGCGGCGATGCCGCGCAGGCCACGTGGTACCCCCTCGATCTGCGGGACGTTGGACGCCTGGACGCTCTCATGGCCGACGTACGCCCGCGCTTCGTCGTCAACGCGTCGAGTGGCAGGACCGACTGGGGGGTGACGGCGGAGGGACCCGTCCGGCTGGCGATGGCTGCCGCGAAGTACGGAAGCCGCCTGCTCCATGTGTCCAGCGATGCGGTCTTCTCCGGTGCCCGAGTCCACTACGACGAGGCCTGCCTGCCTGACCCGACCACCCCGTACGGGGCAGCGAAGGCGGCTGCGGAGACCGGAGTCCTGGCCGTGTACCCGGAGGCCGTGGTCGCCCGCACCTCGCTGATCATCGGCGATGGCGGTTCCGTACACGAGCGCCTCGTGCACGAACTCGTCGCCGGCACCCGCGACGGAGCCCTCTTCACCGACGACATCCGCTGCCCGGTGCATGTCGCCGACCTGGCCGCCGCCCTTCTGGAGCTGGCGAAGTGCGACGCATCAGGTATGCACCATCTCGCAGGGACCGACGCCCTGAGCCGTCATGAGCTCGGCGTCCTCATCGCCAGGCGGGACGGCCTGGACACCTCTCGGCTGCCCGGAGGCCTGCGCGCCCACAGCACGCTGCCAGGCGCCATCGACGTGCGCCTCGACAGCCGGGCAACCCAACGGAAGCTGAACACCACGCTCCGCGGGGCCATACAGTTCCTGTGCCTGCCCGCGTGAGCGTGACCTGCGGCATGAGCAAGTCAGGCGGGTCTTCCCGACACGTCGACTCTCACAGCCCGCACATCCCGATCTGACGGAGACGAGTCACCACATCGCGTCACTCCGTGCACCGATGTGACCGATTGCGTCGACGCGCTGAGAAGGAGTTGGCAGCACTCGGGAGTATCGCCCGGACCGGGGGCTCGACGACGGCAGTGATGTGGTCGCCATGCTCGACGCACTGTCCGCGACCCTCACACCGATGCTCGTCGTCGCCGCGCTCGGCGTACTCAACGGCGTGCTGCTCGACACCCGCGAGCGCACCCGGGAGATCGGCGTGCACGAGGCGCTCGGAGTGACACCCCGTCAGACCGTCTCCATGGTCCTCACCTCGGTCGTGCTCACCGGACTCGCAGCCGGTTCGCTGGGGGTGCCGCTCGGCATGGCCCACCCTGTACGGCTGGGGTCATCCCCGCGATGGGCGACAGCGCGGGGCTCAGCCTTCCCGACTCCGTCATTGCCGTCTACCACGGAGCCGAACTGCTCTTCCTCGTACTCGGCGGCCTGCCCACAGCCGCCCTGCTGCCCGCGGGGTGGGCCGCCAGGACCCGGACCGCCGCCACAGCCCTGCGTACCGAATAGGCCTTCAGGTCCAGAGCCGGGGGAATCCCCATCTGTCAAGCCACCTGCGTGATCAGCGGGATCGAAGTGAACAGCCTCCTATCACGCAGCACCGGCCACAGGACTTCCACCCTGCTGTCGGCGTGGGACGGTGGGACGGCATCGGGGCGTTGGTCGCCGAGGTCCTCGTGGCCTGCGGCCCGCCCACTACGCGACCTGGGCTGGGGGCGACCGACGTCGCTCCATGCCGTGGAATCTGCCGTGTCGTGTGGCATTCTCGGGAGATCGCCCGGTGCCCCCGCCGCGGGCACCGACGAACTCGGGCGAGACGAGGTTGCTGTTCGTGCACGCACATTCGACGAAGGCGGCAGAAGGCGGTGCCTGTGGCGATCGGTGAGGTTGTGGTCTTCGCGATGGTGATCGCCCTGTCGCCGTTCACTCTCATCCCCGCCCTCTTCATGCAGTTCACCCCCCGCCCCCGTGCCACCGGCGGTGCGTTCCTGGCCGGATGGGTCATCGGGATCGTCGTGCCGGCGGTTTCCTGCGCCGCGCTGGCTTCCGTCGTCCAGCGTCCGGCGGAGGGACCCGCCTGGGTCGCCTGGGCCAGGGTGGTGCTGGGGGCTCTCCTGATCCTCTTCGGGATCAGACAATGGCTGACCAGACACGGCAGGGCGGCACCGGGATGGATGCGGCTGCTCGCCGATGCGAGCCCGTCGAAGGCGTTCAGGCTCGGACTACTGCTGTCGTTGGCCAATCCGAAGATCCTGATTTTGTCCGCCGCCACCGGCCTCGCCGTCGGATCGACGGAGCCTTCGACCGCGAAGGCCGTGCTGGCCTTCGCGGTGTTCACCGTTTGCGCCGCCGGTACTGTTGCCCTGCCCGTGGTGCTCCACATGCTATTGGGCGACCGGACCCTCGCCCCCCTGAGCAGGCTCAGACAGTGGTTGGAGCAGCATGCCGCCGGGGTCATGGCTGGGGTGATCGCCGCCATCGGCGTCCTCGTGCTTTTCGAAGGGGTGGCCAAACTCTGAGGGTGCCGCCTCCGGATCAGGCGCGGCGGCTGCGTGTGAGTCGGAAACCGGCTCATCGGTGGCACCGGCTGTGGCGGCACGGCGGAGTGCAGGCTCCGGTCTCTCGTGGCCCGAGTGGATCTCGGTGTCGTCCGCCTCCGTGCTGTCCGGAGAAGTGGCCGTCGGCTGGTCTGCCTCGGACAGGCGGTTTCAGGCCCTTGGCAGCGCTGCGCGACGGGTGGAGTGTGTGGGCGGCTTCAGTGGGGCTTCCGATGCTGGTCCCGCACTCGAAGGCGGCTGTGTCCGCCCGGTGGGAGGGCCTTCGAGGGGTGCGGTGGTGCTGTCGTCCGTCCGCTATCGCCCAGGGCGCGACCAGATCCGGAACGCGTGCGCCGCGACTGTTCCCGCGACTCATCCCTACGGCCTTCGTACGAGTGCGGTTGCGTGATGGAACGCATGCTCATGCGAAGGCCGTCCGCCTGTCCCACGAATGCCCAGGTGAGTGACCCTGCACGATGCCCTACTCGAGGCCAGAGGTTCACTAACTGGCTGAGAGGCTGTTCCTGAGTCCTGCATGAGGAAAGCTCTGTGGATCGGTGCGTGGCTCTGGTCGCCTTGGTCGCTGGCGCACCTACGCCTACGTCGCCAACACCGGCGACGGGCCGACCGGCGGTTCCACGGCCACCCTGACCGACACCCTCCCGGCCGGACTGCCCCCGATCAGCCTCTCCGGCACCGGCTGGACCTGCAGGCTGACCCCGCTGTCCTGCACCCGCAGCGACGTCCTCGCCCCCGGCGCGAGCTATCCGCCGCTCACCCTCACCGTCCAGATCGCCAACAGCGTGCCGAAGCAGGTCACCAACACTGCCACCATCGCCGGTGGCGGTACCACCGCCACCAGCACCACCACCAACGACAAACCCAAACCGCAGCCCAAGCCTCCGCACAACGGCAAACCCGGGCACGACCGGCCGGGGCACGGCAACCGGCCCGGTCCCCGCCAGACGTAACCCGTAGTCCCTCCCCTGCGGCCCCGGCACCCACCGCCCCCTCTCGGGGCCAGGGGCACCGGGGCCACCACCCCTCAGCGCACACTCCAGCATCCGCCCTCCGCCCGGACCGCGCCCGGCCCACCGGCAGACAGCCCCCTGGTCGCGAACGGGGCGCCGGTCAACCGCGAGCACTGCGCCAGTGCCCGTCCCTGCGGGGTTCGCCGTGCACGGCCCGTCGGCGAGGCCGTGCACGAGGCGGACCGTCAGGCGATGAAGTCCCGGACCTTGGCGTAGTTGTCGGAGTTCTCGTTCATCGCGTTGTGCGTCTTGCAGCCCACGGACGTGTTGGTCGCACCGTCCAGTTTCGCCGACTCATCCGGATTGATCATGGCGTCGCAGGTCGACCAGAGGGTGGCGTAGTTGACGCTGCCGGGTGTTTCGTCGCCGGAGTTGAGGGTCTTGAGGAAGGTGCTGCCGGCGACCATCTCCCGACAGGAGGTGTAGAAGGAGCAGAACAGCGACATGTCGGTGCCGTGGTTCACACCGGCCACAGACACGAAGTCGTCCACGTTGGAGGTGCCGCCGCCGTACTTCACGTACCAGCGGGAGTTGAGGGCGCCCATGGAGTGGGCAACGATGTCGATCTTCGTGGCGCCGGTCGTGGCGCGTATCTCGTCCACCTTCCTACTGAGCTGCGAGGCGGTCGTCAGATTGGACTGCTTCCAGTCGTAGGACCACGTGAACAGCTCGGAGTCCGTGTAGCCGTCGGCCTTGAACTTGCCGACCCAGGTCTTCCAGGTGCTGGCCGAACTACTCAGGCCGTGGACGAAGAGGACGGGGTTGCGGGTTGCGGCGTGCGCCTGCGGTGTGGTGACCAGCGGTGCCACCACCAGGGCGGCGACGAGGGTGGCGGTGCGGGCGGAGCGTCTCATAGGGGATCTCTCCGGGGACTGGGCCAGGCGGGAGCGTGGGAGCTCCTGCTTTGGCGGGGAAGAAGGGGGGGTGCACCGGCCGGTGATGGGCGTGAATGTGGCACGAACTGTTTTGTTACCGCTAGGTAGCAAGAGGTTTCAATCAGGTAACGTGCGACCGCAAGTGATGTTGCATCAAGGGCGGACGCCCCCGCTGGAGGATGAATTGTCGGTATATGTCACTGTTTATGGGACGGCTGTGAAGTGCCAGCATCTCCACCGGTCGTGTGTTGAACCGGATTTCGCAGCAGCCCTGCAGCCGGGCAAGGCAGACTCGACGCATGGGAGAGCACGGCCGAAAAGGGGTGTTCGGCGCACTGTGTTGTCCGTGCGGCCGCGAGCCTGTCCGACACCGAGCAGGGCGCGGCCTTCGGTGGCGGCGAACTCGGTGGACCACCGCCAGGCGCATCCGGTGATCAGTGCCGTAGCGGCCGCTTGGAGAGGCGGACGTGGGGTAGATCGAGCAGGGGCTGGAGCGCGCGTTGCGCACCCGGCCCGTTCCCTCAAGAACTGAGGCCCGCCTGCGATTTCCGCTGGTGACGCACCGGGTTCCACTCGGAAGGTGGCCACGGTGCTCGGGGTTTCGCAGTGCACTGTGCAGCGTGGGTGACAAAGAGATCCGAGGTACGTCGTCCGCCGGGTCCGATGCTGGTCCGGACGATCGAGGAAACGGTCCTGGCTCGGTGGCAGCCCCGGGTACGGGCCCGTCGGCGTGCCCAGGCAGAGGCGGAGGGCTTCGTCTTCCATACCCGTGCACGACTGGGGTTCGCGGCTCCAGCTGGATCGTCGGACGACCCGCGGGTACGGCGGATCACCCAGGACCTGCCGGGGGAGGTGGCCCGGGAGTTGTTCGCCGCTCGGGATGCCGGCGCGGGTGAGCAGCAGCAGCCGGTGATACTCGCGCGTGCGCTGGGGTACGTCTACTTCCGCGAGTGGGGCCGCCGGGCCCACGGCCTGCACGTGGTTTTAAGCGACGTCGAGTTCGCCGACTTCTCCATCGGCTGAGCCCGGCCCGTCGCGCGTCATCACGTCAGGGTGTTCAGCGTCGCGAGGGCCTGGCTCGGCTGACCGGAATCGCTTCTCACCTCTCGGCTTCCTACCGCTCGCGCCAGTCCCGCTCCACACGGCCGACCGGGCCTTTCCGGCGGGCTGCGGGCGCTGGGGCGGGACGGAGCCCGGCCGCCTCCGCCGCGCGCAGCGGGTGTCCGCGGTCACCTGGCGGATGGCGTCCCGCCGGGTGGTACAGCCGATCAACGGACCGGAACTCGCAGGTCACGCCGGGCGCTTCGACCGGCTGGGGCTCTCCCGGCGTCTGACCGGGTGCTTTCGCGTGATGCGCTGACGGGGGAGATCGTCGCGAGCCGTCGCGAGCCAGGTACCGGAGGGCGGAGCGTGTGATCGCTTGCACCACCTCGCGGGACGCGACCACCTGGCGCGGCGAGCAGCTCCTGGTACTCGCTGGATACGAGCCGAGTGAAGGGACCGCGGCCGCAGGAAGACGCCGGCCCAGACGGCCTTTCGGATCCGCGCGTTCATGACTCGATGGCGTTCGTCGTGCAGACGATCCGTCGCATTTCGGCGTCGAACTGGAGGAAGGGCGCGAACTCGACCCAGGCGTTCTCCCAGAGCCGCACGATCGCCGGGTACTTCTTCTGAACGCTGCCTGTCTTCGACCACCGCAGGGCAACGTCGACCGGGACCGCGCCGGATTCACGGCATTCCACCGGGCCGGGTCCACCGTCACGGTCCGTCCGGACCGGCTTCGTGCCGCCGCCGGGCGACCCGCCTGGGCCGAACGGCCCAGTGAACCCGCCGACGGGCGGCTGCCCCGGGCATGCTGACTCCTTATCAGAGGGCAGTGTGGAGCGGGTGGAGGTGAGTGCGACGGACGGCGCACGGAGTGGATTCGTCACCACGGACGACGGAGTGCGGCTGCACTACCTTGAGGCGGGCAGCGGTCCCGATCTCCTGCTGGTCGCGGGGTGGTCGCAGACGGCGGCGCAGTGGCGGCACCAGATCGACGACTTCTCCCGTACTCACCACGTGGTCGCCGTGGACCACCGCGGTCACGGCCTGTCCGACAAGCCCGACCACGGCTACCGCATCTCCCGTCTGGCGACGGACCTGCACCAGCTCGTCCACGCCCTCGACCTCACCGACGTCTCCTGTGTCGCCCATTCGATGGGCTGCGCGGTCACATGGTGCCACTGGGAGATGTTCGGCGGTGACCGTCTCGCGCGCCTGGTGCTCTTCGACGAGCCTGCGGTGCTGCTCCGCCAGCCCTACTGGCCGGAGGGGCTCGCCGAGGAGGTGGGAGCCCTGTACGGGCTTGAAGAGATCGCCCGCACCGTCGCCGGACTCCGCGACCCGCTTTCGGACGCCGAGAAGCTCAGTGCGGAGTTCCTGGAGGCCATGTGGACGCCGACCGCCGGCACGGCCGACCGCCGGTGGGTCGTCGGGCAGAACCTCCTGCTGCCCAGGGAGTACGCCGGCAGGCTGCTGCTGGACAACGTGATGCAGGACTGGCGCGACGTCCTACCCCGGATCACCCTCCCCACTCTCGTCCTCGGGGGGAGCGACAGCGTGATCCCCACGGCCGCCGTGCGGTGGGTGGCTTCGGCCGTTCCCCGAGCGACCCTGAAGGTCCTCCGTTCGCGGGGCAGCCACTTCGCGTTCTGGGAAAACCCCGCCGACTTCAACCGGGAGATCCGTGCCTTCCTGGGGAGCTCCTGAGGATCCCTGGGGACCGGGCGCACCGCATGGGTGAAGGGCGGGCCCGGGGAGGCCGGAATGGGGCCGGGCCCGGCCGGTCAGGCGGCCACGAGGTGGGGACCGCGTCCAGGGTGAGGGGGAGGCGGTTCGAGGCGGGGGTGGCCGGTGAGGATGGCCGTGGTCAGGCGGTGGACGTCCGGACCCGGGGTGGTGGCCAGGCCCTCGCGCAGGGCGTACCGGAGGTGGTGGAAAGCGGCGAGGGCGTCGGTATGTCGGCCGGAGCGGGAGAGGCGAGCATCAGCTGGCCCGTGAGCTCCTCGTGGGTGAGGTCCTGGTGACCAGGGCGCACAGCGGGTGGTTCGGCTCGTGTGGGCTACGAGCTTGGGCAAGGGTGAACGCGCATGAAATGCGACATGGCAGAGCCTCGCCGTGCCCCGCCTGTGGCGCTCGCCTGCGCTTGTTCTCGACTCTGTGAGGAGGTTGGTCAGGTGGTGGGACCGACGAGTTCGGACAGGACGTCTTCCATGGTGACAAACCCGAGAACGGTGCCTTTGTCGCCGGTGATGGCGGCGAGGTGGGTGCCGTCGGTGCGCATCGCGGTGAGGGTGTCATCGAGCGGGGTGTCGATCTCTACCCGCGTCACGGTGTGCAATGCGGACGGGGGGAAGGGCTGGTGGCGTTCGGGAATGCCGAGGGCGTCCTTGATGTGCAGGTAGCCCAGCACGCTGCTATCGAGGCCGAGGACTGGGAGGCGGGAGTAGCCGGCGCTGGTGGCGGCGCGTTCGAGTTGGGCGGGGGTGACTGCGTCATTGACGGTGACCATGCGGCTCAGTGGTACGAGGATTTCGCCGACCGGGCGGGTGCCGAGTTCCAAGGCGTCGCGGAGACGTTCGCCGTCGGCTGGGTCGAGGAGTCCGGCTTGGCTGGAGTCGGCGACCAAGCGGGCGAGTTCGTCGTCCGTGAACACGGATTCGACCTCGTCTTTGGGCTCGACTTTGAGTAGCCGCAGGAGGGTGTTGGCGAAGGAGTTGATGCCGAAGACGACAGGGCGCACGGCGCGGGCGAGGGCGACCAGCGGTGGGCCGAGGAGTAGCGCGGCCGGTTGCGGTGCGGCGAGGGCGATGTTCTTGGGGACCATCTCGCCGAACAGCATGTGAAGGTAGGTGGCCAGGGCCAGGGCGATGATGAAGGCGATCGGGTGGATCAGGGCCTGGGGTACGTGGACGGCCTCGAAGACGGGTTCCAGCAGGTGGGCCATGGCGGGTTCGGCGACGGCGCCGAGCACGAGGGAGGAGACGGTGATGCCGAGCTGGGCGGTGGCCATCACGGCCGAGAGGTGCTGAAGGCCCCACAGGGTCATTTTCGCGCGTCTGTCGCCTGCCTGGGCGCGGGGTTCGATCTGGCTGCGGCGCACGGAGATCAGGGCGAATTCCGCGCCGACGAAGAACGCGTTGGTGATCAGGGTGAAGGCGCCGATGAGGAGTTGCACGGTGGTCATCGCACGGTCTCCTGTGCCTGGTCGTCCTGCATGGCGGGGGCGGTGAGGTTGAGGCGGTCGGCGCGGTGGTGGTGGACGTCGAGGACGGTGATGTCCCATCCGTCGAGGTGTACGGTGTCTCCCGCTTCGGGGATGCGTTCGAGGCGGGTGGCGATGAGGCCGGCCAGGGTTTCGTAGGGGCCGTCCGGGGCGGTGAGGCCGATGGTGGCGAGTTGGTCGGTACGGATGCCGCCGTCGGCTTCCCATACGGGGCGGCCGTCGTCGGTTGCGGGGCCGGGCAGCAGATCGGGGGCTTCGTGGGGGTCGTGTTCGTCGCGGACCTCGCCGACGACTTCTTCGACGATGTCCTCGACGGTGGCGACGCCGGCGGTTCCGCCGTATTCGTCGATGACCACGGCCATGGTGCGTGCGACCCGCAGTCGGCCGAGGAGGGTGTCGACGGGCAGGGTGTCGGGGACCAGCAGCGGTGGCGTGGTCAGGTCCGTGACCGGGGTGAGCGCGCGTTTGTCCTCGTCTAGTGCGAGGACGTCGCGGATGTGGAGGGTGCCGATGACCTCGTCCAGGCTGTCGCGGTAGACGGGGAACCGGGACAGGCCGGTGGCGAGGGTGAGGTTCGCGGCATCGGCTGCGGTGGCGTGGGCTTCGAGGGCTTGCATGTCCACCCGGGGGGTCATGACGTTCTCGGTGGTCAGCTCACTCAGGTGCAGCGTGCGCACGAACAGTTCCGCCTGGTCCGCCTCGATGGCCCCCTGTGCGGCCGAATGCCGGGCCAGGGCCACGAGCTCCTCGGGGGTGCGGGCGTGGGCGAGTTCCTCGGTGGGCTCCAGTCCGAAGCGCCGCACGAACCGGTTGGCGGTGCTGTTCAGGTGCCGGATGAACGGCGCGAAGAGCGCGGTGAAGCCGCGCTGCGGGGCCGCGACTGTCTTGGCCACCGCCAAGGGGCGGGAGATCGCCCAGTTCTTCGGTACGAGCTCACCGACCACCATCAGCACCACCGTGGAGATCGCGACGCCCAGGACGGTCGCCACCGAGGACGCGGCAGTTCCCAGCCCGAGCGCTTCCAGGGGGCCGCGCAGCAGGGCGGCGAGGGAGGGTTCGGCAAGCATGCCGATGACCAGCGAGGTCACCGTGATCCCGAGCTGTGCGCCGGAGAGCTGGAAGGTGAGACGCCTGGCGGCCTTGAGGGCGCTGTCGGCGCCTCGTTCCCCGGCTTCGGCGGCGCGTTCCAGTTCACCGCGCTCGACGGTGGTCAGAGAAAACTCGGCCGCGACGAACACCGCGCACGCCAGCGTGAGGGTCAAGGCGAGCAGGAGCAGTAGGAACTCGGTCACCGTGCCACCCCCGATTCCAGGCTCGACGTCGGGTGGGGTATGGCACGGCTGGTACTGGGAGGTTCACCCATTGCGGGTCTGCTGCTCCTTCTGCACGAGGTGGTCTGGGACGGGCATTCCCGGCCTCAATAGTAAAGGATCGGCAAAGCGCAAGATGACCCTGGGGTTTCTGTGATGTTTTCGGACTCTTTTCGCGAGGGTGGCCGATTTGGCCACCCCCGGCGGGTCACCCCGCTCTATGCTTCTACAGTCGTGTAGAAATTGAACGGGGTGCTCGGGTTATGCCCGACTGCCTGTGGTCGCACACCTGCCAGAGGAGGGACGCGGCAACCGTGCATCACCTGACCCGTGCGTGCGGTCAACGGGTAGCGGCCGAGGCCGGTTCCCCGCAGGCGGCAAGCGATCAGCCTGAAACATCGTCAGCCTGGGAGGGCACGTGGCATCGATCGATCTGGACAAGGCATGGGCGG
Source organism: Streptomyces sp. SCSIO 30461 (assembly GCF_037023745.1). Taxonomy (NCBI): domain Bacteria; kingdom Bacillati; phylum Actinomycetota; class Actinomycetes; order Kitasatosporales; family Streptomycetaceae; genus Streptomyces; species Streptomyces sp. SCSIO 30461. The sequence goes on from NZ_CP146101.1 coordinate 3,788,820, forward strand.
ACAAGAGCCTGAACGAGATCCTTGCCGCCCCGGTCTCGGCACTGAAGGGAGTGTCCGACCGCGACGGTGAGCTGCTGAAGGAGGCTTTCGGCGTCACCACGGTCGCCGAACTCGCCGAGCTGAAGTACGTCCGCTGGGCCAAAGCGCTGTCGACCCTGGGCGCGGCCAAGTAATCCCCCCGCACGGTGACGCGTCCATCCCGGTCGCGCCACCTCGTAAGAGACCGCGCGGATAGGCGCGGTTGGGGATACCGGCAACAGAACGGGCACAGGTCCCGGTGATCATGGAGTTGTCTACGCTCTGTGATCACATGGAGGGCCTGTGCCCACGCTGCCATCATGGCTGACCGAACCGCTCTGGGACCAATTCGCTGCGCTGCTGCCCGAGAGGCCGGAGTACCACCCGGACCATCCACTCGGTTGCCACCGTCGACGCATCAGCGACCGGATCGTCTTCGACAAGATGCTGCAACTGCTGCGCTTCGGCTGTTCTTACGAGGCGATCGCCGACACAACATGCTCGGCCACCACGATCCGAAGCCGTCGCGACGAGTGGATACGACTCGGCGTCTTCGCCCAGCTCAAGCAGATCGCGCTCGACTCCTACGACCGGATCGTTGGTCTCGTCCTCAACCAGATCGCGGTCGACGGCTCCATCACCAAGGCCCCCGGAGGCGGCGAAGCCGCCGGACGTTCACCGGTCGACCGCGGCAAACAGGGCCTCAAACGCTCGGGCATGACGGACGGGTACGGCATTCCACTGGGGCGTGTCCTGGCCGGTGCCAACCGCCACGACTCCCCGTTGCTCGCACCGACCCTGGACCGCCTGGACGACCTCGGACCGTTACCCGACGACATCACCGTGCACCTGGACGCCGGCTACGACTCGGACAAGACCCGCGCGCTGCTCAGCGAACGCGGCCTGCACGGACGCATCGCGCACAAGGGCGCGAAGGCGCCCATCCAGGCCAGTCAGCGTTGGCATGTCGAACGCACCCACGCGTGGCAGAACGCCTTCCACCGGCTCGCCCGCTGCTACGAGCGGCGCACCACCGTCATCGACGCATTCTTCGACCTCGCCGACGTGATCATCACCGTGCGTAGTCTGATCCGGCAGGCATGGACGACTCACCGCTGGGACGAACGCCCGAACCACCGACCATGACCGCATCCCTATCCGCACGGCCTCCTACAGGGGCCGCGAGTCCGTTGTCAGTGCCCGGTGTTACTTTCTGTGACGTGACCGATCACGCGCTATGGCTGCTGCGGCAGGACCGCCGCTTGGCCAAACTGGCCGCCTTCCCCTTCGGCTTCGACCTGGACCGCGCCGCCCACGGCCATGTCGAGGAGGTCCGCCTCGCCTCGGGTGGGCCGCTGGAGACGGTAGCCGGGGACGATACCGGCGGTACGTACTTCGTGTGCGCGGACGGCTCGGTGCTCTACGCCGATTCGGAGGGCGCCGCGGGGATCATCGGCTCCAGTGTCGACGAGGCCCTTGAGCTCGTGATCGGCCTGCCCGGCTGGCGCGGCTACACACGTATGTCGTCGGACGACAGCGAGGAGAAGATCCTGGCGTGCGTCGCGGAGACCGAGGACGAGATCCGTGAGCACTACGGAATCGACGACGAGCGTGCCGAGCTCCGGGCGGTGCTGGGCTTCCCGAATCGCTCCCCGGTCGAGCTGGTGGGCAGGCTGCGTGCCGCGCTGCTGCGCACCGAGCCGGAGTTCGTACTGCTCAATGCGGATGAGGGGTGTGCGTACGACCGGATAGGCCCGGCCGGTCCCCCGCTGTGGGAGCCGGTGCTCGCGGCGGGCCACGCCGATCTCGCCCGGTTGCGGGAGGGCGACTGCACGGCATGGCGTGAAGTCGCCGAGGACCCGGTGCGGCGCCGGATCACCCTGCGGGCCGCGCAGTTCGACCGCGCCGAGGGCGATCTGGAGCTGCTGCGGCATCTGCTGCGGCACGAGACACGGTCGTCGATGACGGACGAACTGACGGCTCGCGGCCGTGCTGGTGGGGCTGGCCGGGGACACCGGAGATCTGCCGCTGCTGCTTGAGGTCCGGAAGACGGACTTCGACACGGCGTGCGGCTTGAGCGAAATACCGGAACCGGGTGCAAGCGCGGACGAGTTGCAACAGTGGGCGCGGGAGCTCGACGAGTCGATGTTCGGGACGAACCCGTCGGACGAGCCGGTCTCCACATGGACCGACCTGGCGCGGGACCAGGGGATGACGGACCTCGCGCGGGTGACGCTGATCCGCGAACTCGACAGCATCTTCATGGACCAGAGCAGACTCCGCCGCCCCAAGGTGCCCCGCAGCCTGGCCACGGATCCGCTGGACTGGCTCGCCCGGGACTTCGAGGAACTCGGCGACCTTCCCCAGGCGCTGCGCGCCCAGCGCCTGTACGCCGCCCTTCAGGAGACGGCATGGGACCGGGCCTCGGCCGGCTACACCCTGGCCCGCCTCGAGCGGGAGGCGGGCCGGTTGCCGCAGGCGGCGGACAGCCTGGCCGCCGTGCGCGACGCCCTGGCCACCCCGGGCGACGACTCACTGCTCCACTGGCAGCGGGTCAACCTCGGCCGCTTCATCGCCGAGGAGCACTACCGGCTCACCCTCGCCCTGGCCGACGCGGGCCGCCCCGAGGAGACCCGTGCCCTCCTCGCGGCCGCCGACGCCGTATTCGGCGAGCTCTCGGGGAACGCCGCGAACGGCGTCCGCGAGCTCGCCGAGCGGACCGCTGCGAGAGTGCGGGAGGTCAACTGAGGACGGGCACGGCGGGCGGGCGGTCCGCCAGGAAGCCGTGTGCGCGGCAGACCAGGTAGTCGGCCTGTTCCGGCAGCAGGATCACGCCACCCTGCTGTGCACCGCTGAGCGTGGGGTTCCACCGCCCGTCCTCCAAATACCCGGCCTTGAGCATCTACCGGATCAGCCGCAGAAATCATCCATCGTGGATTCTCTCCTCCAGACTTGCGAGCAGCACCTCGTGATCCAGGCTGCCGAAGCAGTCTCCCCGCCCGCTACTACGAGCGGCGCACCACCGTCATCAAGGCATCCTTCGACCTCGCCGACGTGATCATCACCGTGCGTAGTCTGATCCGGCAGGCATCGACGACTCACCGCTGGGACGAACGCCCGAACCACCGACCATGACCGCATCCCTATCCGCGCGGCCTCTAAGTCACACGCACGTGAAGGAGTGAACGCCACGATGGTGTTCAAGAAGCTGCTCGGCTCGCTCGGTGTGGGCGGGCCCGCGGTGGACACGGTCCTCGACCCTGGTGCCGTCCTGCCCGGCGGCACGCTGTCGGGCCACGTCCACCTCAAGGGCGGGAACGCCGACTTCGACATCGACCACATCACCCTCGAACTCGTCGCCCACATCGAAGCCGAGCGCGACCACGGGGAGAGCGAAGGTACGTTCGCCTTCGGGCGCCTCCCCGTCGCGGCCGGCTTCCGCCTCGGGGAGGGCGAGCATCACAGCGTGCCGTTCGCGATCATCGTGCCGTGGGAGATGCCGATCACGGAGCTGTACGGGCAGCCGCTGGGCATCATGCTCGGTGTACGCACCGAACTGTCCGTGGCCGGCGCCAAGGACAAGGGCGACCTGGATCTGCTGGCGGTACGCCCGCTGCCGGTGCAGGAAGCGATCCTGGAAGCTCTCGGACAGCTCGGCTTCGGCTTCAAGTCCGCAGACCTGGAGTACGGGCACATCCACGGCACCGGCCAGCAGCTGCCCTTCTACCAGGAGATCGAACTCGCCCCGGCCCCCCAGTACGCGCACGCCATGCACGAGCTGGAGATCACCTTCCTCGCGACCCCCGGCGGCATGGAGATCGTTCTCGAGGCCGACAAGCCCGGAGGGTTCTTCTCCTCCGGGCATGATGTCGTCAACCGGCACGTCGTCAGCCACGACGGCGTCGCTCACCGTGACTGGACCACACCCGCACAGCCAGCCGGGCAGCGGCATCACCCGCCGGATGACCTGCCACTCCTCGTCCGTCAGGTCCGTGGCGTAGAAGCGGGCCCGCAGCGGACGGTCCCCGGCGTTTCCGTACAGGTGGGCGAGACAGTCGCACGGTGCCGTGAACCGGAGGTCGGGCAGCGGACGATCAGGAACACAGACGGTAGCGTGAGACACAACGAGGCTCTGTTTCTTGCGGGTTCGGCGTAGACAACCGACACGCTAGGAACGGGGCCTCGTCCTCGTATCCCCTCCCGTCACCAGATCACACGATCAAGCTCGTCGTACGGACCGCCATCGAACACACGAGGATTGAAAAACAGCTAGTCAGGGCACGTTCAGCACGGCGCCGCACTTGATGATGGCGCCACATCACCCGCGCGCACGCGACCACCACCGCCACCAGAACGGGGATAGCGGCCTTCCCCGCGATCTCGTCGTACGGGACGGCCTCACGCACCTCCGGATCCGACCACCCGTCCGGAAGCGGATTGCCAGGCAGCTGCGCGGTGCCGACCACCATCAACAGCCCCAGGCACAGCGTGCTGCACACCGCCAGCACCCCCGCTACGACCGACAAGAGCAGAGTCGCCGCCCTGGGGTGCAGATGCTGCTCAGCCAGCCGGGCAACCGGCCACGCCGTCAGCGGCAGCACCAGAGGCAGGAAGACGAAGACCCCCATGACCGCCCCTACTCCTCCGCTTCCCGGGCCCGCTCCAGCAGCTCCCGAAGCACCTGCTCGTCCTGCGGCGGCAGGCCGGTGACGAACCTGGCCAACACCGTCTCCCGATCGCTCTCCCCGTCCAGCACCCGCCGCATCCGCAGGGCCGCCAAGCCCGCCCCGTCGGCCTTCGGCGTCCATACGAACGATCGGCCCGCCTTCTCCCGCGACACCGCTCCCTTGGCCAGCAATCGGGTGAGGATGGTGATCACCGTGGTATAGGCCAAGCCATGCCCAAGCCGTTCCTGCACCCATGCCGTACTCACCGGCTCCGCCGCCGTTCGCAGTGCGGCCAGCACTTCGCCCTCCAGCTCACCCTGGCCGCGTCGCCGCGAGGGCTCCTGTTCCCTCACCCCGTCTCCCTCCAGCACGCCCCGTGCATCGACAGGGCTGTTCATCGTAGTCGGCCATCCGCAGACACCAGCCGTCGACTCAACCAATGACATCAGCCTGGAAGACGGGCCTGCCGCACGATCGGTGACGTCTCAGGACAGCAGGCCGCCAACCGCCCGCACGCAAGGATCCATGCGCTCGTCGAACAGGTCATGGCCGACTCTGCTGCGCAATTCGTGGCGGGGGTGGGGCCGGGTCGGTCTGGACCGACAGCCCTCTCCGGCGCACCCGCTCCAGCCGACTCGAACGCCTCGCTTACCAGCTCACCGCGTGACCCGCCACGAATTGCGCAGCAGAGTCATGGCCACCCTCAAAACCTGGCGGCTCCTGCACAAGCTGCGATGCTCCACCACCCGCATCACGAGCCTCGTCCAGGCCGTCCTCGCCCTGCAACTGACCTGCTCAAGCTGAGGTTGGAAACAGCCCACTCCCCAGAATCGGGTGATCTGTCCCTTCAGTTGGAGATCAGCGGCTTCGCTGTAGTTCCACGATCACTGCGTGCGGGTAACTACCGTTCATGAAGGCGGAGTTACTGGACATCTTGCCGGAGGTCACGGACCGGGAGCGGGCCGAGGGGTTCTCCGATCAGTTGGAGAACCTGCTGGTGGAGGTCGGCGGGATCTTCCCGCGGGCTGATCTGCGGTTGCGGGCCGCGCGGTGCATCCGGGGCCTGCTCTCCCCGGTGTCACGCAAGAACGGCTGACAGCTGGCCGAGTACGGCGGAGACGCCGAGCCGTGGGGGCAGCGGCATCTGCTGGACCGCTCGCGCTGGGACGTTGATGAGCTGCGGGTTTTCACCCGCCGTTACGTCATCGACGGCCTGGACGACGGCGGGAGGGGCGCCGGGCCCGGCGGAGCGGGAGTGCTGGTGGTCGACGAGACCGGCTTCGCCAAGAAGGGCCGGGCCTCGGTCGGGGTGGCCAGGCAGTACTCCGGCACGCTCGGCGGGGCCTTCCCGTGCCAGATCGGAGTGATGGCCGCCTGGGCCACCGGCCGCGGGCAAGCGCTGGTCGACCGGGAGATCTACCTGCACAGGGAATGGGCCGGGGACCGGGCCCGCTGCGCGCCGCGCATGTCCCCGACAGCGTCGGTTTCGCCACCAAGCCCCGTCTGGCCGAGCGGATGATCGCCCGCATCGTTCCCGACCTTCCCGAGGGCCGGGTGTGGGTGGCCGCTGACGAGGTCTACGGACGCGACGGCTCCTCCCGCGCCTTCCTGGAGGAGAACCATCTGCCCTACGCGGTGAATGCGCAGGCCAACCACACGGTACTGCCCCGTCCCGGCTGGCGGCACGCCGCGATGCAGGTGGAGCGGCATACCGCCGAGGACGACTGGGTCACCCTGCCGGCCGGCCCCTCCCGGCTCGACTCCCGCGTCTGGCAGTGGTGGGTACGCCGTATCCCCGACCCCGACCCCGACCCCGAGACCGCCCCCGAGACCGGCGACGGGGCGTGGGTGCGGTGGTTCATCGCCCGACGGCGACCGGAGACACCCACTCGGCGTGACTACTACGTGGCCTGGGGCCCGCCCGAGACCACCGTGGAAGAGCTGGTCCGTGTGCCCGGGGCCCGCTGGCGGGTGGAGGAAGCGATCAAGCTCGCGAAGTCGGCCGCCGGGATGGCCGACTACGAGGTGCGCTCCTTCCACGGCTGGTACCGGCACATCACCCTGGCCCAGCTCGCGGCGGCCTTCCTGGCCGTCCAAGCCGCGGCCGCCCTGCGCGACGACGCGGAGCCCGCACCCGGCCCCGAACGCATCGCGGAGATCCTGCACACCAACCTGGACGCGCCCGCGCACCACACAGGGGGAACCTCGCCGAACCCACCAGCCCTACCGGCACCGTCCCCATCGCGTTCACGGCCTATGAAATCGCCCGGCTGCTGTCGGTGACAGCACCCCAGCCCGCCCCGGCCGAGCGGATCCGCCACGGCCTGCACTGGTCATGGTGGCGACGCTGTCACCAGACCGTCGCCCGCGCCTGTCACCGGCGACGCAACCGCGCCCGCGAAGCCGGACACCCCACGGTTTCAGACGCTGCGGCGTGGGCTTGAGGAGTTCCCCGGCGACCCGGCGCTGCAAGCCTTCCTGGCCATGGCGCTGTACAACCAGGGTGAGGGCCGGGAAGCGGTGCGGCTGCTGCTGAAGACGCTGACCGCCACCAGCGGCGACCGCCGGGTGCAGGACTATCGGCGGGCGATCGAGTACTACGCCGACGATCTGGACGGCGTGCAGCAGACGAACGAGGAGCCGCAGGCGAAGAGTTGAGTCATCGGCGGAGCCGTGGGCGGCGGTCCCAGCGGTGCGTGGTCCAGGCTCGTCGGATGAGGCTGCGGACGGTGATGACGGTGTCGGCGAGGTCGAAGAAGGCGTTGATCACGATGGTGCGGCGTTCGTAGCAGCGGGCCAGGCGGTGGAAGGCGTTCTGCCAGGCATGGGTGCGCTCGACGTGCCAGCGTCGGCTGGCCTGGATCGGTGCCTTCTCGCCCTTGTGGGCGATCTGTCCGTGCAGTCCTCGCCGGTCCAGTTCGGTGCGGGTAGCGGCGGAGTCGTAACCGGCGTCGAGGTGCACGGTGATGTCGTTCGGCAGGGGCCCGAGCCCGTCCAGCAGGTCGAGAGTTGGGCCAGGAGCGGGGAGTCGTGGCGGTTGGCGCCGGTCAGGACGCGGCCGAGCGGGATGCCGTAGCCGTCGGTCATCCCGGAGCGTTTCATGCCCTGCTTGCCCCGGTCGACAGGCGAGCGCCCGGCTGCCTCACCGCCGCCCGGGGCCTTGGTGATGGCGCCGTCCACCGCGATCTGGTCGAGGATCAGACCGACGATGCGGTCGTAGGCTTCCAGCGCGATCTGCTTCAGTCTGGTGAACAGGCCCAGTCGTATCCATTCGTCGCGGCGGCTTCGGACCGTGGTGGCCGAACAGGTCGAGTCCGCGATCGCCTCGTAGGAGCAGCCGAAGCGCAGGACCTGCAGCAGCTTGTCGAACACGATCCGGTCGGCGACACGGCGTCGATGGCAGCCCAGCGGATGGGCTGGGTCGAACTCCGACCGCAGCGGTAGCAGAGCGGCGAATTGGTCCCATAGCGGTTCGGTCAGCCATGATGGCAGCGCAGGCACAGGTCTCCTCGATGATCACAGAGCGTCGCAACTCCATGATCGCCCGGAACCTGTGCCTGTCCTGCTGCCGGGCCCTACTCGCCGCCTATCCGCGCGAGCTCTTAGCCCCTGACAGACCCTCCGAGCAAACGAGCGGCGACTTGGAGACCGACGTGGTCAGTCTGCGGCCCCGTCTGGCTCGTCCCTCACCGCGCAGGGCTGGTGAGGGACGACGCAGCTGGTGGTCGGAGTGCCGAGGCTCCGATTCGTGCCAGGATGCCGACCGGCCCGGCCTTTCAGGTGGACTGACCGAAGCCGGTCGCGGCCGGGGCCGACTCGCGCATCGGGGTGAAGTCCACGTCCAGCTTCGGGTCGTACGCCTCCGACTGGACGCGGCTGTGGTCGCGTCGCGGAAGCTGAGCCAGAACCCAGAACTCGTGAACGGAGAGGTGCTGGTCATGCGGGGGAATCATCGGGCTTCTGGCGAGCTGGGGAACCACCCGCAAGGGTCCAGAACAGCACTGCGGTGACGGTGCAGAATGCCGCGCCGGTGGCGACGCTCAACTGACTGGCTCGGATGAAGTCCTCTTTGGCCGCCGTCACGATGGCCTCGCGCTGGCCGGGAGTGGGTGCGGGCAGCGGCCTGCCTGGTCCGACCTCGGCGACGTACGCGTATGGGTCGGCCTCCTTGATGATGCGGTCGGTGACCGCCTGGCGAGCCTGTGTCTCTGGGACCGCCTCGCGCAGTGCGGCGTCAAGGGTGCCTCCCAGCCAGACGGCCAGGATGGTGCCGAGGACCGCGAAGCCGAACGTTGAACCGATGGCCCGCTGGGCACTGAAGATACCGGAGGCCATTCCGGCCCTGTCCGGCGGGACCGACCCCACGGCCAGAGAGGTGATCGGGATGACGAGCAGAGCGGTGCCTGCGCCTGTGACGAACAAACCGGCTGCGACCAGGTACACCGAGACCGGCATGCTCACTGCGATGATGGTCAGCCCCGCGACCAGCAGGGGTTGACCGATTCTGGCGATCGGCAGAGCCTCGAACCGTGCGACCAGTCGGCCCGCAACCGGCGACAACACCATGAGGGTGAAAGCGAACGGAAGAATCAGCAGCCCGGCCAGTTCAGGCGAATAGTCCTCGACATTCTGGACGTACTGTGTGACGACCAGCAGCATGCCGTACACGCCGAAGAACGCGGAGAAGGCTGTGACGATGGCCACGGTGTAGGTGCGGTTTCCGAACAGCCTCACGTCCATCATGGGGTTCGGCAACCCGTACTCGTACCGGCCGAAGACTGCAAACCCGACCACACCGACGGTCAGCAACGTCAGGACGAGAGGCGACGTCCAGCCGACGTCCTGACCCTGGATGAAAGCGTATGCCAGTGCACCGACGGACACGGCGAACAGTACCTGCCCGCCCCAGTCGAAGCCACGGGTGCGCTCCGCGCGGGACTCGCCGACGTATCCGAAGGTCAGGGCGAGTGCCAGCACGCCGACAGGGACATTGACCAGGAAGACAGCCCGCCAGCTGATGGCTTCGGTGAGGACGCCACCGAGCGTGGGCCCCAGGGGCGAGGCAATGGTGGCCACGCCGGTCCACAGCCCAATGGCCTTTGCCCGGTCGCCTTTGTCGGGGAAGGCGGAGCTCACCAGGGCGAGCGAGCTCACGGTCACCGCCGCTGCGGCTACACCCTGAGCAGCTCGGGCGGCCGCCATGACTCCGAGGCCTGGAGCCAGGCCGGCGACCACGGAGCAGGCGGTGAACACGGAGATCCCCACGACGTAGACGAGACGGCGCCCGAAGCGGTCGGCGAAGGTGGCGGCGGCCATGACGAACACGGACATGCCGATGGAGTACGCCGTGACCACCCACTGCAGACCGGACTCGCCCACGCCAAAGTCCCGCTGGATGTCGGGCAGGGCCACGTTCGCGATCAGCACGTCGAGGGCCACCAGGAAGACGCCCAGCCCCGTCGCGACGATCGTCAGGATCTGGCGCGGTTGCAACTGTTGTGCGGGGACAGCCGGCCCCCCTTCGTGACCGCCTTGACGCCACGGACGACGCGGACTGGGCACGGGTCTCCCTCTGTCTGCCCCGCAAGGGGCGCCGACCGGTAACCTGCCTTGAGCCTGGCGGACATGGACTCACGGAGGGCTCGAGCAAGTCCGAAGGGCAGAGGAAGGTTCGGGCAAGTCCCGGAAGGACACTTGCAAGTCTGATGTTGTATCAGTCAACCGGTGGGAAGCCCTCCCGCCGCGCCGCTGAAGCCTTCCTCCCGCAGGAGATCGCCAGCGGTGTCCGCGCTGACCTGGTGCCCGGTCCGGGTCGGTTCTCCGGCGAGTGAACGGGGCGGCCTCACCGTCCGTCGGCACAGAGCGCCTACTGATCAGAAACTCATGGGGTTTTCGTCGAGAATGCAGCGGATGTGCGGGCCACCGAAGTAGCAGCGGACGATGTGTGGCTGACGCTGGCGTCTGCGGAAGAAGCGGCGGGTTTCGGCGGCAAGTTCGACTTGCTCTCGGGCTCGGTGCTGCCTGGGCAGGCTGTATTCAAGGTCGGCGTTGATCAGCTCGTCGAAGTTGAGCTCGGGTGAGTACGGCAGCAGGAATTGCAGCTCGACGTCGTCGGGATGGTCGGCCAGCCAGCCGCAGACCTTCCTTGAGCGGTGGGCGGAGTGCCCGTCGACCACGAGGTGGACCTTGCGGTCGAAGTGGCTGGCGAGGCGGTCCAGGAGTAAGCATTCAGGAGGAATGCGGTTGGCCGGTACAGTAACGGTATGTGAGACGTGCTGGTCAGGCGGCTTGCTCGATCGGGGGCATCCAGAGGTTTCCGGTGAAGGCGCGGTGGATGGCCTTGAAGGCGCTCAGCCCGTGTTTGCGGGCGGAGTCGAGGTAGGAGCGCACAGCGAGCCAGGCCCTCGCACCGGTCTCGGACTGGTGACAGCCGGAGATCTTCAGCTGGGTCTTGACCGGTCGCAGCGCCCGCTCGCCGCAGTTGTTGGTGAAGGGCACATGCCGGGGGTCGTCTGCGAAGTGCAGGACTGAGTGGGCCTGGTCCCGCAGCCGTTCGAGCAGGTTGCGGCCCGGGGACTGTTTGCGGCCCGGCGCTCGGGGGTGCTCGGAGAGTCCGACGGTGATGCCCTGGTGGAAGGCGTCCAGGTGCAGCAGCGGGGCCTCGGGGGTGATCTCCCCGATCTCACCGGTACGTACACGCGTCGCCTGGGTGTTCAGCCCGGCCAGGGCCCACCGGATCTGCTGGTGCCGTTTCTGGTGGGGAAAGTCCTCTTCGGCGGCGGTCAGTTCACGGATCGGATGGGCGCCGCACAACTGGTGGGTGCGGTGCGGGTAGCCCGCATACAGGGACAGCGAGTCGTGGACCAGGACGCCGCGGTAGTTGGGCAGCACCCCGCCCGCGTCGGCGCCGGCGCGTGAACGCGGGGCGAGGTGGAGCAGGGTGAGGAAGTCGGTGCAGGCCACGTGCAGCCGGCGCCGCAACGAGCCGATGCGGGTGGTGGTCTCGTCCGCGTGCAGGATGTGCCCCATCACCAGCAAGGCCCTGATCAGGTTCACGGAGTCCGCGACCAGGTCGGCGGCCTCGGGAAGAAGACAGGCCACCCAGCCGGTGGAGACCTCCGCCCCGGTCACGTCCTTGATCAGCTGCGCGGTCCGCTCGACGGGAATGTGCTGGAAAACCAGCAGGTAGACGGCGAGCGCGCGCAGGTTCGGACCGTAGGAGGACGGGGACCCGGCGATATGCCCGGGCATCGGCTGGGCGGTGACCGTGCCGCAGGCACACCGGCAGCGGTGGGCCCGGTGCTCGGTGATCTTTACCGTGGACAGGGGGATGTCCCGGACCTGGCGCCGCTCGAAGCTGACGCTGTCGCTCTGGTCCAGTGTGCTTCCGCAGCCGCTGCAGGCCGCCGGGACATGGTCCTCGGTGGCGTCGGGCTTGTCGGTCATGGCCAGGCCCGACCCGTCGGCGCCGGGCTGACGGCCTCGCTTGCGTCCACTCCTGGGCTGCGGCTTCTTCTCCGGCCGCCCGAAGGTGTCCGAGGAGGGCGGCATCGAGGAGTTGCCCGAGTTCCGGCCAAGACGCCGCTCCAGCTCCGCCACCCGAGCGGTCAACCGCTCGTTGGCCACCGCGAGTTCGGCCGCCTGCACCTCTGCCGCTTCAACCCGCGCCTCTGCGGCCGCCACCTGCCGCTGGAGCAATCCGATCAGCACGAGGAGATCCTCACACGACGCAGACTCCAGAGCAGACGACATGACCCCGGATCCTGCCGCACCCGCCCCGCACCTGTCACATCATCAGGAGACGGACGCACGAACAACCTTCTGAATGCTTACCGCCAACAAGCACCGCTCGTCGGTGTAGAAAATGGCCCGCAAGTACACGGCCACCATCGCGACACCGCACGGGCCACGCAAGTGCTTCGAGGCCCGCGTCGAACACAACGGCAGGAAACCGCTGGTCGGACGGTTCGGCGGGATCCCGCTGCGACGGGACAAGAAGACGGTCATCAACGACCGTCGGCTGGCCCCGGTCAACACCAAACGCAAGGAGTTCGTCACCCGGCTTCTCGCCGGACGGTGCGAGTCCTGCGGGCGGATCGACGAGGTGGAAGTCCACCACGTCGCCAAGCTCGCCGACCTCGGACGACCGGGCGATCGGCCGCCATGGGCAGATCTCATGGCCGCACGGCACCGCAAGACCCTCGTGATCTGCGGAAGTTGCCACGCGACCATCCATGGCAAGAGACCCGCCTCGGCATTCACGGAGTAGTCACTGGAGAGCGACGTGCGGGGAAAGCTCGCATGCGTCGTTCGGGCTGGGGGCCGTGGGAAAAGGACCTGCTCAGCAGGCACCTCGCCGACGGCCCACCAGTACTCTGTGGCAGGGCTTGTCGAAGCTGGGTCATGTCCCCTGTGGTGGTGTAGCCGGACCGATCTGGTCGTTGTTGGGGTAGATCTTGTCCATGCTGCCTTCGGGGAGGTAGCGGCGGGGGAAGGCGATCCACTCGTCGTGCATCTCGATGAGCACGGCGGTGGTGAGGCGTTCGAGTGCGTCGGGGTTGGGGAAGATCTGCACGACGTCGGTCCGGCGTTTGATCTCGCGGTTGATCCGCTCCAGCGGATTGGTCGACTGGATCTTCTTCCAGTGCCGATCAGGGAAGTCCGCGAACGCGGTCAGGTCCTCCTTCGCTTCCAGGAGCATGGACCTGACCTTGGGGAACTGGCGGCCGAGCATGTCGGCGACGGTGTCGAGCTGGGCCCGACGCCGCCCTCTACCGCATCGTGCTCTCCCGCCTGCGCTGGGAGGACCGCTCCCGCGCCTACCTGCTGCGACGCACCGCAGAGGGCAAGACGAAGCGGGAGGTCATCCGCTGCCTCAAGAGATACGTCGCCCGTGAAATCCACCGGGCTATCGCCTCCGCGCCACTACCTGTTCCCGGCAGCGTCGCGGCTTGACATCCATAGGGGCATCGGGCTGAAGGGACTGCCCGACGCGGTCGAGACCGTCTGGCCCCGCACCACCGTCCAGACCTGCGTGGTCCACCTGCTGCGGAACTCCTTCCGCTATGCCGCCCGCCAGGACTGGGACAAGATCGCCAAGCTCCTCAAGCCGGTCTACACGGCTGCGACCGAGGAAGCGGCCCTCGAACGGTTCGCGGAGTTCGTCGACGCGTGGGGCAAGAAGTATCCGGCGATCGTCCGGCTATGGGAGAACGCGTGGGAGGAGTTCACGCCGTTCCTGCGGTTCGACACCGAGATCCGCCGCATCGTCTGCACCACGAACGCCATCGAGTCCGTGAACGCCAGGATCCGGCGGGCGGTCAAGGCCCGCGGCCACTTCCCGAACGAGGCAGCCGTCTTGAAGTGCGTCTACATGTCCATTATGAGCCTGGACCCCACCGGCAAGGGCCAGGCCCGCTGGACCATGCGCTGGAAGACCGCCCTGAACGCCTTCGACATCACCTTCGACGGCCGGCTCTCCGCAGCTCGTCAGTAGCCCCAACCACCTCAGTTACACCGCTCGTTTGACAGACCCGATCAGGGCTTCGGCTGTTCTTGCGGGCCTCCGGGGCGGACGGCCCGCGTACGCAGTCACGCGTGCGGCTGCGGAGCTCGACGCGGCCGGAGCGGTGCCCGATGGTCTGGAAGGGGTCGTCCGGTGAGCTCCGAGCGGCAGCCCGAGCTCGTCCCGCTGACCTGTTCGGAGCTCATCCGTCTCCCGCGGGTCATCCTGTTGCCCCCACCCGCCCTCGACCGTGATCACGTCCTGCGCTGGATCGCCTGGCGGCGCCGTCACCAAGCCGTCTCAACCGCCTGCCACCAGCAACGACACTGCTGTCGCGAGCAGCCGTGATCAAGAACTACAGCTGCCATGCGTGACCGCCGTGCAGCGCCCCGTACACCGGGTTCACTCGGCGGAGGCGATGACGCGCTGTGGCATCAGTCGTGCGGCGAGCAATGCGAGGACGATCGTGGCAGCGGCGCTGCCGAATGCGATCCAGCGCAGCACGGCCTCAACGGCGATGGCGAGGTTTTGTCCCTGGGTGCCGGTCTCGATCAGCATTGCGGTGAGCGCGACCAGCATGCCTGCGACTCCGATCACGATGCTCAGCGTGACCCCCGATGCCTGTCCGGCCCGTTGAGGGGGGACGACCGTCTGCGTGCCGACACTTGCCATTGCCCACCCGATGCCGTAGCCGAGGCCGTTCATCGCGAGGCCGGGCAGAAATGTGCCGAAGCCTCCGGCGAGGGAGACGAGAAAAGTGCCCAGGCTGCCGACGAGCGTCGCGGCGGCGATGGTGTGTGGAATGTCGAAGCGTTCGCCGAGCCAACCCGACAGCGGGCCGCCGACAGCGGCGCCCAGGGAGACTGGCAGGAAGATCAGACCGGCCCCGAGCGGTGTGTGTTTCTCGGCTTCCTGAAGGAAGATCGTAATGCAGTACATGGAGGAGGTGACGCCGATGTTGGCAACCGTCGTCATGACGGTGACGATCACATAGGGCACATTGCGGAACAGGTCGAGCGCGACCAGCGGCCAGCGTGCGACCCGTTCCCGGAGAACGAATGCCACCAGCAGCAGGACCCCGGCCGCGAAGACGCCCCACGCCATACCGGGGGGCCACTCATCCATGCGATCGATACCGAAGGTCACCAAGGAGATGCCCAGCACCACGGCTGCCAAGCCGGGCAGGTCGATCGAGCGCGGCACCGTGGTGTCGCGCGACTCCCGCACCCCCACCCACACGACGACGATGGCCGCAGCGGTCACCGGGACGTTGATCAGGAGCACCAGCCGCCAGGTGATCAGCTGGGTCAGCCCGCCACCGACCACCGGGCCGAGCGCCAGACCGATGGCACCGATCCCGTACGCGTTCCCGATCGCCCGCATGGTCTGTTCCTTGGGAAAGGCGTCGGTGATCACCGCGACGCAGAGCGGGAACAACATGCCCGCCCCCACCCCCTGAGCGAAACGCAGCACGATGACGGCGGTCGCACTGGAGGCGAGGCCGGCGCCGAGCGAGGAGAGACCGAACACGGCCAGCCCCGTCATCAACATCTGCTTCCGGCCGAGGATGTCCCCCAGCCGCCCGCCCGGGATCAGGAACGCCCCCAGCGCCAGTATGTAGCCGCTGATCGCCCACTGCAGGTCTGTCACTGTTGTGTCGAGTTCTGAAGCGATACGGGGCAGTGCCAGGTTGAGGGCGAAGAAGTCGAGCTGGGTGACGAAGATGCCCAGGGACGCGGAGAGCATGGCCAGCCTCGGGCGTGGAGCTTTCGCCGCCGGAGGGGCCGACCCTGCGCCCTGACCGCGGTGACGCGATCGGTGGTGCGGACTAGGCATGCGTATCCCAACTCTGCCCCGCGAGGGCTACCGACCAGATCATCAGGCTCACAACACGGTCCACATCTATGACCGTGCGACGGTGACCCAGCCCCCCACGGAATGGGGCGGTAAACGTCTCGCTCCTATTCTGCACACCCACAGCCGTCGACACGGGGATTGACGGTCCCTTACGGGTTTGTCAATCGAACGGCCCTGTCTCACTTTCGGTGGTGACGGAGCGTCGTGAGTGTCGTTGACCCTCGCGTGAAGGATGTCAACAAGTTTGTGAAGATGGTGTTCTCGGGTCTGTCGCTGCTGGTCATCGAGGATGTGACCGATGAGGGTGAGCGGATCATGGTGCGGGCACGGATCCCGCGGGACACTGCGGTCTGCCCGGTGTGCGGGGCATCATCGTCGCGCGTGCACGGCTATCACTGGCGGACAGTGGCCGACGTGCCGGTCGATGAGCGTCGGGTGGTAGTCCGTGTGCGGGTGCGGCGTCTGGTGTGTCCCACGCGCGGCTGCCGCCACACCTTCCGCGAGCAGGTGTCCGGGGTGCTGGACCGATATCAGCGGCGAACCGTCCCCTGACCAGGCAGGTCAAGGCCGTGGTCAAGGAGTTAGCGGGCCGGGGCCGGGACGCGTTTGCTGGCGATATCGGCGGTAAGTCTGTCACGTCACACGGCCCTGCGCACGCTCCTGCGGATCCCACTTCCCGTCGGGCGGGTGCCCCGTGTGATCGGCGTCGACGACTTCGCTCTGCGCCGGCGGCACCGCTATGCCACCGTGGTGATCGATGCCGAGACCCATGAGCGGATCGACGTGCTGTCCGATCGCACCGCCGACACGCTGGAGGCGTGGCCGCGCGAGCATCCGGGCATCGAGATCCTGTGCCGTGACGGCTCCGCGACCTACGCCGAGGCGATCCGGCGCGCTTTGCCCGACGCGGTGCAGGTCGCGGACCGGTGGCATGTGTGACACAACCTGCGCGAAGCCGCCTTGAGCGAGGCCAAGGCGCACAGTTCCTGCTGGGCCGCCGTGCTGGACGCGCCCATCTACGACGGGCCCCGCGCCCAGACCACCCTCGAACGCTGGCACCAGGTCCACGGCCTGCTCGAGAAGAGCGTGGACCTGCTCGAATGCGCACGCCGTCTCCAACTGGCCCTGAACACCGTCAAACGCTACGCCCGCGCCGACCGGCCCGAGCGCATGCTCCGCGTCCCCAAGTACCGGGCCAGCCTCGTCGACCCCTACCGCGAGCACCTGCGCAAGCGCCGGGCCGAAGACCCCGGCATCCCCGTCAAGCACCTCTACGAAGAGATCAAGGCCCTCGGCTTCACAGGCTGCCTGAACCTCCTGCACAAGTACATCAACCAAGGCCGTGCGGACGCCGACCGCAGCCACATCTCCCCGCGCCGACTCGCCCGAATGCTGCTGACCAGGCCCGACAACCTCAAGGCCGAGCACCACGAACTCCTGGCCAAGCCCACCGCCGCCTGCCGCGAAATGACCCAACTGGCCGCCGGTATCAGGGACGTCGCCCGCTCCTTAGAGTGCGGTTCGCGCCGTGATGCCGGGTTTGGTGTCGCTCGATGGGGTGACGTTGGAGCATGTCTGCCGGTCAGGCGTTCGGGGTTCGCTTGGGTGGCCGGATGAGTGACCGCAAGCCGTACCCGAGTGATCTCACCGACGAACTGTCAATCCCCTCGCAGCGTGGAGACGATCTATGCGGCCAGTCCCTCGGCGAGAGTGGCTCGGTAGTCACGTTCGTAGTCGATCGGGCTCTTGAACCCGCATACGCTGTGTAGCCGCCTGGCGTTGTAGAAGTCGGTGATCCAGGTGGCGATCCTGATGCGGGCCTCGGTGCGGGTGCGGAAGGTGTGCCGGTGGACGTACTCGACCTTCAGCACGCTGTTGAACGCCTCGCTCACAGCGTTGTCGAAACAAGATCCGACTCGTCCCATCGACTGCACGATGCCGAGCCGGCGGCAGGCCCGCTTGAACCGCCGCGAGCAGTACTCACTGCCCCTGTCCGTGTGCATGATGACGCCGCGCACGTCGCCGCCACGGGTGGCCGCGGCCATGTTGAGCGACGCCACCACCAGCTCCGCGTCATGCCTTTCGCCCATCGCGTAGCCGAGCAGGCGGCGGGAGAACAGATCGATGACGGTGGCGAGGTAGAGCTTGCCCTCCCCAGTTTCGATCTCCGTCATATCGCCCGCCCAGACAAGATCGGGTTCCTCGGCGCTGAAGTCCCGGCGCACGAAGTCCGGGGCGGCCGGCCGCCTGCCCGGCCTGGTCAGCGACCGGCGGCGCTTGACCTTCCGGCCCGCCAGCCCGAGCTCGGCCATCAGCTTCGCGACGGTGTTCACCGACACCCGCCAGCCCCGGCGTACCAGCTCGATGAACACCTTCGGCGAGCCGTAGGTGCCGCCGGACCGGTGGAAGATCTCCTCGATCTCCTCCGCCAGGTGCTGGCGGCGCACCTCGCGGGCAGTCGGCTCGCGGTCCCGACACTTGTAATACCAGGACTCGGACACGCCCAGCGCCCGGCAGGCTATCCGGTGCGGGATCCTCTGCTCGGCCTTGCAGCTGCTGATCACCCCGACCGCGACGGCCGGGTCCGCATCAGCTACTTCACCCACAAGGCCACGAATCGCTTGCACACATCACGCTCCATCTCCAGCTCGCGGATGCGCTTGTCCTTCTCCCGGGCCTCCGCCCGCAGCCGCTCCAGCTCCGCCCGCTCACCCTCCCGCAAACGGCCACCCGAGCCGGCCCCCGCCGATGCCTGCACAGGCGTGTCCGACGACGGCGAGCCGTTGCGCTTGGCCCGCGACACCCAGCTGTGCAACGTCCCCGGATGCACGCCGAGATCCTCGGCCACCTCCGGAATCGGCTTCCCGGTCTCCGTCACGATCCGTACCGCCCCCTCGCGGAACTCCGCGTTGTAGATGCGCTTCCTGGATCCCACGACCCTCAACTATCCCTCCGGTCACGGTCTCCACGCTACGAGGGGAGGTTCAGTTGGGCGTTTACACCATCCTCAAGGGGCAGGCCTACGTGGCCACAAGGTCGGCGACACCCGCCCAGGACTTCTCCCCGGACCCGCCCGACACGGTCATTACCGGACCTGAGCGGTATATCAGCGTCCAATACAACCACAGGCTTGCCTGGTTGAAATCCACGGACGTCGAAGTGACCCGCCGATAAACCCGGTGGGCGAGCGATACGAGAGAGCGAGACCGATGGCCGACTGGACCAGCCGGACCGCCCGAGCGAGATGGGCGCGAGCCTCCGCCACGACGCTGGCGACCGTACTGTGTGTTGGCGGCCCTGCATGGGCCGACGGACCGTACGGGTCCTCTTCGTACCGTGACTACTCTGTCGGGGCCCGACCGCTGTCCACAGCCATCGCCGACCTGAACGGTGTGGACGGGCCTGATCTCGTCACCTCGAACTTCGCCGACAGTACGGTGTCGGTTCTCATCAACAGGGGGGACGGTACCTTCGAGCCCGCTGTTGCCTACGCCACTGGCGTCAATCCGACCTCCGTGGCCGCCGCCGACCTGAACGGCGACGGCAGAGTCGACGTCATCACCGCTGACAACGGTACGAACACCGTGTCCGTACTCAGGAACAACGGCCACGGAGTCCTTGAATCTCGCGTCGCCTACCGGGTCGGGCGCCAGCCCCGCTCCGTGACGGCCGTCGCTCTGCGGGCTGGCGAGAAGCCTGACATCATCACGGCCAACCGCGGCGACAACACCGTTTCGCTGCTCTTCAACAGAGGCGACGGCACCTTCAGGTCCGCCGTCACCAAGCGCACCGGCATTAACCCGACCGGCGTGACCACCGCAGACCTGGACGGTGACGGCAGCTTGGAAATCATCACCTGCGACTTTGACAGCAACACGGTCTCCGTCCTCGCACGGCACAGCCGTTGGGGACGGTCTGAACGGACCTCCTACCCCACCGGTACAGGCCCCTACGGGGTGGCGGCAGGTGACCTCAACGGCGACGGCAGACCGGACTTCGTCACCGCCGACCGCTCTGCCGACTCCGCCTCGGTCGTAAGTGTTCGCTGACTTCGCCAGGCGACCGCACTGACAGGACCCTCGGCCATTGGGTTGCCGACGAAGTGGACGCACTCAGTGGGCACGCCCTCGCCGCGCAGTGCGGCTACGGCCTCGGCAGTAGTCGCCAGGTGATGGTCCGTGCACGCGGTAACGATCCGGCGGTTCGCCTCCTCCGGAGTACGGTCAGGCGAGCGCAAGCCCCGCCTCCAGGTGGATCACAGGGGTGCCCCGGCGGGCGGCGACCAGCGCAGCGGCGACGGTAGAGTTCACATCGCCGACCACCACCACCTCCGCGGGGCGCTCGTCGAGGTCGCGTTCCACCAGTGTGCAGAGCCGACCGAGTTGCTCGGCGTCACTGGCGGCGTTGCCGCATTGCAACCACCGGTCTACCCGCAGCGTGAGCTCGTGGCAGAACTCCCGCCCCAGGCACGGGTCGAAGTGCTGGCCGGTGTGCACGTACGACCAATTCACCGCTGAGGTGTGCATCTTGCCGACCGCCTGCTGAAGTGCCCAGACCTTGGGCACGTTCGTGCGGGCGCCCAGGTACACGGTAATCGTCCGATCGGTGTCCGTGTTTCCCACCTGGTTCCCGCGTGACTGTCGCAAGGCGGTTCACCGAGATCCGGAAGCCCAGTTCGGCCCGCGCGCGCCGAACCGGCGCGTTCCCCGATCGGCTCAGAGGCGCCCCTGCCTGCGGACCTCGCGCCTCCCGTGGTCGGCGGGGCGGGTGCGACGGCACGACCGTCACTCCTTCGAGTGCAATTCACCGGCGCGTCCGGTGCCTACTTTCCGGCCAGGCCATAGCCGCCGTCCACAACCAGGGTCTGGCCGGTGATGTGCCGGGCGGCGTCCGAGGCGAGGAACGCGATCGCCCCAGCGATCTCCTCCGGCTCCGCGGGTCGGCCGAGCAGGTTGCCCCGGGGCCTGCCGCCAGGTGCGTTCGTCCCAAGTCGAGACCATGTCGGTGGCGGTGAACCCCGGCGCGACCGCGTTGACCCGTACCGTCGGCGCGAAACGCTTGGCCAGCGATGCCGTCAGATTGCCCAGTGCCGCCTTGGCCATCGAGTAGAACACCGTCCGATCACTGGCCAGGCCGTCCACGCCGCGGATCGACGACACCAAAACCACCGCCCCGCCGTCTCGGGCAACCATCTTCGGCAGCAGGTCCTGCAACACTCCCACCGCACCCCACACGTTCACGGCGAAAGCCTCCGCGATTTCCTCCCGCGAGGCGCCCTCGAACGGCACCACCCGGTTCACGCCCGCGCTGTACACCACCACCTGTGGCAGTCCGTGCTCGGCCACCACGTTCTTGACGCCCTGCCGCGCCGCCGCCACATCCGCCAAATCGAACGCCACCGTCGGCACTCCCAGCTCACCCCCGAGCCCGGACAGCGCCGCACTCGCCGACCGCCCATGCAGCACCACCCGATGCCCCTGCGCCCTCAGTGCCCGCGCCGTCGCCGCACCGATTCCCCGCGAAGAACCGAGCACCAGCGCTGCCGGACGATCCTCCGTGTGTCCGACGACGGCGAGCCGTTACGCTTGGCCCGCGACACCCAGCTGTGCAGCGTCCCCGGATGCACACCGAGCTTCTCGGCCACCTCCGGGATAGGCTTCCCGGTCTCCGCCACGATCCGTACCGCACCCTCGCGGAACTCCGCGTTGTAGATGCGCTTCCTGGATCCCTTGACCTTCGACTATCCCTCCGGTCGCGGTCTCCACACTACGTGGGCAGGTTCACCCCCTGTTTCCGCTTGATGTGGAGAGTCTCGAAATGGTGGTAGTCTCTCTCGACCCAGCGCCCTCCCCATCGTAGTCCACGGCTCTCAAAGGCATGGACGGCCGGACTCTTGCGGCTGCCTAGGACAGCCATATGAGGAATGTCGCGATCCAGGTAAGCGCGGTCGGGAAAGACTCCCGTCTTGGTCTGGAAGGGGTTCTCCCAGGGGTTAATGTCGATTGCCAGACCCCAGGCGTGCGGGGACAGTACCCGGCGGCTCTCCCTGCCGTCAACAAAGCGGCAGTTGAATGCACTCGTGTTGTCCGCGCTCATGGACAAGTAGTCGTTCGCGCCCTGAACCAAGCCCTTGCCGAAGTCATCCACCAGGCGCATTTGCCGGATCGGATATTTGAGGCGGTACAGATCCGTGAAAACTGCCGCAGTCTGCTGAGCCAGGGACGCATGGACGATGATCTCGCCTCGGTAGCGGTACCCGTCGAAACCCCAGTGATTGACCTGGACATAGCGAAGATCGTCTCGCCCGACCGGGCAACCCGCGGTGTAGGAGACACCCATCACGCGTGCCCACACCGAACCGGGGACATGGGAGACGCTCGCATGAGCGCCAGTTCCGACAGCACGCGGTCGTCGCGCAGGGTCGGTAGAACTACTGAAACGGGGTTCCGCAACGAGCTTCGGCACAACGACCGGTTCCACTGCGGGACGGGTCCTGACCTGAAAGGAGGTACTGACCCTGGTGACCGCATGACGGTCGTGGAGGATAGCCCGATACTCGGTCGCCTTCCAGGGCGACACCTGCACCGACGCCTGTCCCTCAGGACCAAGCTTCAGCATCTCGAAGGTGCGCCAGACGGAGGTTCCCGCAGCACGACTTTGCCATTCGATCTTACCGCCGGTGATCTTTGCGTGCGTCGGAGCGGAGGTTTTCAGGCGAAGGGTCCCTGTCTCCTCGCTCACAAGCGCCGTGGGCCCGGTGAGAGTAACTGAGATTACGCCGGTCGGCGTTGCTTGGTTCTTCTCCTGACTGCTGCCCGAGCCAGCCGCCAGTTCCCTGAACGATGACGGCCAGTCGACCTGCAATGCGGCACCGCCCATGAGTGCCACAGTGGCGAAGGTAGCGGTGCTCAGCATTGAGGTTGCAGGCCCGCTCCGCATTGCCTCAAGTCGTTTACGGTTACGTTTCATCAATCCTCCAGCTCTCTGGGCAGCCGTCATGGCAGACGCATCAAGAGTCATCGGACGCTCGTCGCCGGCCCTTCGGCTGCTTGGAGAAGCTGGGGCCGGCTGGTTCGCGGGGAGCTCGTCGCTCGGTTGCTTCCGTCGTTCAACTCCCTTCCGCGGGGAACGAGACCTCTCCGTGTGACGAGCGAGCCCTATTCACGGCGGTTGTGTACGTGCTGACCAGCGGGTGTGCCTGGCGGCATCTGCTGGAGACGTTCGGCGTCTCTCCCGCGACGGTGCATCGCCGGTTCAACGCCTGGTCCCGGGCGGGGCTGTGGCATCGGCTCCACTGGGTGGTCCTAAGGGCTGTCCCGTAATCCCCGGCGGGCGCGCGACGACAGCTACGGCACTCCCCCTGGCTTCGCCGGGAGGTGCCCCCACGCTGCGTTGTCGAATCGCCCGAATAAACCCGGTATGAGGGCGACCCTCCGCCTTGCGTTGCGTCCCCTCGGCCCCAAGGGCCGGGGGAGACCCCATACACCTGACGCCGCGCGCTGATCCACCGCGGACTACGGGACAGCCCTTAGACGAACGTGCGCGCCGGGAGCTGGACTGGGCCTCGGCGATCGTCGATGCCGCCTCGGACCAGCCTCAAAAGGGGGTGCGCTGACCGGGCCCGATCCGGTCGATCGCGCCAAGAAGGGCAGCAAACTGCACGTGCTGTTCCGAGGCCCAGGACATCTCCCTGGACCAATCGCTGTGTCCGGCGCGAACACCCACGACAGCCTGGCCCTCAAGCGGCTGATCGGCGGTACACCCGCCGTCCGCTCCCGCTGCGGGTCACGGGCACGCCGACCGGTCAGGCCCGCGCGTACTTCTCCGCCGACCGTTTCACCTGGCTGCGAGAGCGAGAGCTCATCCCGCGCATCGGGCCTCCTCAGATCGAATCGAGCGAGCGGCTTGCGGCAGCCCTAAGCTGTTGCTGTTACAAGAAGCTCGCGAAACTCACCACGCGAGAAGCCCTCTAAGGTTCAAACACCGGCACCACGAGCCGTATCCGCTGCCAAACCATCTATCGTTTCCTCACCACACCCGATCAACAGTGAGCTAATCGTACTCAAGTCAACTGAAAGCTCGTTAGCAACACGCAGGAGTTCATCCAGGGCGGTCGGCATACAACTACTGAGGTTGAACTTGTGATGGCGGGTGGCGTGGTCATGACGGCTCGGTGATCAGGCCGGGGACTGTAAATCGTTCGGCCCTGTCTCACTTTCGGTGGTGACGGAGCGTCGTGAGTGTCGTTGAAGTTGCCCCGGTGTGATGGACAACCTTCCATTTTGGGGCACTGGGTCCCGCAAGGAGGAGTTCATCGTGCCAAGGACGCGTCCGGCCTACCCGCCGGAGTTCCGTCGCCGGATAGTCGAGCTGGTCAGGGCCGGCCGTTCGCCGAAGGAGCTGGCGAAGGAGTTCGAGCCGTCTGCCCAGATCATCCGCACCTGGGCCACCCAGGACCAAGTGGACGCCGGGGGGCGCCCGGGGCTGACCAGCGACGAGAAGGAGGAGCTCGCCCAGCTGCGCCGTGAGGTGAAGCAGTTGCGCGAGGAGAAAGAGATCCTCCGCAAGGCCACGGTTTTCTTCGTCCGGGAGACCAGCCGGTGATCTGCTACCGGCTGATCGACGAGAACAGGGCACACCACGACGTCTCCTTCATGGCCCGGCTGCTGGGTGTGTCACGGCAGGGCTACTACGCCTGGAAGGACCGCGGCCCCTCCCGCCGGCATCGGGAGGACGCCGAGCTGACCGAGAAGATCCGTGGGCACCACGAGCGGTCCCATGGGACCTACGGCGCCTCGCGCATCCTCGCGGACCTGCGCGAACTCGACGGCCTGCGTGTGGACCGCAAGCGCGTCGCCCGTCTGATGCGCCAGGCCGGGCTGGCCATCGCCGGCCGCCTCGGGGATGCGCAGGCCACGTTGGTGCTGGACGATACCCAGGTCATCAAGAAGGGGACCCGGTCGGTCGGGGTGGCCCACCAGCACTGCGGGTCTACCGGGGACGTGCGCAACTGCCAGGTGATGGTGATGCTCACCTACGCCGCCGAGTGCGGGCACACCTTCTTCGACCGGAGCCTGTACCTGCCCGCCGTCTGGGCCCAGGACGCGCCGCGCCGCCGGGACGCGGGGATGCCCGAGGAGATCACCTTCGCCACCAAGCCCGAGCTGGGCATCGAGATGCTGCGCGGCGCCATCGGCCGCGGCCTGCCCTTTGGCTGGGTGGCCGCCGACGCCGACTACGGCAAGGACCCCGCTCTGCGCGCTTTCCTGCATGAGAATGCCCTGCCCGTACGTGCTGGGGGTGCCGGTCAGCCTGCCGGTGGCCGGCCCGCCCGGCAAGTCGTACCAGCCCGCCGTGGCCAAGGCCGGTGACCTGCTGCATTACGCGATCGCCCGTGGCGGGTGGGAGCGCCGCAGCCAGGGCGAGGGCTCCCAGGGGCAGCGGTACTACGACTGGGCCTGGTCCGACGTGCTCCTGCCCGGCCAGCGGCCCGCCGACGGCTTCGCCCAGCACCTGCTGATTCGCCGCTCCACCGACAAGAAGCAGCTCGCGGGCGGGCGCGTGGACTTCGAGTACGCCTACTTCCTCGTGCACCACCGCCGCGACGCCGCCCTGCCGCTGGCCATGTGCCGGGCCGGAGTGCGCTGGAAGATCGAGGAGAACAACGAGCAGGCGAAGCAGATCACCGGGCTGGGCCAGTACCAGGTCCGCCGCTGGAACTCATGGCACCGCCACGTCACCTGCGCGATGCTCGCCCTGGCCTTCCTGACCATCCAGCGCGCCCAACACTACGAGCAGCAGGCCACGTCCGAGGACGGCACGGTCTCCAACCACGTACCCGAACAGGGCGATGAGCAGGGAAAAGCCACACCGGCGAGAGAGATGAGCGCCTACCGCTGATCCGTCTGACCGTCCCAGCACTCGCCGGCGTGCTCGCCGCCACCGCCCTCGTCGGCCACCACGAACCCGCCTACCACCTGCAGCAGCACCACTGGCGATCCCTCCACCAGACTCGGGCGACAGTCAGCCACTACAACCGGCGTGGCGACCCACTACCCGCCCACCTCCGCCCCTGGCGACCACCACCCGGCCACAACCGATCACACCACGAAGATCTGAGCCTGGATCCACCGCGCGATAGTGGGTCTGTGGACGACGAAATAAGAAGAGGTGCCCGCTGACCTGGGATGATGGGAGTTCCTAGGCCCTCATCAGTCCCACGAAGCAAGGCACCTCGTAAGTGAGAGTTACCCACAGGCCCGCGGGACTGTTCGCCGCGTTCGACGACCCGGACTTGATCGCGCATGCCGGGCTGGTCCCCACGGTCCGGCTGGCCGAGCGGTGTGGCCTGCCAGCTCTGGTGGCCGAGAAGGTGAAGCTGACCGGCGCGAAGAACGGTGCCGGGACGGCCGCCGACGCGAAGGCGCTGTCGATCGTGGGCGGGATGGTGGCGGGGGCGGACAGCATCGATGACCTGGACGTGCTGCGCCACGGCGGCCTGCCCCGCCTGTTCGGCGGCGTGCGCTCCCCATCCACGCTGGGGTCGTTCCTGCGCGCGTTCACCTGGGGGCACGTGCGCCAACTGGAGTCCGCCACACGGGCGTTCACCTGCAATCTCGCCGCGCACACTGGCCTGGTGCCCACCGGGGACGAGGTCGTGTTCGTCGATATCGACTCCAAGGTCAAGCAGGTCTACGGGCCGACCAAGCAGGGCGCCTCGTTCGGCTACACCAAGCAGCGCGGCCTGCACTTCCAGATCGTCACGGTCAAGACGGGCACCTGCCCTCCGGTGATCGTGGCCACCAGGCTGCGCAAGGGCTCGGCGAACTCCGGCAAGGGCGCGGCGAGTCTGCTGCGCGAGGCCCTTGCCACCGTGCGGGTGATGGGCATTACCGCCCAGATCATCGTCCGCGCCGATTCCGCGTACTTCTCCCACAAGGTCGTCGAGGCCTGCCGCAAGGCCGGCGCCCGGTTCTCGCTCGCGGTCGCGGTCAGGAAGAAGATCCGTGAGGCCATCGCGCACATCGCCGAGGACGCCTGGACGCCGATCAAGTACGCCGCCGCGGTCTGGGATGTCGAGGAGGAACGCTGGATCTCCGACGCGGAGATCGCCGAGGTCCCCTTCACCGCGTTCACCAGCAAGAAGAAGGCGTTCCACACCACTGCCCGGCTGATCGTGCGCCGGGTGAAGCGCCTGAACCCGAAGAGCGTGCCCGAGGGGCAGGGCGAGCTGTTCGGCGTCTGGCGCCACCACGTCGTCTTCACCGACAGCTCGTTCGTCCTGGCCCAGGCCGAACCCATGCACCGCGAACACGCCCAGGTCGAGCAGGTCTTCGCCGACCTGGAGGACTCCGCGCTCGGCCATCTGCCCTCGGGGAAGTTCACCGCGAACGCCGCCTGGCTCACCCTGGCCGCCACCGCCTACAACCTCACCCGGGCCGTCGGCCGCCTCGCCTCCATCTTCCACACCCGGGCGAGGACCGGCACCATCCGCCGCCACCTGATCCACATCCCCGCCCGGATCGCCACCGGCGCCCGCCGCCTCACCCTCCACCTGCCCAGGCACCGGCGCTGGGCCGACGACTTCACCGACCTGTGGACAGCGACCGGACAGCGCATGGTCACCTGACCCGCGCCACCGCCCTGCCTGCCCACGACCCGAAAGACCTCGGAGACCCCGTACCGGACGGCCACCCGGCGATCACCGCTGCCCGCACTCCGAAGAAACCCCCGGAACCCGCCCGACACCCGTGATCAGAATTCACGCGGTGGATCGAGGCTGAAGTGATGCACACCGACCGACGTACGAACAGCACCCCCCGCTTCGCCTCCGGCGGGCTCCTCGCAGCCCTGCGGCGATTGGACCGGTATTCCCCGCAGGAGCTGTCCCGGGTCTCCCAGGACTACGCCTTCCGTGCCGCGCTGGCCGAGGAGTGCCGGTCGTTGACGGCCCGTGGCTACGAGGACGGTGACCACGAGGCACGTGCCCAGGTGCACGCTGCGCTCGCGTTCATCCACGACCACGACTACTCCGCAGTCGCCGTGGAGGAGGTCGACCGAGAGTTCCAGCCCGTCCTGCGCGATGTCGCGGCCCTGCTCGAAGGGGCCGTGCTCGACCACGAGCTGTCCCGGATAGCCAAGGGCGCTGTCACCGGCTACCCCGACTCGGGCTCCGCGTACGTGCGCTGGCTCAAGGCCATGGTCAGCGACCACCCGGCAGGCTGGCACCCGCTGTACCAGGAGCACCTTCCCGAGTCGGGCGAGTGGGAGGACCTGCGTCTGCTCACGCAGGAGACCAGTCTCGACCCGCGCTTCGACGACATCCTGGCCCTCATGCGGTGGGCAGGCAGGGGCGGGGAGAAGCTGGAGATCGCCGCCAACTACTGGGACGAGATGGGCAACGGCAACCCGGCCATGGTGCACACCTCGCTCTTCGACCAGGCCCTGGAGGCCGTCGGAGCCGATGCCGCCTACGTGCGCGATACCCTCATGCCGGAAGCGATCGTCTCCGGCAACATCTCCGCCTGCCTGGCGCTCTCCCGCCGCCACTACTACAAGGCCGTCGGCTACTTCGGCGTCACCGAGTACCTCGCTCCCCGGCGCTTCCGGCGCGTCGTCGATGCCTGGCGGCGCCACGACCTGGACGAAGTCGGCATCGTGTACCACGACCTCCACATCGGCGTGGACACCGGCCATGCGGCGGGCTGGTTCAAGAACGTAGTGGGCCCGCTGGTCTCCGGTGACCCGCGGACCGGGCGCGAGATCGCGCTGGGCGCCATGATCCGGTTCAACACCTCGCAGGACTACCTCGACGCGCTCCTCGCCCGTATGCGGTGCCGCCCGCGCCGGGACGTGGCCGCCATCGCCGTGAGCTGAGGAGCGACGATGGCGCCGCAGGACGCGTTCACGGCCGACGGCCTCGCCGGCGCCGGCTTCACCATGTGCCGGGCGCCCTGCAACGACCACGTGGCCATCGACGCGACACGCACCGCTTTCAGACCGGCCCGGCGTACCTCAGGCTGGTCTGCGACCACCACTACGGTGCCCTTCCCGGCCCCGGTGACGCTCTCGTCCCAGTCGTTCGGTGTGACGGCGCGGACGGACGGTCCGGGAAGGCGCCAGGCGGCGATCCGACGTGCCCGGGGAGCGGGTGGGTAGCCCCGAGGGGCGCGTCCGGCCGGGACGGCGGCGTCAGAGCCCGCCCACGCCCTTCACCACGAGCAGGAGCCCGATCAAGGCGATGACGATCGCGACGATGGCGGCGTTGTGGGCCTTGAGCCAGTCCTTGGCCCGCTCCAACGGCGGCATCATCAGCTCCCCGACGAGGAGGCGCAGCAAGGGCGGAAGGATGACGCCCGCGGAGGCGATGACGGCGAACAGGGCGATGGAGCCTGCCCTGCCCGCAGTCGTGAGCTGGGCCGAACCGATCGCGACGCCACCGGCCGCGATCAGCACCAGGATCTTCGGGTTGACCGCCGAGAGCAGGAGGCCCAGCCGCAGCGCTTTCGGCCAGGTGGTGCTCTCCAGGGCTCGTATCCATGCCGGATCCGCCCTCGTTCGCCTGCGCCTCCACAGCATCGCGCCCAGGAGGATCAGCAGGCCGCCCAGGCCGATCCGTCCCCATGAGACTGCCGCGGGCGGCTTGCCCGTGAACTCGACGACGGACGTCAGCAGGGTGAACAAGACGGCGGCACCGGCGACTCCGGCCGTCCAGCCGGCGATGAAGGCACTGCTGTTCTCCCGCGCCCGCGCAGTGAGCAGCAGGAGGATCGCCGGGACCACCGGGAACGGCGACAGGGCGATCCCCAGTGCAGGGGCCACCATCTCGGTTGGTGAGATCCGGGGGAAGCGCCGTCCCGCCCCGGGCGGCCTTCATCGCGGCGTCGACGATCTCGCTCCGTGTGGCGTCCTTGGGGAGGTAGCCGGCGGCGCCCTCCCCGACGGCCCGGAACACCAGCGAGTCGTCGGTGTAGGCGGAGAGAACGATCACACGCACCGGCAGACCGTCCCGCTCGGCCGCATGGACGACGGCGAGGCCGTCCAGCTTGGGCAGCTTGTAGTCCACCACTGCGACATCGGGCTGATGGGTCCGCAGGTGTTCCAGGGCCTCCGCGCCGTCCCGGGCCTCGGCCACGACCTCGATGAGCCCGCTCTGTTTGAGCGCCTGGGTGATGCCCTCGCGGTATATCGGGTGGTCGTCGGCCACGACGACGCGTATGCGGGTCTCGTGTGTACGCATGGGGCACACCGTCCCGTCCGCCCGTGGAGCCGTACGGGATCACGACTCTGGGGACGCTGTCCTGCTGCCCGTGCGCTGGGTTCCACACGGCACGGCGGGTGGTCGGCGGGCATGTCGGAGCGGATCCGGCCGACACGCACTCAGGGCATCCGTACGGACACGAGACGTGGTTGGCCGCGGCCCCTGTCCGCCATGAGGAGGAGCGGCTGCTCCACCGGTCTTTCGACCGATCGGCCGGGGTGCCCGACCGGGCCCGGGCGCCACGATGGCCCTAGGACCGGCGGGGATCCTGACTCCCCGCCGGTCGTCCCATCCCCACGCAGGAAGGAATGCGCCATGAACCTGGACACGGATCTGGACATGGACATGGACATCGAGTTGATCGAGTCCGAGACGGACGACCTCATCACCCAGTACGTCCCCTAGGGAGCGTATTGCGTCCTGATCAATGTGCGGGATCTGCCTTCGCGGAAGGGTCTGGACGGGTAGACCTTCTTGGGTGACGCGAGTGCAACTGACGGATGCGGAGTGGGAGTTCATCGAGCCGTATGTGCCGATCGGCGAGTACGGCCCGTATCCGGAACGGCTGCGGCAGCAGTTCGAGGGCGTGATTTGGCGGTTCAAGACGGGCGGGCAGTGGCGTGAGATGCCGCAGGAGTTCGGTGCCTGGTCGACCGTCCACAACCGGTTCCGGCAGTGGCGTGATGCCGGGGTCTTCGGGGCCCTGATGGAGGGCCTGATCGCGGAAGCCGCGAAGCGGGGTGAGGTGGATCTGTCCCTGGTCAGCATCGACTCCACCACCGCCCGGGCCCATCACGACGCAGCCGGGATGCATCTGGACCAAGACGTCCTCACAGCCTTGGAGAAGGCTGCCGCCGAGGCGGAGAAGACCAGGTCAAAGGGGGCGACTGCGACGAACAAACCGGGCAGGGGGCCGAAGGCGATCCCGAGCGGGAAGAGCGACGGCGCATCCGGCGACGGCGGAAACTCCGGCTGAAGGCCGCCCTCCTCGGACGCTCCAGGGGCGGGCAGACCAGCAAGATCCATGTCGCCGGCGACCGCAAGTGCCGCCCGCTGGCGTTCATTCTGACCGCGGGACAGGCCGCCGACAGCCCGCAGTTCATCCCCGTCCTGAACAAGGTACGGGTGCGTGGACCCGTCGGCCGTCCCCGCACCCGGCCGGACGCGGTCGCCGGGGACAAGGCCTACTCGTCCCGCGGAAACCGCGCCCACCTGCGTAAACGCCGTATCAAGGCGGTCATCCCGGAGAAGAAGGACCAGGCCGCCAACCGGAAGAAGAAGGGCTCCAGAGGCGGCCGACCCGTCAGCCACGACGCCGACCTCTACAAAGAGCGGAACACCGTCGAACGCCTGATCAACAAGCTCAAGGCCTGGCGAGGCATCGCCACCCGATACGACAAGACCCCTGACAGCTACCTCGCCGGCCTCCACCTACGCGCCTCGATGATCTGGCTCAGAGATCTCACCCGGACCACTTGATGATCACGACGCAATACGCTCCCTAGCGGCGACGGGTGGGGGCGGCCCGTACGGCCATGGGCCGCCTCCGGCCGCCGGCGCCCCCTTTTCCGAACGCCCGGACTTCCCGGCGGAACACCCCGTGGACAGGAGCCACCATGTACGTACCCACGTTCGCCTCGCTCGTCGGCGACGAGGACGAGTTCTTCACCGAGTACTTCGGCAGGTCCCCGCTCCTGCGCAGAGGCGCACTGACCGGCCCGCCTGAGGAACTGCTGTCGGTGGCCGACCTGGACGAGTGCCTGCACGAGGAGGCCCTGCGCACGCAGTACCTGAGACTGGTCAAACGCGGCGATCTGATCCATGAGGGCACCTACACGCAACCGCTGCGCGTACAGCGCAAGTACATACCCGACCGCGTGGTGCCGGAGCGCGTGTACGAGCACTTCCGCTCCGGAGCCAGCGTCGTGTGGCACTCCATGAACCACTTCCGGCCGAACCTGCGTGCGCTGAACGCGATGCTGGCGCAGCGGTTCGCGACCCGGAGCGATTCCCTCGCCTTCCTCACTCCGGCAGGGCAGCAGGGATTCGTCATCCACCACGACCCCAACGACACCTTCGTCATCCACCTTCACGGCAAGAAGCGATGGAGGGTCTGGCCCACGGCGCAGGTCACCCGGCCCGACGGCCGCTCCTACAAGGTAGGTGAGGAGTACCGGGCGGAGCACCTGGGCGAGCCGCTCCTCGACGTGACCCTGGAGCCCGGCGACGTGCTGTACCTCCCGAACGGCACCCCCCACGTAGCCGCCGCAGAAAACACCGTCTCCCTCCACCTCACGGTGACCGTGACACCACGCACCTGGCCCGAACTGCTGCGGTCCACAGTGGCCGCGACGCTGCCGATCGACGCGGAGCACCGCGGCTTCCCCCATCTCGCCGAGGAGACCTGGGACGAACAGGCGGCGGCTCTGAAGGACCAGATCGAGCTCCTGGTGGACCGACTCAGGGCGATCGACCCGCGCACGGAAGTCGCACGCCTGACAGCCGAGGGCCGCGACGCCGAGGGAACCGCCGCCGAGCACCGGTTCGCCTCCGCCGCGGCCGTGGACAAGACGGACGCGGCCACGGCCGTGCGGGCCGCCCGTGCCGACTTCTCGTTCACACCGAGCGCCGACGGTGACCGCGTCGGTGTGCGGTTCGGCGGGAAGACGGTGGCCATGCCGCGACCCGTTGCCGACGCCCTTCGGTCCCGTGCTGCGGGCACTGTGGTGCCGGCAGGGCAGTTCGTACCGACCGTCGCACCCGAAGACTCCGTCAGGGCCGTGAAGACGCTCGCGCGGCTGGGAGCGGTCGCCCTCGTACCATGACGCAGGGCACACGGCAGGCGGGCATCCGTGGCCTTGCGGCCCGATCCCGCACCCGGGCCGCCGACATCCGCGCCTGGTGCCCGCCGGAACTCCGTTTGCTCCTGGCCGGGTTGCTGCTGCTGCGCGCGGCCGGATTCGCCTACCCGTTCCTGAGCTATCTGCTGGCCGGGAAGGGCCACGGGACGGAGGTCGCCGGTGTCGTGCTCGCCGCCTTCGGCGCAGGCTGGGCGGGCGGACAGGTCGCGTGCGGCCGACTGCTCGACCGCTTCGGCCGGCGGCCGACGCTGGTGGCGGCGGCGCTGGCCTCCGCCGCTGTCATGCCTCTGCTCACGGCCACAACGTCGCCGGCCCTGCTGGTCTCCGGAGCGGTGGCGCTTGGCCTCGTCTTCGACACACCGCGCGTGGTGGTCGGCGCCGCGATCGACGAACTCGTACCCGAACCCGGGCGGCGCGCGAAGCTCAACGCGCTGCGGTACGGACTGGTGGTCAACGGCGGTGCCCTCGTCGCCGGCGGCGTCGGCGGTCTGCTGGCCGCCGGACTGGGCGTCGACGCCCTCTACTGGATCAACGCCGCGGCATGCGCGCTCTTCGCCGTGGGTGTGCTGCGCCGGTTGCCCGCCGACCGTCTGCACCGCGCAGGGCGCGCGAAGAGGAACCGACGCGGCGGCCTCCGGCTCACCAGGCATCTGGTGCTCCTGCTCGGCTCCGGCCTGGCCACGATGACGGCCCTGGTCGGCATTGCGGCGGCCCTGCCGATGACGATGGCTGCCCGGGGCCTCTCTCCCGGGGCCTACGGCCTTACCGCCCTGGTCAACTCCGTCTCCGTCGTCGTGCTCACTCCCGCCATGACACCGTGGCTGAGCCGCCGTGCCGCCTCCGGACGCTCGATGCCGGCCATGGCGGCGGTCGCTTCGGTGGCCATCGCCGTACCCATGGCCGCGGCGGCGCTCGCGCATACGACGCCCGGCTTCATCGTGGCCGCGGCGGCGTGCGCCCCTGGGGAGATCGCGTGGTTCGTCGCGACCGCCCACGTCCTGCGGCACATGACGCCGCCGGGGGGACGCGGCCGTTACCACGGTATCTGGGGCACCGTCCTCGCCGCCGCGGGAACGCTCTCCCCCCTGCTGGCGGCGTGGGGTCTTCGACACGGCAGCCACGTCCTGGCCGTCGCCACACTGGCGGCCGGGCTGACCGGTGCGGCACTGTGCATCCCGCTCGGCCGCGCCTCGCGCACGGCCCGAGGTCGTGCGGGCGGCACGGGCGAAGGCGCTGCGGCGACGCCTGCGTAGCGACCCCCGGCGGCTGCGTTCCCCCACCACTCCCGGGGCGTGTCCCTCGCCCTCTCGCCTCGACTCCGAGGCCGCCCGGCGGAACGTTCCCCGGCCGCAAGGGACGCGCCTCGTCCTCCGGCCGCGCATACCCCTCGGCCCGGGCACGAGCAACCCGCCGGCGGGTTCCCCGAGTGAGACCGACTCCAAGAGGAGCCCGGCCTGCCGGAATTCGCCCGCGTCGGCGTGGCTCCGTGCGCTTTCGGCCGGCCCCGGCGGGGCCGGGGCTGGTTCGGCGGCCGCCCGTCGCCTCGGTGCGCGGGGTGTTCTCCCCGTCGTGGCCGTTGCCGTAGCTCTTCCCGGCCGGATCGTGCCTCTCGCAGCCGACGCGGTCGGTGATCCGCGGATCCGTCGTCGATCGGACACCCCCGTCGGCGGACACGGACCTCCACCGGTGCATGGGCCCGTTGGGGGATCGCACCACCCCCCTCCCCACGGCACCGTGGACATCAGGGTGGAGGGGACGTTCTCCCCGCCCACGACACACACCGAAAGGACGAGGACATGAACCTCAACGACATCATCGCCACGTTCGACAACGACCTGGACGCGGCCGTGGCCAAGGCACTCGGTACCGGCACATTCGTCGCCTGCTCCGCAGAGTGACGAGCTGACGGTGCTGCGGGACGGGTGGAGGACCGTTCCGCAGCACCGTCGTCATCCAGACACCCCGAGGAGGCAGCCCCATGACCGCTGTGCTCGACTTCGCCGCGCCACCGCACCGCTGGAGTTCGGTGTGGCAGGGCACCCATCGGTCCGTCCCGCCGGAAGAGACCTGGCAGCGCCTACAGCCGTTGCTGGGCACGGTCGGGATCACCAGGGTCGCGGACGTCACGCTCCTGGACGACATCGGCCTCCCGGTGTGGCAGGCGATCCGGCCCAACGCCATGAGCCTGTCCGTCTCACAGGGCAAGGGCGTCACCCATGAGTTGGCCCGCGTCTCCGCCGCCATGGAGTCCTTCGAGTTGCACTGCGCGGAGGACCCCGCCCTGGACACCACCGTGGCGACCCCGGCCCAGCTGGCCACCGAACTCACCTACGACTGGACCGAACTGCCGCTGCTCGGAGGGCACGCCCTGCGCCCCGCCACACGGATCCGCTGGTGTCCCGTCGAGGACCTGACGGCGCACACCGCCACCTGGGCTCCGCTGGAATCGGTCGTGGTCGACCTCCGCATGCGCTCATCCTGGGCACCGCCGACCGTTCAGACCAGCAGCAACGGGCTGGCCAGCGGCAACAACTTCACCGAGGCCACCTTGCACGGACTGCTGGAGGTCGTGGAGCGGCACTCCCTGGCCGTCGCCGCACGTTCCGGAGGCCCCTGGAAGTCGGCGGTACGGGCCGAACCGGACGGTTCGGGGGCGGCGTCCGCGGTGCTGGAACGACTCCTCCAGGCCGGGGCGGTCGTCGAAATCACCGATGTCACCTGCGACCTTCGGGTGCCCACTTTCGCAGCCCGCCTATGGTCCCCGTCGGTGCCCTGGTGGTTCTCCGGTTCGGGCACCCACCCCGACGCCGACGTGGCCCTGTCCCGGGCCCTCACCGAGGCTGCGCAGTCGCGACTGACCGCGGTGGCGGGAGCCCGGGACGACATCGGCGTGTTCCACTACGACTTCACCGACGCGTCCGGGACCTCGGATCGGCAGTCGGGGAACGGAGGCGCAGCGGTTCCCGGCGTAGCAGAACTGACAGGGGCCCACGGAACGGCGTCCACCGGTCCGCGCGACCTCGACGCCGACCTGGAAGAACTCCTGGAAGTCGCGGCGCAGCACGGCATCACCGTGCTCCGGGCCGATCTCACCGTACCCGCCTACGGCATCCCCGTGGTGCACGTCGTCGCGCCGGGACTCACCTTCGACACTGGAGCATGGGCATGAACCACACATCGAGACTGGTCGTGACCGCCGGACCCACCATCAGCAGGGAAGACGTCCACCGCATGCTGCCCGAGGCAGAGGTCCGCGGGCCGGTCGCCGCGGACCAGGTGCTGCGGTGGGAGTGGGACGCGGGAGACACCCTGGTGGTGATCGACGGCGTCTTCCTCCAGTCACGCGCGGTTCGTCACAAGGAACTGCTCGCCCTCCTCGACCGGGGAGTGACGGTGTACGGAGCTTCCAGCATGGGAGCACTACGCGCGGCGGAGCTCGAGGCGTTCGGCATGCGGGGCGTGGGGAAGGTGTTCCGCAGCTACCGGGACGGCGTCCTGGTCGGTGACGATGAGGTGGCGCTGACCCATGCCGACGCCGAGAGCGCCTACCGGCCGACCAGCTGGGCCCTGGTGGACCTGCGGGATGCGGCCGGCGCAGCCGCCCGGGAAGGCGCCATCGACCAGGTGACCGCCCGTACCGTCGTCGAGGCGGCCAAGAGCCTTCCCTTCACCGCTCGCGACGACTTCACCATTCTCGATGCCGCCCGGCGGCGGGGCTGCCGGGCGGCAGCGCTGGATTCCTTCCGCGCGTACTGTGCCGCACGGGGCCCGGGCGTCAAACACCGCGACGCCGTCGCCGCGCTCGCCATCGCCGGTGCCACAACGCTCACGTCCGACATGCGTGCGGCCGACCGCGGCCCGTCGGGTGGCCTGCGGTACCGGGGAGCCCCGGTACAGCTGGCGACGACCACCCATCTCCGTCGCTGGACCCCGACTTCGCCGCCGTTCTCGGCTCCGGACGGCGAACGCGAGACCCTAGGGTCGGAGCGGGTGCTGGCGCGCGATGACGAAGTCCTGACCCAGCTTGCGCTCGACTGGCCCGAATACCCGGCCTTCCAGCGGAGCGTGGCGGCCGAGTGCCTGCTGCTGCAGACCCAGCCACAGTCGGGCAATGCCGCAGTGGGAGAGCAACGGCGCGCCCTGGGCGACATCGCAGACGTCTCCGACCACGACCGGACCCACCTGGAGTGGGAGCCGTTGGCCCGGGCCCTGAGCACCCGTCTGCCGGACCTCGGCCTGCCGTCGTCCTCGAGCGAGGCCGGAGACGCCCTCACCCTGCTCCGAGACGAGGAGCGCGACCAGCCGTGGGAGACGGCAGGCCCCCTCCTCGCCGTCCGGCTCTGGCTCGCTGACCCCCGGGTCGACTGGAGGACGCCACTCATCGAACGGCTCCAGGGCTGCCCCGCCTATCACCAGGCGCTCGCGGCACTCGCCGACGCACGCACCGATGCCGCACCTCCGGTCAACGACCCCACGGCCCTGCGTGACGTGTGCCGGTCGGTGCTCGTCCGCTGGGGCGTCCAGCGGGCGAGCGACGTGCCGGCGGTCCTGCGCGACCACGGCTTCACCGGCATCGACGCCATGGTGAGCACCCTCCGCGCACACCCGCGGAAGGCCACGGATGCGTCCGGCACCGGAGAAGAGGGGGCAGGGCACACCGTCCCGCACGTCGGCCACGGTACTGCCCGCGCCGACTGGGACCGGCACGGCAGCGTCCTGCTGCCCGGCGTCCTGGACGCCGAGCGGGTGAAGGCCACGGCCACCGAGGCGCACGAGCAGATCGGCACGGCCACCCCGTACGAGCGGGACGAGGTCAGCTCCCACCGGGACGGCTCATTCGCCTCCCCGGCACACTGCGGCCTCCTGCCGGCGGGGCCACGGCTCCAACAACTCGCCTTCGACGAGCACCTGCTGACAGCACTGCGGGAGGCCACGGGGATGTCCCAGCTGGTACCCCGGGGCGGCTCGTTGGTCGTCTACCACCACGGCGACTTCCAAGGCCTGCACACCGACCCGGCCGAGGCGACCGTCACCGTGGGCATCGCCCTGACCGAACGTCTGCCGTCGATGTGGTGGGCACCGTCGCTGCGCGACGCATCGCCGGACCGCCTGGCCGAGGTGGTCGCCGACAAGGGGTTCTGGCCCGAGTGCGCCGAGTTCGAGCGGCTGGGGCACCCGCACGCCGACGGCAGCGTGCGCGCGTTCGCCGGGAACCGCATCCCGCACTGGCGCACCCCGTACTCGGGCGAGGAGCCGGGCCTGCTGGCCATCCTCTCCTACACGGACCCGTGAGGCGGCCCACGGCACTGACGTCGGCTGTCCGGGGTGATCTTCCCCGACGTGCCCGCCGGACGGGAACGTCGGCCGGATTCCGTGCGCGGTATGCGGACGAGGCAGGCCGACCCCTGCAGGCACGACATCGTCGCGCTGATCGACGGCACCCGTCGCACGCGAGCTCCTGAGGGGTTACGCGAAGCATTCCACCGGGCCCGCTGGTGAGCCGCTTCCGCAGCACCGCCGACAGGCCGGCGCCCCGATGTCGTGGAAGCGGTCGCGGGGGCCTGGGTGGGGGAGCCGGCACGTGCACGACCGCTGGACGGCAGCGGCACTCAGCGCCCCGCACCGGTGGCATGTGGAGGTACAGACGGTCGGACTATGCTTTCCTCCATGAGCCGTTGGGAGGAGTTGACCGGGGGGACGTCCGGGCAGGACTACGCCGCACGATTCACGGCCCTGGCCGGAAGCGGCAAGGACGTGCACGGCGAGGCGCGGCTGTGCGCGGCGCTCGTGCCTGCCGGAGCGCGGGTGCTGGACGCCGGGTGCGGTACCGGGCGGGTGATGATCCGGCTTGCGGAGCTGGGGTACGACTGCGTCGGGGTGGATCGTGATGCCTCGATGCTGGCCGTGGCGCAGCAGGAGGCGCCGGGCCTGCCCTGGTTCCATGCCGATCTGGCCGGGTTCGATCCGGGGCCGTTGGGCATCGCCGCTGAATTCGACCTGGTGGTCGCCGCAGGGAATGTCTTCCCGCTGCTCGCTTCCGGTACCGAAGCCACGGTGCTCAAGAGACTGGCCTCGGTCCTGCGTCCGGGTGGTCTGATCGTTGCCGGCTTCGGCCTGGACGAGGCCCATTTGCCGGTACCGCCCAGCATCACCTTGCGAGAGTACGATCACTGCTGCACCGCGGCCGGTCTGAGCTTCGTCGACCGCTTCGCCACCTGGGATGCCGACCCTTATGACGGCGGCGGCTATGCCGTCAGCGTCCACCGGCGGTGACGTTCTTCCGGCCGGGCTGCACGTGCTCTTCCGAGTTCGTGCGCCGGGTGGTCCTCGGTGACGGGGTCAGCCGGCTCGCGCCCCGCACGGTCCGGTACTGTCGCGTTCGATCAGACGCGGAACGGGCACCTGCACCGTCCGCGCCGGCCCTCCGTCCAGCAGCGAGGTCAGCTCGCGCGCGGCCGTACGGCCGAACTCCACCGTGTCGCGGGAGAGTGCCGACAGCCAGGGTTTGACCATCCGGCACAAAGCGGAGTCCTCCCAGGCGACCACCGACACCTCGTCGGGTACGGAGAAGCCCAGGTCGCCCGCGGCTGCCACTCCGGCGACCGCCATGACGTCGTTGTCGTAGACGAGGCAGGTGGGCGGGTGGTCGCTCCGCAGCACGCGTCGGGTGACCGCGGCGCCCTCCGCGTCGGAGTAGTCCGTGGTCACCGAGCGGACGTCGACCAGACCTCGGCGTTCGGCCTCCGCGCGCAACGTGCGGATGCGGTGCTCGGTGTGGGCGAGGCCCGGCAGCCCGGCGATGTGCACGATCCGGCGGTGCCCGAGCGCGTACAGCTTCTCCACGGCCGCGGCCATCGCGGCCGCGTCGTCCGCCCATACGGTGGACAGCCCCGGATGCCCGGGGTCCGGCGCCCCTCCGATGATCACGGCGGGCAGGCTCAACTCGTCAAGGACGTCCGGGCGGGGATCCTCGACACGCGGGTCGACCATCAGCACCCCGTCCACACGGTGCTCGGCCCACCACCGCCGGTAGACGGCGCATTCGGCCGCCACGTCCTCGACCACCTGGAAGAGCAGGCCGAGTTGGCGCTCCGCCAGCACTTCCTGGATGCCGGAGATGAGCTGCAGGTAGAAGGAGTCCACACCCAGGGTGTCAGCCGGGCGCGCCAGCACCAAGCCGACCGTGGCAGCCCCTTCACCGGACAGCTGGCGCGCTGCGGTGCTGGGGCGCCAGCCCAGCTGCTCGGCGACCCGGCGCACCTTGTCGCGTGTGACGTCGGAGACCCCGGGCCGGTCGTTGAGTGCGAAGGAGACCGCGCTCTCGGATACCCCGGCGCGTAGTGCGATGTCCTTCATCGTCGGTCGGCGCGCGGGTGACCGCTTCGCTGGCACTGCACCCCCTCCTTCTTCCCGGTAGCTCACTAATGCGCTTGAGTGAGGGATCCTAAAGCGCATTAGTGAGATGCTGCAAGTGTCTGGTCAGCCGCGCTTGACCTGGGCTAATGTCACGCCAGCTCATTTAGTTGTCGTCAATGCATTGACTTTCCGAAACGTGGTGGGCAAGGTCGCTGCGCCACCACCTGCACCCATCAGCCGTCACTGCAAGGGAGCCGTTTCGCCGTGTCCATACCCCGCAGAGCACTGCTCGCCGCCGTCGCCCTCGTCCTGCCGCTGACCGCCTGTGGCCCGGGTCAGGACAGCTCGACGGACGCCTCCGGCAAGATCGAGGGCGACATCACCTTTCAGACCTGGAACCTTCGGGCCAACTTCAAGCCGTTCTTCGAAGGTGTGATCGCCGACTTCGAGAAGAAGCACCCCGGCACGCACGTGAAGTGGATCGACCAGCCCGCCGAAGGCTACGCCGACAAGATCAGCGCCGATGCGGCCGGCGGCACGCTGCCCGACGTCGTCAACGTCTCGCCCGACCTCGTCGCGCCGCTCGCCAAGGCCGGCCTCGCGCTCGACCTCGACGCGTCCGCCTCGCAGTACAAGAAGGACTACCTCGAAGGCGCCTGGGCGAGCCACCGGGTCCCGGGCATGTCCGGTACGTACGCGTTCCCCTGGTACCTCAACACCGGCCCGCTCTTCTACAACAAGGCGTTGTTCAAGCAGGCCGGCCTCGACGCCACCAAGCCGCCCACGACGTACGACGAGCTCTTCACCGTGGCCCGGCAGCTGGCCGAGAAGAGCAACGGAAAGGTCGCCACCCTCGCCAACGTCCCCGCCATCGAAGACTTCGGCCGTTACGGCGTCCCGCTCATGAACGAGGAGGGCACCGGCTTCACCTTCAACGACACCAAGGGCGTCGCGCTGTTGACCAAGTACAAGGAGCTGTACGACGCGAAGGCCCTCGACTCGCAGGCGATGACCGCGACGTCCGAGTCGGCGGGCAAGAAGTTCCTCACCGGCGCCGTCGCGATGAACCCGGGTAGCGCCCTGGACCTCGGCAAGTTCAAGGAGCAAGCGCCGAGCCTGTACGAGAACATCGGCATCACGGATCAGATCACCAGCACCGGCAAGGTGAACATGTACGTCATGGGCGTCATGGTCAACGCGCGCACCAAGCACGCCCCGGCCGCGGTCGCCTTCGCCCGCCACGTCACCGACGCGCGGAACCAGATGGCATTCGCCAAGAAGGTCGCCATCTTCCCGAGCACCGCCGGGTCGCTGGACGACCCGTACTTCACCCAGGAGGACGGCACCGACGAGACGCGGGTGCGTGTCGCCGCCGCCAAGTCCCTCAAGAACGCCGCCAACTACACGCCCGTCCTGTTCAGCGAGCAGATGAAGACGGCGCTGCGCAACGAGGTCACCAAGGCGATGCAGGGCAAGGAGACCCCCGAAACCGCGCTTGACAACGCTGTCGGAATCTGTGACCGGCTGCTGAAGCAGCAGGGCTGACCCGCCATGGCGAGCCCCTCCGGCACCGAACGGGTGCCGCGCCCCGCCGCGGGGGAGCGGCGTCCCGGCCCCGCTCCGCGTCGACCGGGCGCCGGGGCGACGCCGCGCCCCCGGGCCCGGCGCCACGTCTCCCGAGTGCGTCGCCAGCGACGGCTGAGCCCGTGGTTGTTCGCGGCACCCGGCCTGCTGGTCGTCAGCGTCTTCGTCCTCCAGCCGTTCGTGTCCACCGTGGTGAACGCCTTCACCGACCGCCGGACGCTGAGTCCCGGCACCTTCGTCGGGCTCGCCAACTTCCGGGAACTCCTGGACGACGAGATGTTCTGGATCGGACTGCGCAACAGCACGTTGTACGTCCTCGGGGTCGTTCCCGCGCTGGTGCTGCTGCCCCTGCTGCTGGCCCTGCTCGTGCAGAAGAACATCCCCGGTGTCGCGTTCTTCCGTTCGGCCTTCTACACACCCGTGGTCGCCTCCATCGTCGTGGTCGGCCTGATCTGGGTGTGGCTCCTGGACGAACGCGGCCTGGTCAACGCGGTGCTGGAGGCCGTCGGGGTCGGCGAGGTCGGCTTCCTCAGCGACCAGTGGCTGCTCCTGATGAGCGCCATGGCCGTGACCGTCTGGAAAGGACTCGGCTACTACATGATCATTTACCTCGCGGCGTTGGCGAACGTGCCTCGTGAACTGCACGAAGCCGCGCGGGTGGACGGCGCGGGGGCTGTTCGCCGCTTCCTCGCCGTGACCGTGCCCGCCGTCCGTTCCACGATGGTGCTGGTCGCCGCACTGTCCTCGGTCGCCGCCTTCAAGGTGTTCTCCGAGGTCTACCTCATGGCGGGCCCCGACGGCGGCCCGGCCGGCGAGGACACCACCCTCGTGATGCTGGTGCAACGCGCCGGCACCGGCTTGACCGGGCGGGTCGGGTACGCCTCTGCCATCTCTGTCGTCGTCTTCCTCGTCACCGTCGTCCTGATGCTGCTGGTGCTGCGTGCGGACCGGAAGGACGAGGTGTGAGCGCCACCGAAGAGACCCCGTGGGGCGGGACGCTCGCCGCCCGGGAGCCGAGGATCCGGGACGAACACGGACGACGCATCGGCATGTGGGAACTCGCCCTGCGCTACTCGCTGCTGCTGGCCGTCCTCGCGCTCACCGTCGGACCCTTCCTGTGGCAGCTGTCCACATCCCTCAAGGGCCCGCACGAGAACATCTTCAGCTCTCCGCCCTCGCTCCTGCCGAGCGAACCGACCCTGCACAACTACCAGCGCGTCAGCGAGACGATCCCCGTATGGGACTACGCACTCAACTCGCTCACGGTCGCCACCGCCAACGTCGTGACCAACTGCGTCGGATCCGCGCTCGCCGGCTACGCTCTGGCCCGGCTGCGCTACACCGGCCGGCGGGCCGCCACCCTGGTGTTCGTGTTGGCGATGCTGGTGCCCGTGGAGAGCATCATCATCGCCCAGTTCACCACCATGCGCGACCTCGGCCTCAACAATACGCTGATCGGCGTGCTGTTGCCCGCCTGCGTCGCCGCGATGAACGTGCTGCTGATGCGCAACGCCTTCCTCAACGTCCCGTATGAGATAGAGGAGGCCGCGTTCGTCGACGGCGCGAACGTCTGGCAGCGTTTCCTTCGGATCGCGCTGCCGTCCGTGAAGGGCACCCTCGCCGTGGTGGCGATCTTCGCCTTCATGGGCGCCTGGGACGACTTCCTGTGGCCGCTGATCGTCCTCAGCGACCCGTCGAAGTTCACGCTGACCATCGGGCTCAACTACCTGCACGGCACCTTCGCCAACGACGAAAGACTGGTCGCCGCGGGCACCATGATCGCCGTGGCACCTCTGATGGCGCTCTTCGCCCTCCTCCAACGCTACTTCTTCCGGGGTGTCGGCGAAGGCGCCGTCAAGGGCTGACCCGCCATCCCGCCATCCGGCCCTACCTGACCCGCGAGGACTCCCGGCATGCCCTCTGCTGTGCGCTTCGGCGTCAACTACACCCCCAGCGAGGGGTGGTTCCACCACTGGCTCGACTTCGACCTCGACTCCGTCCGCGTCGACCTCGACTCCATCGCGGCCCTGGGCCTCGACCACATCCGCGTCTTCCCGCTGTGGCCGCTCTTCCAGCCCAACCGGACGCTCATCCGGCCGCGCGCCGTCGAACAGCTCGTCGCGCTCGCCGACGCAGCGGCCGAGCGCGGACTCGACGTCAACGTGGACGGACTGCAGGGGCACCTGTCCAGCTTCGACTTCCTGCCTGCCTGGACGCAGACCTGGCACCGCCGGAACATCTTCACCGATCCGGACGTCGTCGA
Source organism: Streptomyces sp. SCSIO 30461 (assembly GCF_037023745.1). Lineage (NCBI taxonomy): Bacteria > Bacillati > Actinomycetota > Actinomycetes > Kitasatosporales > Streptomycetaceae > Streptomyces > Streptomyces sp. SCSIO 30461. Next base: position 3,833,191 of record NZ_CP146101.1, read on the forward strand.
CGCCCAGGCGGAGTACCTGCGCCGACTGGCGGGCGCGCTGGCCGACCGCCCGAACTTCATCGGAATGACGATCGGGAACGAAGTCAACCAGTTCGCTTCCGGACCGCACCCCGACCCGGACCGGATCACCCCCGAGGAAGCCTCCCGCTGGCTCGTCCGCCTGCTTGCCGCCTGCGAGGACGGCGCCCCCGGCAGACTCCACCTGCACGCCTCGTACGACGCCGCCTGGTACCAGGACGACCAGCCCTTCGCCCCCGAGCACTCGGCGCGGCTCGGCGGCGCGACCGCCGTCCACTCCTGGGTCTTCAACGGAACCGCCCAGCGCTACGGCCGCACCGGTGTCCCAACCGAGCACCACGCCGCGTACCTCGTCGAGCTGTCCAAGGCCTGGGCCGACGACCCACACCGCCCGGTCTGGCTCCAGGAGGTCGGCGCGCCCGCCCCGTTCATCCCCGCCGAGCACGCCGCCGCCTTCACCGAAGCCACCATCGCGAGCGTCCTCGACTGCCCGGAGGTGTGGGGCATCACCTGGTGGTGCTCGCACGACGTCAGCCGCGACCTGGCCGATTTCCCCGAACTGGAGTACAGCTTGGGCCTGCTGACCAACGACCGGCGTACCAAGCCCGCCGGGGAGAGCGTCGCCCGGATCATCGAGCAGTTCAGGCCCATGGCTCCCGCCACCCGGACCACGGCCCTGGTCGTCGACACCACGTCGGGACGTTCGGCGTGCGCTCCGGGCGGGCTCGTGTTCGAAGCCTTCGCCCGGCTGACGGCTGACGGTGCCCGACCCACCACCGTGCTGGTGGACCGCGCCACCGACCCCGACCACCTCGCCGCACGCGGTATCACCGAGGTGCTCACACCCGATCAGGTCCTGAGATGACGGCCGGTACCACCGCACGCACCACAATCCGTCCCCTCACCACACGGAGCACTCAGTGAACCTCAGCAGACGCACGGTCCTGATCGCTGCGGCGAGCACCGCTGCGGGTCTGGCTCCGGGGCTGTCCGGTACGGCGTCCGCCGCACCCCGCACATCCGCGGCGGCCTCCGGTACCGCAGCGACCGGGGGCCTCCAGCCCTACGCCTCCTACTGGTACCCCGACTCCCTGCCCTCGGGCAGCCCCGGCACCGGCATCACCTGGCGCAGCCTGAAGGAGTGGCGCGCCGACAGCGACGCGGATCTGGCTTTCAACGCGGCGTCCGTGCCGCTCGCCGCGCGCTTCACCCCGACCCCCGCGAACACCACCGCCCGCTCCGGCCGGGCCCGCATCCAGTCGCTGGTGTCCTTCGCCCCCACGGCGGGCAATCCCTCACAGGGCTCGGCGACCGCCGACTACTACGCCCTGACCCACTGGGCGTACATCGACGAACTCGTCTTCTGGGGAGGTTCGTCAGGCGAGGGGCTGATCCTCGCGCCCAATGCGCCCGTGGTCGACGCGGCCCACCGTCACGGGGTCCCCGTCCTCGGCAACGTCTTCCTGCCACCCACCCTCTACGGCGGGCAGCTCCAGTGGACCCGTGACCTGGTGCAGAAGGACTCCGGTGGACGCTATCCGCTCGCCGCGCAACTGGTCGCCGTCGCCGAGGCGTACGGCTTCGACGGGTGGTTCGTCAATGCCGAGACCGGCGGTGGTGATGCCGCCCTCGCCGCCGACATGCTCGGCTTCCTGCACGAGCTCAAGAACCTCGGCGCCGCCCGGGGCAAGCGGGTCACCTGGTACGACGCGATGACGGCGAACGGATCGGTGAGCTGGCAGGGCGCCCTGAACGAGCAGAACGAGGGGTTCTTCCAGGACGCCGATTCGATGTTCGTCGACTTCCGATGGTCCGGCGGCACTCTGGCGGCATCGGGGACGAGAGCCGAAGAGCTCGGGCGCAGCCGCTACGAGTTGTGGGCGGGCATCGACGTCGAGGCACGCGGCACCGGAGCGTTCGTGAACTGGGACGCGATCGTCCCGACCGACGCGGCGCACACGGTCTCCGTCGGCCTCTACCGTCCCGAGTGGACCCGCAACCACCTCCCGGCGAGCCGCACGCCCGGCGACTTCCACGCCGCCGACGACCTGTTCTGGACCGGGTCCTCCCTCGACCCCTCCCGGCCGGACACCGGCGCATCCTGGCGGGCCCCCGCCCTCATCGTCGCCGACCGGTCCACCGTGGCCTCCGTCCCCTTCGCCTCTTCGTTCAACACCGGACACGGTCTGAAGTGGTACGAGAACGGCGAGGCCACATCGGAAGCCGGCTGGAACCACCTCGGGCTCCAGGACCGGTTGCCGTCCCGCCGCTGGGTCGTGCACACCACCGGTCGACGCCCGGACGTCACCTTCGACTTCGCGGACGCCTGGCGCGGCGGCAGCAGCGTCCTGGTCGACGGCGCCCTGGACGCCCCGGCCACGCTGGACCTCTACGCCACCCGGCTGCCCCTCTGCACGGACCCCGTGGTCGAGCTGACCCACCGGGCGGATGCGGGCAGCGTCACCGTGGAACTGGCCGTTGCCACCGCCGAGCCCGATTCCGCGGGAGGCGCGCCCCCGTACGTCCACCTGCCGGTGCAGGTGCGGCCCGGAGACGGCTGGCAGACCTCCACCGTGTCACTCGGCGCTCTGTCCGGCACCGTCCACGCGCTGGGCGTCCGACTGACCGGCACCGGCACCGTGCGCTGGCGCCTGGGGAAGCTCGCCGTCCGCGACAAGGCGGTGACCCCGTCGGAGCCGACCGACCTGCGCGTCACCGACGCCGATGAGGGCAGTCTTCGCTTCGCCTGGCAGGCGGCGCCCGACCCCGTACGACACTACGAACTCCACCGCGTTCTCCCCGACGGCACCCGCCGCTTCCTCGGCGGCACCTGCCAGTGCGCCTTCTACGCAGCCGGTCTCGCCCCCGCACAGGGCGAGCGGGATGCGCGGTTCGAACTGCGCGCCGTGGGGGAGCTGTTCACCGTCTCGACACCGCTCACGACCACCCACACCTGGTAGCCGGACCCTCACCCCACGGAGCACTCCAATGCATGACGACCGCATCCTGGTCGAAGCCCGCCTCAAGCGCGTCCTGGAGGAGCGCATTCGCCCCGCCGTGTACCCCGAGTCCGTGCCGCTCGACGTGGCCGTCTGGCACGCCCCCGGCGAGCCGGTCGCGGTGGCCGAGGGACTCGCGGCCGACGTGGAACCGATCGAGACGGGAACGCGCTGGGGCGCTCCGTGGGGCACCAGTTGGTTCCGCATCACCGGCACCGTGCCCCCGGCCTGGGCCGGCCGCACCGTCGAAGCGCTGCTCGACCTCGGCTTCGACGAGAACATGCCGGGTTTCCAGTGCGAGGGTCTGGTCTACCGTCCCGACGGCACCCCGGTGAAGGGTCTCAATCCGCGCAACCAGTGGGTCCGCATCGGTGCCCCCGTAGAGGGCGGTGAGGAGGTCCGGCTGCACATCGAGGCCGCCTCCAACCCCGTCATCCTCGACTACCACCCGTTCCTGCCCACGCAGCTCGGTGACAGGGAGACCGCCGGAAGCGAGCCGCAGTACCGGCTGGAACGCATGGACCTCGCCGTTTTCGACGAGACCGTGTGGCAGCTCGTCATGGACCTGGAAGTCCTCGGCGAGCTGATGGCCGAGCTCCCCGTGGAGTCCGCGAGGCGCTTCGACGTCCTGCGCGCGGTGGTACGCGCCCTGGACGCGCTGGACCTCCAAGACATCGGCGGCACCGCCGACGCGGCGAGGGAGCGTCTCACAGAGGTCCTGTCCGCTCCCGCCGCGGCCTCGGCGCACCGCATCAGCGCCGTCGGCCACGCGCACATCGACTCCGCCTGGCTGTGGCCGCTGCGCGAGACCGTGCGCAAGGTGGCCCGGACCACGTCCAACATGACCGCACTCCTGGAGGACGAACCGGACTTCGTCTTCGCCATGTCCCAGGCACAGCAGTGGGCCTGGGTGAAGGAACACCGGCCCGAGGTGTGGGCACGTGTGAAGGAGGCCGTGGCCGAAGGGCGCTTCGTGCCGGCCGGCGGCATGTGGGTCGAGGCGGACACCAACATGCCCGGTTCGGAGGCGATGGCCCGTCAGTTCGTGTACGGAAAACGCTTCTTCCTCGACGAATTCGGGATCGAGAGCGACGAGGCCTGGCTGCCCGACACCTTCGGCTTCGCCGCCGGGCTCCCGCAGATCATCAAGGCGGCGGGCTCCAAGTGGCTGCTCACCCAGAAGATCTCCTGGTCGCAGATCAACAAGTTCCCGCACCACACCTTCCAGTGGGAGGGCATCGACGGCACCCGGATCTTCACGCACTTCCCGCCCGTCGACACCTACAACTGCTCCATGAAGGGCAGCGAGATCGCCCACGCGGCGGCCAACTTCAAGGACAAGGGGGTCGCCCGCCGCTCCCTCGCACCCACCGGCTGGGGCGACGGAGGCGGCGGCACCACCCGTGAGATGGTGGCCAAGGCCGCCCGGCTCCGCGACCTCGAGGGCTCCGCGACCGTGGTGTGGGAGACACCCCGGGAGTTCTTCACCAAGGCCGCCGCCGAATACCCCGACGCCCCCGTATGGGTCGGCGAACTGTACCTGGAACTCCACCGCGCGACGCTCACCAGCCAGGCCGGTACCAAACAGGGGAACCGACGCAGCGAACACCTCTTGCGCGAGGCGGAACTGTGGGCTGCCACCGCGGCCGTGCGGACCGGACTGCCCTATCCGCACGAGGACCTGGACCGCATCTGGAAGACGGTGCTGCTCCACCAGTTCCACGACATCCTGCCCGGATCGTCGATCGCCTGGGTGCACCGGGAGGCACGCGCCACCTATCGCCGTGTGGCCGAGGAACTCGGCGAGATCATCGAGAACGCGCAGCGCTCGCTCGCCGGGGAGGGCACGACCAGGCTGCTGTTCAATTCGACGCCGCACACCCGGGACGGCGTGCCGGCGGGCGGAGCCGGCACGCCCCGGAGCGCCGGTGAGGTCGCGCTTGCCTCCCGGGCGCAGGGCGGCTACGTCCTGGACAACGGGCGGCTGCGCGTCGAGGTGGACGGCCGCGGGCTCGTCGTCTCCGCGTACGACCTCACGGCCGAGCGTGAGGCAGTGGCACCGGGAAGCGCCGCGAACCTGCTCCAGATCCACCCCGACTTCCCGAACATGTGGGACGCCTGGGACGTCGACGAGTTCTACCGCAACACCGTCACGGACCTGGTCGACGTCGACGACGTGGTACCCGGGGAGGACGGCGTATCGGTCCGGATCGTCCGGTCCTTCGGCGCGTCGAAGGTCGTCCAGGTGCTGTCGCTCGCGCCTGACGCGCCACGCCTGGACATCGACACGGAGGTGGATTGGCACGAGACCGAGAAGTTCCTGAAGCTCGCCTTCCCTCTCGACGTGCACGCCGAACGGTATGCTTCCGAAACCCAGTTCGGGCACTTCTACCGCCCCACCCACACCAACACGTCGTGGGACGCTGCCAAGTTCGAGGCGTGCAACCACCGTTTCGTGCACATCGAGGAGCCCGGCTGGGGGGTTGCCCTGGTGAACGACACGACCTACGGCCACGACGTGACCCGGACCGTGCGCGACGAGGACGGCGGGACGACCACCGTCGTGCGCGTCTCACTGCTGCGTGCTCCGCGCTTCCCGGACCCCGAGACCGACCAGGACGTCCACCGGTTCCGGCACGCGATGGTCGCCGGTGGGGGGATCGCAGACGCGGTGCGCGAGGGCTGGCGCATCAACCTTCCGCAGCGCCGGCTCACCGGCGCCCGTGAGGTCGCGCCGCTGATCGGCGTCGATGAGGACGCGGTGGTCGTGACCGCCGTCAAACTCGCCGACGACGGCACGGGAGACGTGGTCGTCCGGTGCCACGAGGCGCACGGCGGTCGTACCCGGGCCACCCTGACGGCCGGCTTCGACGTGGCGTCCGTTGCGGTCGTCGACCTGCTGGAGCGCCCGCTCCACGGTGAGGCGGCCCCGAGCAGGGACGGCAACCGCATCAGCCTCCGGTTGCGCCCCTTCGAACTGGTGACGCTCCGGCTGCGGCGTGTCTGACCGGGGCGCCCGTTTCGAACGGCGGAAGCCCGATGCACCCTCACCGGGAGCCGTCGTCGGCTGTCCCCGTCCCGGGCAGGCCGCCGTAGTCGGCGACGTAGCGGCGGGCGAGCTCGACGGGAGGGTGTTCCCACAGATGTGCGGGGTTGCCGTCGTACCAGCCCATGTAGCGCTGGTAGATCGCTTTGACGTTGTGGCTCACCGACCCGTAGTAGCCGCGCTGGGACCAGTTGGCTTCGAGCGAGGGCGGCAGCCGTACGTGCTCGGCGATCTCGGTACCGGTCAGCCCTTTGTTGGTCAGACGTAGCGTCTGGTCGTGCAGATAGGCATACAGGTCCCGTTGGGCCGTGAGGAACTCGGCGATGGCATCGGTCTCCCCGGTGGGCCAGTGGTGGGAGGCGAAGGCGACGTCCGCCTCCGGGGCGAACAGGTTCAGTGCCTCGTCGAGGTAGCGGGCCCAGAGGCGCGCGTCGCGGATCTCGGCGCCGCGCAGGGTGAGCACGTTGTGCATGGTGTGGGTGGCGTTCTCGGCCATGCACAGCGCGCGCCGCTCCGGCAGGAGGAAGTTCATCTCCGCCGGGGCCTCGGTGTCCGGCGTGAGCTGGAACACGAACCTCACGCCGTCGACGGTCTCCTCCTGACCGGTTCGGGTGACGTCACGCGTGGGCTGAATGAGGGTGACGGTGCCGTTGGAAACGGACATCCCCAGTCCACAGCCGACCCGCCCCGTGGGGGACTCGTCGAGCAGGACGCCCTACATGTAGGCGGCACGGCGGGCCATGGCGGTGGCCCGCGTAGACGTTCTCACTGACCAAGTGCTCGGTGAATCCCTGGGGGGCGAACACCGGAACGTCCCCCGCCCCGTCGGGCAGCACGCCGCCGGCGCCGCCGAAGTGGTCCGTGTGGGTGTAGATCAGGGCGGTGACGGGACGGTCGCCTCGATGGACGCGGTACAGGGAGAGCGCGGCCGCGGCGGTCTCGGCGGAGATGAGCGGGTCGACGACGATCACACCGTCGGTGCCCTCGATGAGGGTCATGTTGGACAGATCGAGGTTGCGGACCTGGTAGACGCCCTCGGTCACTTCGTAGAGCCCCTGCCTCGCCGCACAGTCGGCTCTGCCGCCACAGGCCGGGATGCACGGTGTCCGGGCAGTCGGGGTTCTCGAGGAAGCCGTATGCTCCGCAGTCCCAGATGACGTGCCCGTCCTCGCTGGTGATCCGTGCGGAGGGCGGGGCGGCTACGAAGTCACGGTCGGCGGCGGACGGCCCGCGGGCGTCGGAGTGGCCGGGGTGCTTCATACGCGCATGGTAGGAGCGCGTCCCCTCCGCAGGTCGCCGGTACGGGGTGCGTCGTCACCGGTTCACCCGTCTTACGCACGGTCAGCGGAGCAGGACACCACGCGCGTTGGGCATCCAGGTGTGCTCCGGACCGATCGGCCCCTGTTGCGCGGGGTCACGGCTTCCGTGCTCGGACGCGGATGTCCCCGACGGCACCGGCGAGTGGCGTACGGCGTCGCGGGGACACGCATGGTCTGCCGGTACCCGAGGAGGGCACCGGCAGACCGGGAGCGGTACGTCAGAAGGTCAGGCTCCAGGAGTCGATGTACCCGGTGTCCTCGGCGTAGGCATCGGACACCCTCAGCTTCCAGGTGCCGTTGGCGGCCACCCCGGAGGCGTCGACGGTGTACGTGGTGACGAGGTTTGCGGTGCTGTCGTCGGAGGCGTCCTTCAGGCGCGCGGAGGCGCCGTTCGGGGCGACGATCTCGATGACCAGGTCACCCCGGTAGGAGTGCTTGATATCGACGTCGATCTTCAGGTCCGACGGGGCGTTGCCGCTGATGCCGCTCACCGAGATCGGTGAGGTGACCCAGCCACCGTTGTCGGGGATGCTGACGTCGGTGGTGCTGCGGAAGACGTTCGAGTCGCTGGGCGGCTCGGTCGTGCTGCTGGAGCCGAGCGTGGCCGCCGCGTCTGCGAGGCCGGCGCCGCAGCCGCCGGAGCAGGAGCCCGGCAGCGTGCGGGCCTTGCTCTTGATGGTGGACTCGATCTGCGCCGGGGTCAGCGACGGGTTGGCGTCGACCAACAGTGCGGCGAGGCCGGTGATGTGCGGGGCCGCCATGCTGGTGCCCTGGTAGGCGGCGTAGGTCTCGCTGCCTACGCTGCGGGTACCGGTGTTGAGCGTGGACAGGATGCCGTTGGAGTCGCTCACCGCGGTCTCGCCACCGGGCGCCGTGATGTCGACGACGCTCCCGTAGTTGGAGTACGAGGCCCGGTTGCCCTGGCGGTCGCTTGCGGCGACGGTGATGACGTTGCTGCAGCTGGCCGGGTTGTAGTAGGCGGCGTTGTAGTTGTCGTTGCCCGCCGCGACGACGAGCGTCGTGCCGCGGTCCACGGCCGCGTTGATCGCGCTCTGGGTGCCCGAGTCGCAGCCGCCCTCGCCGCCGAAGCTCATGTTGATGACGTCTGCCGGGTTCGGGTTGTTCGGCACGCCCTGCACGGAGCCGCCGGACGCCCAGGTGATCGCGTCGATGATGTCGGCGGTCGTCCCGCCGCACTTGCCGAGCACGCGGACCGGCTGGATCGTCGCGTCGTACGCGATGCCCGCCACGCCCTTACCGTTGTTCGCGTCCGCGGCGATCGTGCCGGCGACGTGCGTGCCGTGCCAGGAGTTGTCGATGTCCTGCCCCGGCACGGGCAGGCCGTTGCTGTCGGTTCCGCACTCGCCGCGGTCCATCCAGTCGCCCGGGTCGGCCGGGTTGCTGTCCCGGCCGCCGCCGTCGTTGGCCATGGACGGGTCGGAGATGAAGTCGTAGCCGCTGATGATGTTGGCCGCGAGGTCGGAGTGGGCCACGTATCCGGTGTCGATCACGGCGACCTTGACGCCCTGCCCGGTGGCCTTGTCCCAGGCGCCGGGCACGTTCATACCGGCTGTGCTCTCGAAGAGGTCCCACTGCTTGCTGTACTGGGTGTCGTTCGGTGTGACGGACGTGGCGTACACGCGGGTGTCGGGGACGACGTAGGCGACGTCGGGGTCGGCCCGGAAGGCGTCCATGATGTCGGCGATGTCGGCCTTGTCCTTCTTGCCGCCGAGGTCGATGAGGGCGGCTCCGGTGCCGAGACGGCGGTCGAAGTCGAGGGACTCACCGGCCTTCTTGCCCTTGGACCGGGCATCCTTGCCCGCCTCGGAGTCCGATGCGGCCTCTGCGGCGCGGGTCTTGTAGCCGACGATCAGACGTTCGACGGGCGCGTCGGCATTGGCCGGGGATGCGGCTGCCGCGGGAGCGGCGTTGGAGGGCGCCGGGGGCGCCGGGGCGGCGGTGGAGGTTGTGGCTCCTGCGGTGAGCAGTGCGGTGGCGGTCACAGCGAGCACGGATATGCGAAAGGGTCTGGAACCGTTCAAGGTGCTGCCTTTCCAGTCTGTTCCCGACCGGTCGACCGAAGTGGGTAGGTTCGGTACATGACAAGTCGGGCCCTGCGGCCGCATCAGGGTGGGGGGGTTGAGGGCGGCCGGACCGGGCAGGGCATCGTGCTCGTGACGATGCCCGTGTGCGCGGCTTCAGCCGGTCGACGCGTGTCTCAGTCGCTCCCCTTGGCGGCGGATGCGCGGTCGACCGGCACGTGGAACGAACCTACGGTCGAATCCCGCATGCGGAATATCCGGGTCGCGGTCACTACGGATACGTGATTAATCCCTGACCAGGGCTCGACGGTCCGATTGATCACCGGATGCGGGGTTCGTGGACGGTTGATCTACGCACCGTGGTGCATGCCTATACGGATACGCATATGTGTATAGGTGCGGGTGTGTGGGCTGGCGAGGTCATGCGATGCCGGGCGCGCGGGCCGGAACGGCGTGCGATCCCTCCGGCTCGTCCGGCACGACCGACGCGCGCCGCCCGGCGACTTCCCACCGCTCGGCGAGGTCCTGGCGGGAGGGCGTGCCCAGTTTGCGCATGGCTCGGGCCACGTGCTGCTCGACCGTCCGCGGCGACAGATGCAACGTCGTCGCGATCTCCCGATTGGTGAGCCCCGTCGCCGCGAGTTCGGCAACCTCGCGCTCGCGTGGGGAGAGGTGGCCACCGTAGGAGGGGCGGCCCGGCGGCCGGCCCTCCCTGGCCGGCTGGTGCCGGCGGAGCTCGGCGCGGGCCCGAGCAGCGTCCCACACTGCTCCGAGTTCGGTGAACCGGGCGGCGCAAGAGGCCAGTTCATGGACGGCGGGAGCGGCGGCCCCGTCGGGGTCGCCCCCCTGCTCCGCGGACCCCGGGGCCTGCACCCCGAGGGCTTCGAGGGCGCAGCGTGCCGCGCCCTCGGCGGCCAGCAACCGGGCGTACGGACGCGGTACCTGCTCGAACACCGCGGCAGCGTCGCGGTAGTGCGGGATGGCGTCCAGCGGACGGCCCTCCACCTCGGCCAGTACCGCCCGGCTCCAGCTCAACGCGGCCGTCGCGGAAGGCGCGTCCACCCCGGCGAGACCAGTCGCGAGGTCCTCGACCATGGACCGGGCCGCCGCCCGCTCGCCGACGCGCGCCATCGCCTCAACGGCCCAGGGCGCCGACTCGGCCGCCCACGGCCACACGCCTTTCGCCGCCGCCTTCGCCCAGGAACTCCCGGCCTCCTCCGCCGCAGCGGGAATGTCCTGGCGTGCCAACGCCAACCGGATGAGAGCCCCGGACGTGGCGGCGGCGTGCGGCGCGGCGGCGTGTTCGGCCGACGACGCGTCCGAGCCGGACAGCCACGACAGCGCGGTACCCCAGTCGCCCTGCGCGAGGGCGAGCAGACCCCGAACCATGCGCGCGTCGGCGCTGATGACCGGCATGTCCGCGGTGGCGGCGACGAATTCCTCGCAGCGTTCGATGAGCCCTGTCCACCGCCCGGAAAACCACTCCAGCAGGAGCGTCGCCCCGAGTGCGGTGTGCTCGGTGTACGGGGCACCGCTTCGAGCGGACAGCTCCCGGCCCTGGTGCAGCAGCTTCTCGGCCCGTCCGAGGTGCCCGAGCCATATCGCCGAGTCGGCCGCGTTGCACAGCCCGCGGGCGGCGTGCCGGCGGATGCTGGGGTCGGAATGGTCGGTGGGTAGGGACTTCAGCAGGTCCCATGCCCCAGGATCGCCGCAACTCATGGCCAGTCCGGCGCGGTTGGCCTGGACGGCCGAGCGCACGGTCTCGTCCCCACTGTCGTCGGCGGCCACCTCGGCGTCCTCCAGCCAGGCGCGGTGGACGTCGATGGACGAGCCGGGCCAGTACGGCATTGCCAGGGCTGACATGGCGCGGGCAGCCAACGCCGGTCGCTCACTGCGCAGTTCGGCAGCGGCGCGCTCCAGCTCCGTCCAGCCGGTGCCGCCCATGCCGACCTGGTTGCACAACAGCAGTCCGAGGTCGAGCCGGATCTCACCGCGCAACACTGCGGGAAGGCTCCCGTCCTCCACGATCTGCGACAGCACATCGACGGTCTGGTCCGAGCGCAGTCCGTCGACGGCGATGCCGGCCAGCAGCGGCGCCAGCCGCTCCCGCGATCCCCGGGGTACGTCGGGAGAAGCGAGGGTCTGCTCCAGGAGCGTGATCGCCGCTTGATGGTCGCCGGCATCGGCGGCCAGGTCCGCGGCCTGTTCCACGGCCCGCAACCAGGCCCGTACCCGGCCGGCTTCACGGTGGTGCCGCGCGAGCGCCGCCCACGGCACCGGCTGCCTCCGCACGAGCACGTCGGCGGCTCTTGCATGCAGTTCCTGGCGAACGGGGCCGGGCAGTACCCGCCCTATGGTCCGGGCGGCGAGTGGGACGAACAGTCCGTACCGGCGGTCGGGGTACTCGGTGAGAACGGCCGCGTCGAGCGCCGCGACCAACGCGGCGTTGAGCGCCGGGTTCCGCTCTCCTTTGCCCACCGGTGAGGGGTTCCGCGCAGGGCCGTCGCCAGGAGCTGCCGACGCGGCGGCCACCGTCAGCAGTTCCTCTCTGGTCACCGGCTCGTCCAGCACGGCTGCCGCCCACGCCACGGCCCGCTGTGGAGCGGGTAGTGAGGCCGTGCGGCTCAGAGCCAGTTCGGTGAGGCGTACGGGCACGCCCGCTGCGTCCACGTCGGCCGCCGTGCACCGCTGCGCGTCGTGCCCCCGCAACACCGCCAACAGGTCGACCACCACCTGCGCCACGCCGCCGGACCGCGCGTGCAGCCGGGCGACGGCCTCGGGCGTACAGCGGTCACCGAGGGCGGTCGTGGCGGCCTGCCGTACCTGATCGGGGGCCCACGGTGCGATCTGGTGCTCGAAGACGACCAGCTCCCGCGGGTAGCGCACGGGTGGTGCACCCAGGGGAAGACCCGGCTCGGGCAGTTCCTCGGGTCGGTACAGCAGCACGGTCGCGCGGGGTGGCCGGGGCCGCTCCAGCACACGGCGCAGCGCATTGCGCTCGGCCACGTCCGCCCTGTGCAGGTCGTCCACCAGAAGCAGGACGGGCCCGTCCCCGGTCGGGTCGGGCGGGGTGGCGTCCTCGCCGCACGTCCACGTCAGCAACTCGGCGCCGGCCGCCTCGGGGAGATCGGCGAGCCGGCGTACGAGGTGGCTCTTCCCGGTGCCGGCCGCCCCCGCCACCAGGACGAGCAGCGGCTCGTCCGTCCCGGAGATGAGGGTGCGCCGCAGGTGGTGTTCCCAGACCGGTGTGTTCATGCTGCCTGCTCCCTCGCTCCGGGGATCCCCGCGCCCGGGGTCCGGTGGTGCCCAAGTCTGCCGCATCGTCCGAGCGGTGGGCCGTACGGGCGGATGCTGCCCGGCGGCCGGTGCGCCGTCAGCCTGTGACCTGCTCCGTCGCCTTCCGCAGTGCTGTGACACCGGCGCAGCCGGGCTACTCCCGGCCGCCGTTGGAACTGCGCGCCTTGCTCGTCCTGACGCGCGTCGGGAACGACCGATGGCGGACGACCCCCCGCGGCACCCATCGCCCGGCGTGATGGGTGCCCCGTGCAGTGGTGTTTCCGTACGGCGACGTCTCCCGCAAGGAAGAGTTGCCACCAGTGGTCACGCCTTTACTTTGCGTGACGGGGGCCGCAGGAGAAGTGCCGTCCGGCCGCCGGTGTCACCGCCGGTGCTCCGTTCCGGAAGCGGGAAGGACTGGGCGCGCCGCCGGCGGCCGGCGAGGTCCGGCCGACAGGCGACGGGCCGGACGGGACCACCCTCCCGGCCCTCGGGGAGACCGGGTGGCCGACGACGTCCCCTCGCCCGCACCACCGGGCCGGGGCGGGCGACCGGCAACCCGCGTCCGCCCGTGAGCCCGACGGCACGGAAGCGCTGGACCGCGCTGACCGGGCGCCCAGCGACTGGTATCCGATCTCCCCCAACCCGGTGGTCGCCGAGTCGCTCCTGGACCGGCTGATCAACACCAGCCACCAAGTGATCATGAACGGGCCCAGCCCGGCCCAACAAACGACCCCGAGGAGGCGGCACCGACAAGACAAGCAAGCCCTCGATCAAGTAGACATGGACGAGGTCAGGACCTGAGGAATTACGGGCTCTGGCGCTGATCTTGTGACGCGGGCTGTAGGGCCTGTCCCGTGATCATGTGACGGGACAGTCGGTCCCCAGGGGCGGGGGTCGGCACGAGGCCGGAGAAGCTGCGAACGTGCGCGGATGTTAGCTTCGCTTCCCGTGATGGAGCATCAGGACGAAACCCGAGTGGCCTACGACGGGGTCGTCGAGCTGCATGCGTCGATGTCCGCTAATCGGTTGGAGACGCAGCCGTTCTCGCGGAACATGATCGGTACCTTCGCCGAGCTGGTGCGCGGGACGGGGAACCCGTGGGCAGCCGACGTCGGGTGCGGGCCTGGACATCTGACGGCCATGCTGCACGACCTGGGGCTGGACGCCTTCGGGCTCGACCTCTCCCCGGGCATGGTCGACCACGCCCGGCGGGCCCATCCGGCGCTGCGGTTCGACGAGGCGCGGATGGAGGCCTGCCGGTCGAGGAAAGCGCGCTCGGCTCCATGCGGTGCAGTCTGCATTGACGGCCCAACCCTCGCCAACAGGGCGAACGTTGCCTGACGCGGGCCCAGTAGCGCTTGGTCAGGTTGGTGCGCGGGTGGGTATGCCGCGGTGGCAGGCGGGGCAGGCGCCGGTCCAGGTTGCGAGGAGTGTCTGCAGCTCGCGGACGACCTGGTACAGGCTCAGGCCGGCGCCGTGTCTTTTGGGGCATGGGCCAGTCGCTGCAGGGTGCAGAAGGCGTGCGCGACGGAGACGAGGGTGACGTGGTGGTGCCAGCCGCCCCAGGTGCGGCCTTCGAAGTGGGCCAGGCCCAGGGCCTGCTTCATCTCCCGGTAGTCGTGCTCGATCCGCCAGCGGAGCTTGGCCAGGCGGACCAGTGTGGTCAGCGCGGTGTCCTCGGGCAGGTCGGACAGCCAGAACTGGACCGGCTCGCTCTCGCCTGCGGGCCACTCGGCCAGCAGCCAGCACTCGGGCAGTTCCGGGCCGTCGGCGGCTTGGCGGATCTCGCGTCCGGCGGGCCGGACCCGTAAGGCCACGAAGCGGGAGTACATCCGCTTGACCCCGCAGCGGCCGGTGCCCGGCCGGGATCCCTCCCGCCACTGCACCGGCCGTGCGGCCTTCCTGCCCGCCGCGATGACCAGATCTTTCACCGGCCGGGCAGGGTCGGGGTACTTCGCCACCGGCGGTCGTCCATGGCCCGAGTACGGCTCGCATACCGGGACTGCGTCGGCGGGCTGTGCCGACATGGTGGTGGAGATCCCCACCACGTAATTCAGGCCGCGGGCCTGCAGCCCGTGCCGGAAGGCCGCGCAGTCGCCGTATCCGGCGTCCGCGACGGCCGGCGGCACATCGATCCCCCAGGAGCGGGTCTCATCGAGCATGTCCAGGGCCAGCTGCCACTTCTCGACATGACCGACGTCGTCGGGGATGCCGCACCGCTCGCGGCGGGCCACCTTGCCGGGGTCGGCTTTCGGTGAGGTGGGGTCCCAGGTCTGAGGCAGGAACAGCCGCCAGTTGACCGCCGTCGAGGCGTGGTCCGAGGCCAAGTGCAGTGAGACACCCACCTGGCAGTTGGTGACCTTGCCCGCGGTGCCGGTGTACTGCCGCGACACGCACGCCGAGGCCGTCCCGTCCTTCAGGAAGCCGGTATTGTCGAAGACCACGGCCTTCGGCCTGATCGCCACCTCCATCCGCCAGGCCAGCTGGGCCCGGATATGCGCCGGGTCCCAGGGACTGGTAGTGATGAAATTGGCCAGGGCCTGACGGTTGCCGTCAGCCCCGAGCCGGGCGGCCCCCCGCGGGCAGGTGCGGACCCTGGACGTCGACCAGGACCTCATCGACGGCGCGAACAAAAACCTTGCCCAGGCCAGTGCCACCAACGTCACCGCCGTACTGGCTGACGGAGCCTCTGGCCTTCCCGAGCACGCGCCCTACGACAGGATTCAGTTCACGGTCGGCGCGGGCGACATCCCCGTCAAGCTCCTCGACCAGCTCGCCCCCGGCGGACGCCTGGTCCTCCCGATGCGGATCCGCGGCAGCATCAGCCGCAGCTTCGCCTTCGAACGCGGCGGCGACACCTGGAAGACCGTCTCCTGCGAGATGTGTACCTTCGTGCCCCTGCGCAAGGGCGTCTGCGTCGACATCTACACCCGCGTCCCCATGGAAGGCGAGGGCAACGTCGACCTGGAGACCTTCAGCGAACAGCAGGTCAACCGCGACGCAATCCGCACCGCCATGAACCAGGAACCCGCAAGGGCTCGCCCTTGGAGTGGATGTACCTGTACCTGGCGTACGTCCTGCCCAACGGCTTGTCGCGTCTGCCGGGCCAGCGCCCCGGATACACGCCCTCGTTCGGCTGGGGCGCGATGGCCGCGCTGCAAGACGACAGCCTGGCGTACCTCACCGTCCGGAAAGGCGAGGACGACAAGGGCTGGTTCCGGGAGATCGGCGTCATCGGCCACGGCTCCCGGGCCGCCGACCTCGTCGACCACGTCGCCTCCGAGATCCGCGCCTGGGATCAGGGCTGGGGCAACACCGCCCCCGAGCCCACCTTCCGCATGGCCACCGCAGACGTCCGCGACAAGCTCACCCCCACCGAGCCGCGCTTCGTCATCGACAAGGCGTACAGTCGTCTCGTCCTCGACTGGCCGCGCAAGGACTGAACCGGTGATCCCCGCGATATCCAGGCGCATTCCACTGGTTCGCCGTCCCAAGGCGCCAGCACTCCCACTGGACGAAGTCCGCGTTCTGATGAGCAGCAGGCGCAGCTCGTCCCCGTCCTACTGCTGCTGGCTTCCCCTATCCGCACGTTGCGGAAGATCCTGCTGGCGCATCCGTGCCGCCCGCCCGTAAAGGGGCTCCGTCGTGACCACAGCGTCCACCCAGGCCGCGACCTACTGGGAGCGGCTCTGGTCTCAAGGCCGCCGCTACCGGCGGCTCGACGACACCGAGAACCGGCTGCTGGAAGACCGCCTCGGCCTCGGTCGCGACCGCCCCGCCCTCGACATAGGCTGCGGCGATGGCTCGCTCGCCAGGCGCCTCGCCGAACTCGGCTACCGCACGACCGGCATCGACTGCTCCCCCAGCGCCGTCGCGCTCGCCGCCGCTCAGGACATCGGGTCCGGTCGCGATCCGGTCTGGCGGTGCATGGACATTGCCACCGATGACCTCAGGGCCCTGCCGGAGGCGGCGTACGCGGTCATCACCTGCCGCCTCGTCTACCGGTGGATCGGCGACAAGGCGGCCTTCCTCGACCGCGTCCGCCGCCTCCTCGCTCCGGGCGGGACGTTCTGGGTGGTCAGCGAGATCGCCGGGCGCCGCGCAGCCACCGACCCCTTGCAGGGCCTCGGCATCACCCCAGCCCAGGCCGAGATCCTCACTGCAAGCTGGTCCGTCGCCCACACCGCCGACCTCGATGTCCTGCGCTGCTACGCCCTGCGCCCCTGACCCGCGCCCCTTGATCTGATGGAGCACCCGGTGACCATCGAGAAGGGCACCGTTGAGACCTGGAACACCTACGGTAACCACCAACTCGCCAGAAGACTCGAGTTGCCCGAGCTGTCCCAGTGGGACTGGGGCCTACCGGAAACCGGCCCCGGCATCGAGGCTTTCGGCGACGTGACTGGGTTGCGCGTCCTCGACCTCGGCAGCGGCCTCGGCCGACACGCCGCATGGCTGGCCGCCCTGGGCGCCGAGGCCACTGCCGTCGATGCCTCCCCCGCCCAGCACCAGCGCGCCCTCACGCGCTACCCGAACACCCCCGGCCTGCGCCTGGTATGCGCTGACGCCGTGGACCAACGCGATGCCGAGCCGTACGACCTGATCTACTCCGTCTGCTCCATGCCGTACCTGGATCCCGACCGACTCCTGCCTGCCCTGGCCAAGGGACTTGCGTCGTCGCGTGGACGACTGTTCTTCTCCGCACTCCACACAAACTCCCACGGCATTGGTCCGTCGTCCGAAGTGACCCCGCGCCCCGAGATCCTGGCTGCCCGGCACAACTGAAGACCACCCTGTGGCCATGTGGGTGCTCACACCTCGGCTATGGACAAGCCTCCTGGCCCAGCACGGCCTCACCATCGACTCGGTCACGACGATCGATTCACCAAGGCCGGACATCCACGTCTCCTACCGGCTGTACGCAGCCCGCCGCCCGTAAGCGTGTCGAGACGTTCCGCAGCACACCGGAGCGCGGCCGACGGGGTCTTTCCCCGCGCGGGCATTCCTTGACTTCGTCAATGAGACTCCGTAGAGTGCGCGAAGATGATCTTCCCGCGCTGCGGGAGTAGACGGTGATGCTCACCTACGATGGTGACTGCATTTCGGATATGAAGACATTGCGTGAGCAATGTGCCCTGTTCGGCAATGTGGCTTCGACAGCGACCACTTGGCGAACCCTAGACGCCGTCGGCGACGGGTGTTGGCCCGGATCCGCGCCGTCGTCGGGAGACATGCCGCGTCAGCCGGTGCCGCACCCACTCGGGCGGTCCTATGCCATACTTGACCTTGACTGGCGGGTTGCAGCTATTTTACAAGGAACGCGGCGCAGGGGACCCACTCTTGTTTCTCGCCGGTACCGATGGCGACCTCCTCCATCATGACGCCGTTTCCCCGTTCAGGACCCAGCTCGCTGAAACTTTTCGCTTGCTGACCTATGACGAGCGAGGCCTGGGCTCCTCGGATGCACCCGACGTCGCGTACACGATGGCCGACTACGCAGATGACGCCCGTGGTGTGTTGGATGTCATCGGCTGGGACCGGCCTTTCGTCGTCGGCTATTCCTTTGGCGGCATGGTAGCCCAGGAACTTGCTCTGCGACATCCCGAGCGCGTCCGCAAACTTGTCTTGCTGAATACATCGAGCGGTGGGGCGGGCGGCGCTTCCTACCCGGTTCATCAGCTCGCGGGTCTGGGTCGAGACGAGCTGCACAGGCGCAGGTGCGAGTTGTGGGACACGCGGCACGACCGGACTTGGCAACTGCTGCATCCGGAGCAAATGCAGGCTTGGGGCGACGAGTGGGACGCGTTGGCCGTGGTCGGCGCCCAAGACCACCGGCGCATCGGGCAAGCGCGCCAGCTCGGCGCCAGGAAGGCGCATGACACCTTTGATCGCTTGCCGGCTCTGACGATGCCGGTGATACTGGTCACCGGCCAATACGACGGCATCGCTCCGCCAGAACGGCAGTTCGCCATGGCCTCGCAGCTAGCACACTGCGAGATCGGGATCTTCCAGGGCGGTCACCGGGTGCTGTGGGAGGATTCCACAGCCGCCCAGGCGATCACCGACTTCCTGAGTCGGGATCTCCAGGTGTGGCCTGCGGTGGGTCTGACACAAAAATAGAGTGGACGATTCAGGTCAGTCCTTCTGGTCCCTGTCGGCGAACGCCTTGCCGATCCTGCTGGCCAAATGTGTGGTTATGCGGCGAGTGTGAGGTCGAGTCGGGCGAGGTGGCTGGTGCGTGTGTGGTCGAGGGGTTGGCCGCTCCACCAGGCGTCGAGGCGGATCAGGTTGAGGGCGACTGCGGAATAGACGTGCTCAAGATGGGTCTTCCCGAGCCCGCGATAGCGGGTCCGGCGGTTGCCGGTGACCGCGGTGGCTTGTCGGATGGTCCCTTCGACGCCTGCCCGCAGGGCGTACTTCGCCTGCCACGTCTGGTCCTGCTGGCGGTGTGGTTCGCATCGATGAGTTCTTGCAGCGGCTGTGGCCGCAGGGTGAGCTGGCGGCCCCAGCGGGTGGCGTTGGTGCATTCGGCTCTGGCCGGGCAGGGGCCGCAGTCAGCCTGGTCGAAGCGGACCACGATCACGTCGCGGTCCTTCTGCCTGGCCGGGCTCCAGAACCGGCTGGCAGCGCCCTGGGGGCAGGTGGCCTGGCGGGCGTCCCAGTCGATGGTGAAGGCTTCGCGCTGGTAGCCGGCTTTCTCGCGCTGCCGGCGGGAGGTACCGCCCTGCGCTGCTGATGGTGTCCCGCCGAGTGGTGTAGCAGCGATCTCCGCATAGCCCCTGGTCATGAGGCGGCCATCGCGCAACTCTCCGAGTAGCGAAGCTCGTTGAGAGAGGTGACACGATGGCCTTGTCCCAGCATGACTTACTCCGGCTGATGGAGTCACTGCGTACGGCGGACGGAATCGAGTTGATCAGGGTCCTGGCCCAGCGGATCCTGCAGGAACTCATCGAGGCCGAGGCCACCGCCCACATCGGCGCGGAGCCCGGCGAGCACGCCGACACCCGTACGACCTGGCGCAACGGTCACCGCGACAAAGTACTGACCACGCAGGCCGGGGACCTGGACCTGGCGATCCCCAAGGTCCGCACCGGCACCTTCTTCCCCAGCCTGCTCGAACGCCGCCGCCGCATCGACCAGGCCCTCTACGCCGTCATCGTCGAGGCATACGTCCACGGAGTGTCCACCCGCAGCGTCGACGACCTGGTCAGGGCGCTGGGTGCTGACAGCGGCATCTCCAAGAGCGAGGTGTCCCGGCTCTGCGCCGGGCTGGACGCCGAACTCACCGCCTTCCGCACCCGGCCGCTGGATCACACCCGTTTCCCCTACATCTACCTGGACGCGACGTACTGCAAGGCCCGCGTGAACCATCAGATCGTGTCCCAGGCCGTAGTCATCGCCACCGGCATCACCGAGGACGGCGGACGCGAAGTGCTGGGCCTGATGGTCGGCGACAACGAGATTGAGGCGTTCTGGAGCGAGTTCCTGCGCTCCCTGCGCGAGCGCGGTCTGTCCGGGGTCCGCCTGGTCATCGCCGACCACCACAGCGGTCTGGTCAAGGCCGTCCGCCCAGCACGGCCCGGGCGGCGGCCTCGCCAAAGATGCCGCGTTCACTTCCCGCGCAACGTCTTCGCGGTGATCCCGAAGGACTCCGCGGAAATGGTGGCCGCGACCATCCGCACGATCTTCGCCCAGCCCGACGCCGCAGCCGTCCGGGCCCAGCTCGACACCGTCGCCGACATGCTCGGCCGCCAGTTCCCCAAGGTCAGGTCCATGCTCCTGGAAGCGAAGGAGGACCTGACCGCGTTCGCGGACTTCCCTGATCGGCACTGGAAGAAGATCCAGTCGACCAATCCGCTGGAGCGGATCAACCGCGAGATCAAACGCCGGACCGACGTCGTGCAGATCTTCCCCAACCCCGACGCACTCGAACGCCTCACCACCGCCGTGCTCATCGAGATGCACGACGAGTGGATCGCCTTCCCCCGCCGCTACCTCCCCGAAGGCAGCATGGACAAGATCTACCCCAACAACGACCAGATCGGTCCGGCTACACCACCACAGGGGACATGACCCAGCGGTGTGACTAGCGCGACTCCGAATGTGTTCAGGGAGTCGACGACGAGTTCGGCGCTCGCGTAGCCGGAGTCCAGGTAGTGCTCGGCGGGCAGCAGGTCCCGGCCATCGAGGGCCTGATGGACGGGCTCGACCAGTTTCACGTCGGGCACGGTCGCGTCCGTGGTCGCGACATGCGTGATCACATTCGGGACGGGAGGGCGTGCCCGTCGGCCGGGTCGCGGAGCCTCGTCGTCGGGCCGGGGCAGTTGGCAGACCTCGCTGATGTGCAGCTTGTACCCGGTCCAGTGCAGATCGTCCTTGACTCCGTAGCGGGCGTCGAGATCGTACGGCGAGGTCAGGCGCACTCTGCCGGGCGGGAGACCGTCCGTGTCCGCCTCCCGCCGCCTGACCACCTCCCGCCCAGTACCGTCGGCGACCTCACCATCACCACACCGGAAACGGCCGACACGCAGGTTCCCCCCGAAGCTGAACAGCAAGATCCACCCCGCCCCGCCGCAGAGCCCCGTGCCGCGTAAGTTCCTGGCATTGGGTGAGAATCCCCTCGGCTACTCGGAGGGGACGCCTCAGTCCAGGGCGTCACCGTCGACGGCCGCCAGGACGCGGCCGATCGTGGTCCGCGAGGGAGAACGACGCCACCGCAGCGGATGCCGTCGGACACCGACGGCCGTCAGCACGGTGTCCGAGGCCTGCTGGGCCCACTCGGCGATCTCGTCGACGCTCCTCGCTCCCGGCACCGCCGCACAGGCACAGACGAGGAGGATCGCGGTCAGCGAGTACCAGCGGCCCTGCCTCGCACGCGGGCCGGGCGCCAACTCCAGGAAAGGCCGCAGGTCGGCGACTTGGCCGAGATCCAGCGGACCCAGCCTCACCAACGCCGGCGGGATGAGAGAGGATGCAGCGGCAGGCACGGGCCACCTCATGATCGTTGAGCTTCGACACCCCAATGATCACGAAGTCCGTGCCTGCTCTGCTCTGCACCCCAACCGGTCACGGCCCAACCAACCGCCCACCCCCGGAACTCGCCCGAGCCCTGGCTTCACACGCGGAACACCATCCGACCGAGTAGCATGACGATGCCCCGGTTGTCCCGAGAGGGAAGGAAATGCCCTGATGGAGCCTGTCGGCAGAAGGCCTCTGCTCAAGGCTGGTTTGAGTGCAGCTGGATTGTCCATCCTGGCGGGGTGTGCGCAGAGCGGCAAGCCGGGCGAGGGTGGCGCATCACCGTCGGCCACGAACTATGTCCAGCCGGACGGACCCCAGGTTCAGAAAGTCGATCAGGCGCGCCACAGGAACGGGAAGTTCTACCGGTTTCCCATGATTGCCACCGTCGGGCCCGTGGACCTAGGAGGCGTCGTCGTGAACGCCTGGAGCTATGAAGGCAGAGTTCCGGGACGGGAAATGAGACTGCAGCGCGGCGACACCGTACGGGCCGACGTGTCTAATCGTCTGCCGGCACCCACCACCGTACATTGGCATGGCCTGGACATCAGAAACAACATGGACGGGGTCCCTTATGTGACGCAGGACCCAATCGAGATGGGGAAATCGTTTCTTTACGAGTATGTAGTGACCACGCCGGGAACCTACTACTACCATCCCCACGAAGGCCTTCAGTTCGACCATGGCCTGTACGGACCGCTGATCATCGAGGACCCGGACGAACCACAGTCGTACGATGAAGACTGGACCGTGGTACTCGACGACTGGATCGACGGTGTCGACGGTCTTACACCCGAGAGCGTGTACGCTCAATTGAAACGAGGCATGGCGACCAAGGGAGAACAGCAGGCCCTGGTGGAGGCTGTGACGCTTCCCTCGGATGCGAATAGCCGGCTTCTGGGGGGAGATCCCGGCGACTTGAACTACCCCTATTATCTGATTAACGGGAGAGTTCCGTCCGCACCGGTGGTGTTCACCTCCAAGCCTGGCCGGCGTGCCAGGATCCGACTCATCAATGCGGGCGCCGATACCGCTTTCCTCGTTGCCCTCGGCGGGCACAGGATGACGGTGACTCACACCGACGGAAGTCCCATCGAGCCGGTGGATGCAGACCGCATTCTCCTGGGTATGGGTGAACGGTACGACGTCCTCGTCACTCTGAAGGACGGAGTATTTCCACTCGTTGCCCTTGCGGAAGGAAAGGGAGCGTCAGCGTTCTCTCTCGTCAGAACCGGCGCGGGGGAGGCGCCCAAACCTTCAGCCCGCCCTGCCGAACTGGATGGAAAACTCGTGGGAGGGGGAAACCTGTCCGACCTCAAATCGACGCCTGCCGTGAGACTTGACGATCAGAAGGCCGATCAGACCGTCCGGCTCTCCTTGACGGGCCAGATGGACCCGTATGTATGGGCACTGGACGGGAAGAAATACGATCCCCGGGTTCCCCTGGCCGGCCTGACGGAGGGTCGGCGCGTGAGTATCAGCTACACCAACAAGACCGGCATGTGGCATCCTATGCACTTCCATGGCCATTCATTCTTCGTCGGGGATCTCTCCGGCCCGCGCAAGGACACCGTGATCGTCCTCCCTGGCCAGACTGTCAATTGCTACTTCGACACCGACAACCCCGGCCGCTGGGTCACGCATTGCCACAATGCCTATCACGAGCAAGCCGGCATGATCGGAGTGCTTGCCTACCGCGTGTAGAAACGGCCGCCTCTCTTCTGAGAGGGCATTTGATCTAGGCGTATTGCCCTGTATGCCCTAGTAGGTTCCTCGCCAGGTTGGTGTGGTCTCGTCCGTTATGCGCTTGGTGAGGTTGTCGATGGAGGCGATGTGGATCATGGCCTCGGAGCTGGTGGCGAGGGTCTCGTAGTCGCGGGCGAGGCGGCGGTGCATCATGATCCAGCCGATACTCCGCTCCACTACCCAGCGTCTTTTCACGACGTGGAAGCCGCGCTTTTCTGGGTTGCGGTTGCTGAGGTTGAACTCGCGATAGCGGGCGGGTTGGTCATGGCGGTTCGATGAACAGGCCGGTCTCGGCGAGGCAGCCGTCAAGCAGGTGCGGGCGGTACTGGATCTTCTTCAGCTTGCGCTTCATGACGCGGACGAGGTGATCGAGGTTGGCGGCGGCGAAGTTCTCCAGCGACCGTTTGAGCAGCGACCACACTCCCTCGGCCGGGTTGAGGTCGGGAGCGTAGGAGGGCAGCTGGAACACCCTCAGCCACTCTTCGTTCTCCGCGATGAAGTCCGCGAGCTCGCCGGTCAGGTGGACATTCAGGTTGTCCCACACCCACACGATCGGGGTGCCGAGCTGGTGGTGCGCGAGCACGATCAGCTCGCGGTAGTCCCTCCAGGCGAAGCTCTTGCGCTCGCCCTTGCGTCCGCGCCAGACGTGCAGCCGGTAGAAGAAGTGCGGCCGGGCACCGGGCTTGAAGCACACGACGCCGGCCACCGAGGCCCGGCCCCGGTTGCTGCCGCGTACCCGCATCACCGGGGTCTGGCCGCGCGGCGCCCAGGTACGTCCCTTCGGCGACCTCAGCCCCTGGCCCGCTTCGTCCTCGAAGCAGATGTAGGCGCCCAGGTCCGCCGCGGCACTTTTACCCGCGGCCACACCTCGTCCTTCCATACCTCGACCGCCTCGTCGTCCCGCTCGATCGCCCGGTGAGCGGGCACCTGCGCGGACCATCCGTGCCGCCGCAGCAGTTTCCACACACCCTGCACGGTGTAGCCGACGTGGAACATCCGCCCGATCAGCGTCTTGATCCGCACCAGTGTCCAGCCCTGGCCCTCGTCCCAGCCGTGCGCCAGCGGTCCCCGTGCCAGCTCCCGCTCCAAACGCTCCCACTGCCGGGGCGAGAGCCGCTCCACCGACATCGGCCCCTTGGAGCGCAGGGCGTCCAGGCCGCCCTCGCGCCAGGACCGGCGCCACTTCTCTACCTGCCGCTTGCCGACCCGTAACCCGGCCGCGATCTCAGCGGTCTTCTCACCCCGCCCGAACCGCGCGCCTGCCTCCAACCGCACCCGTTCCCGGGCCTGTTGCCCCTTCGGCGTCAGCCCGCCTCCCTGCGCGTACCTCATGAACCCGGCATACCGCAGGGATCACGAACTGTCACGACCAGCCGTCATCGCGAGTTCAACCTCAGTACTGGACAGCACCCCGGTATTCGGCTGCGAACGTCTTGACGATGTCGTAGTCGTCAAGGTTCTGAATGGCCGACCGGTGCCACGGCTTGCCGTGTTTCCGGTAGCGGGTGCGTTTTGCCGCGATCACATCGAGGGGAACACGCAGCCCGATCTTTCCGTTCACGGCGCGCTGGCCACGGACAATCTTGCTGTTACTTCCCTGGGTTATGATCTCGTAGCCGAGGTATCGGGCGGCCCGGGTACGGGCGTGGGTGATCAGAGTTTTCTCCGGCGAGAGTTCCAGGTTGAGTTGGTCACGCAGGAACGTCGACAGCTGATCCTTGATAGCTTCGGCTTCGGCTTTCGGTCCGATGAATCCCAGGAGGTGATCGTCGGCATAGCGTGAATAGCGCAGTCGGCGATAGCCGGGGTCCTGTGGGTCACCGACAGAGAGACGGCGAAGTTCCTGCCGCCATTGTGGGTCTTCGAATTTAGTGGGGGGTGCGGCGGTGACGGGCGCGCTCGCCGGTCACGCTGTGTGAGGTGGTTGGGGTGCGGGCGCCCTGGACGCAAGGAGCCCGCGGGCCTTCGTGATCATGGTTGTTGTCTAGGCAACCGATCATGAAACCCCACGGGCTTGAACAGCGACGATACCGGCATCAACGAAGCGGCAACGCGACTTCTGGGGCTGGAGGGGGTGAGTGTGACGCAGGTCAAGGACGACGGGGCGGGCGGTTCGACGGTGTACGTGGTCACGAGCGAGGACTCCGCCCGGGCCTGCCCCTCGTGCGGGGTCTTCGCCACCCGGCTGAAGGACTACCGCACCACCCGGCCCCGGCACCTGCCCTGCGGTGGACGCCCTGTGAGTATCCGGTGGCGCAAGGCACGCTGGTACTGCGCCGAGCCCGCGTGCGAGCGCGGCTCGTTCACCGAGGCGATCCACGCGGTGCCCGCCGGGATGCGCACCACCACCGCCCTGCGCCGGGCGGCGGGGGCCGCGGTCTGCGACGGATCCCGCACCGTCGTGCAGGCCGGCCGCGACCTGTCCTTGAGCTGGCCCATCGTGCAGCGATGCTTCGAGGACTACGCCGCGACGGTCCTGCCCGAGACGCCGCCCGCGACCGAGGCGGTCGGGATCGACGAGACCCGGCGGGGCAAGCCGGTCTGGGCCCAGAACCCGGCCACGCAGAAGTGGGAACTGGTCGCGGACGCCTGGCACATCGGCTTCGTCGACGTGATCGGCGGGCAAGGACTGTTCGGGCAGGTCGAAGGCCGCAACGCCACCTCGGTCGCCGACTGGCTCAGCTCCCAGCCCGCATCCTGGCGGGCACAGGTGCGCTACGTCGCCATCGACCTGTGTTCCACCTTCCGCGCCGCCGTCCACCGTGCCCTGCCGCACGCGACCGTGGTCGTCGACTGCTTCCACATCGTGCAACTCGCCCAGCGCCACCTCGCCGACCTGCGCCGACGCCTCACCTGGCGGCAGCACGGCCGCCGGGCCCGCAAGGGCGACGGCATCTACACCGTCCGCAAACTCCTGCGCCGCAACAAAGAAGACCTCACCGAAGACCAACGCCTCCTCCTGAAGACCGAGTTGGAGTACATGGGCACCTACGGCCGGCAGATCCACGCGGCCTGGCAGGCCAAGGAACTCCTGCGCGACCTCCTCGGCCTGGCCGTCAGCCGCACCCACCACGCCCCCGACCGCTCCGCGATCTCCGCCGCCCGCCACCGCTTCTTCACCCACGTCGCCGACCACGCCCACCTGCACGAACTCCTCACCCTCGCCGAGACCATCGAGCAGTGGTGGGACGGCATCGAGACCTACCTGACCACCGGCATCACCAACGCCGCCTCCGAAGGCAACAACCGCCTCATCAAGCTCGAAGCGCGTAACGCCTTCGGCTTCCGCAACCGCGCCAACCAGCGCCTACGCTCACGCTGTGCGACCACCCGCCGGAGCCGACGGCAGGCGCACCCCCACTAAATTCGAAGACCCAGCAAACCGATGGCCACCAGGTTGACCAGTCTCATCACCGCCATGGTGACATCTACGAATTCCCAGACCACGTCGAGGGCCAGGATCGAACCGATCCCGACCGCCGCGAGTGTGCTCAGTCGGAAGGAAGTCCGTGCGACCTTCCCCGCGTGGAAGAGCGACAGGTTCACCTCCGCGTAGGAGTAGCTACCGACGATCGAGGAGTAGGCGAACACCGTCACCAGCAGGGTCGTCAGCCATGTCGCGACAGTACCGAACTGGGTCGCGTCCCGCGAGGTGGTGCAAGCGATCACACGCTCCGCCCTCCGGTACCTGGCTCGCGACGATCTCCCCCGTCAGCGCATCACGCGAAAGTACCCGGTCAGACGCCGGGAGTGCCCCAGCCGGTCGAAGCGCCCGGCGTGACCTGCGAGTTCCGGTCCGTTGATCGGCTGCACCACCCGGCGGGACGCCATCCCGAACTGGGATGCGATGGCGGCCTGTGTGAGTGCCGCCCCCGTGAACGTGCTGTCTTGACCCGGCACGTACATCCATCTCCTGCCCGCCCACCACGCCTGTCACCCCACCCTTTCAACCTCAGCATCACGAATTCAAGTTCAGTAGCGGTTTCGCCGTCACTCACCATTGGTCGGTGTGGGCGTTCTCTGGCAAAAATTCCGGTTCATGGCGACCACAGCCAATTGGCTGCTTGCAGTGAAAATACTTGATTCGAATATTTAGCGTAAGCCCCGCTAAGCGCGTTGCGACATTCGAGGCGACCCCCCTGGGTGATTATTCGGTCACGGGCCCATGTGCGGGATGCGTATGACGGAACGTGTCCCGCGGCAGAGAAGCGGTTGAAGTTGCTTGCCTTCTACAGGACTGAGCCCTCGACCGGTTCACCTCGGGCCTCGGCGGTACGCCGTTGGATACTACCTTTCCGGACGTTGCCGAGGGCACCCGGCTCGCCTTCACACCGACGGGCTACTAATCGAGGATCGCGCGTGGGACCGGCATCACGATCAAGCTGTCTCCTGGCGCTGTCCCAGGCCAGCCTCACGTCTGAGGAAACCTGCCGTTAGGTGCCCGACAAGCTGCGACTCGCCCGAGGGACGACGAGCTCTCTTCACTCGGTTTGGTTCCCAGCCGATTTGGGTGTGGCTGCTCCGTGACCAAAACCTGACCTGCGGGGTGGGGGACGGCAACGGCACTTCGATCACCTGCGGTACGCAACCACGACGGGCGGGGGAGGCCAGGGCTGTTGCCCATCGCCCAGATGTCCGAACGCTGAGGGAACCAGGTAGCTCCCCGGGGGCAAGACCTTGGACCTTTAGGGTGGAACAGCCGCTCGCCTGCCGAGGCGCCGCTTGGACGCGGACGGCGAAGCGCCGCTCGACTCGTTCGACATCGGCAGCGAAGCCCGACGCCGGGCACGGTTTTGGGGCCCTGCAGCCGGGGCTGCTCTGGAGAGCTGCGGCTCGTGCTCGGACTCGACTAAATCGCCGAGTTGCGCAGTGTGATGAGCCGGGTTCAATGAGAGACGACCGCATGGGGTTCGGATCCCCTGCAGGCGCAGACGCTGGATTCCCATCTATACCCGGCCCTGAATCCCCTGTGCGGATAAGTCCATCGCATAACGCCGCGTTTGGAACGAGATCCGGAGTCCTGCATGGCGATGAACCTCGATAGTTCCTTGAAATTCCCGAACATCACACAAATTCCGGACTGGGCACTCTGGGCTGTCATATTGGCCGCCGCGATCCTTGTTGCGTCCGCGGGGACGGCCCTCATGAGGGGAATCCATCCGAGGATGATGAATGAGCCTCATCTGCGGGAGACTGTGGAGTTCATCCTCAACGGCTGCTTTGTACTCTTCGGGCTCCTCATGGCGCTAATTACGGTGGTTGCCTACGACCAATATTCGGCCGCATTGTCCACGACCCAGCAGGAAGCTGCAGAACTCATCTCCATACATGGAATATCTGAGAGTCTGCCAGAACCCGCTTCTGCGGATGTGGCAGATAGTGTCGAGGTGTACGTGAAATGCGTCATAGATGTCGAGTGGCCGGCCATGGTCGAGGGTAAGAGCGTTTTGTATCCATGCTCACCACAAGCGCGAGAAATCGGGCGCGCCATCGGCGGATACGAGCCGACAACGGGGCGGGGATCGAATATCCAGCAAGACCTTTTCGCGTCTTATGGAGATTTCCTGTCGAGTCGAAGAGAGCGCATTTTCTACTCCCAACGTACCCTACCTGGGCCCCTCTGGTTCGTCCTGGGGCTTGGGGTCATCATCATGACCTCACTCATCTGGTTCATGCCCATAAAATCCCGAATATTTCACGGGATAATTTCAGGAATAATATCCTTGAGCCTGGCCAGCATTGTCGCGGTCATTGTTATCCTGACCACCCCGTTCCAGGGGAGCTTCCATGTATCGGTCTACCCGTTCCAAGAAATTCAAGCCATCATGGAAAAACCGTAGAACTCAACACCGTTGCGTTAGCGCCGTGAGCGGCTGTTGAGGCCATGGGCGAAGAACGCGACGGTGGTGTGGACGGTGTAGTTCTGGGCCTTCTGGGGGTGCTGTCCGGCGTTCGGTCCGTACTTGCTGGTGGGGTTCTTGCGGGTGCGGGCCTTCACTCGTTGCCGTCGGTGGGCGGGCAGGAGGTCGCTCAGGGCGGCGTGGCCGATCGTGCCGACCAGGTCGATGGGGGTGCCGGGGAAGATTCCATGGCCGGCGGTGACGGTGTCGGTTGCGGCGGCCAGCAGGACGGTGAAACTGATCCGTTCCCTGGGTACTTCCGGCCGCCTGGTCAGGGCGTCGTCGCCGGCGCGGATCAGAGCCTGGTAGGCGGTGAGCAGGGCGTAGACCTCCTGGTCGAGGCCGTCGGTGCTGCGGGAGCGCAGGACACGGCCGTCGAGCATCGTGGCCTTGACCCTGAACAGTCAGCGGAATTCGATGATCTGACGGCCCGGTAGCAGAAAAGGTGCCCTGAACTGCGAGGATGCGACTGTCGAGGAAGCATCGGGTGCAGGAGTCAGGACACCTTTCTGGTGAGCGAGCGTACAGGGTGGGACCGGGGCCTGGTCGTGAGGGCTGACGGGAAAGGTTTGGTCGGGCATGCCGGGGTGGTGTTGCTGCGGCGCCTTGCGGACCGGTCGGGGCTGACCGGGGCCCTGTCCGGGGTGTTCCCGACCGGCGGTCCGGGCTGGCGGGACCGGGCAGTGGTCCTCGTCCACCTGGCGATATCGATCGCGCTCGGCGCCCGCAGTGTGGCCGAGGCCGGACAGCTCGCCTGGCACCATGAGCGGGTGATGGGCCCGGGCGTCTCGGACTCCACGGTGCACCGCACCCTGAACCTGTGTGACGCCGACCGGATCGCGGCGATCAACCGGGCCCGGGCGCGGATCCGCCGTACGGTGTGGTCGTGGCTGGCGCTGCGGCCCGGCGGATTTCCCTGGCTGACCATCGCCGGGAAACGCCTGCACCACTGGGTGATCGTCGATATGGACGCAACGATCATCACGGCCGCCTCGAAGAAAGAGGGCGCGGCGGCGACCTGGAAGAAGAGCTTCGGGTTTCATCCTCTGGCCGCGTGGTGCGCGAACACCGGCGAGTGTCTGGCGATGCTGCTGCGGAGCGGCAACGCGGGCTCGAACACGGTCGCCGACCACAAGGCGGTGCTCGCCGATGCGCTCGCCCAGATCCCGGGCTCCTCGCGCGCGAAGATCCTCGTGCGGGTCGACGGGGCCGGCGCGACCCACGGCCTGCACGAACATCTCCTCGGCTTGAACACGCGTCGGCGCACGGTCCGCTTCACCACCGGCTGGACCATCACCGAGGCCGACGAGCAGGCCATCGCGAAACTGCCCGAGGCAGCGTGGGAGGCATCCCTCAACCAGGACGGCAGCGTCCAGGAGGGCTACTTCGTCGCCGAGTTGAGCGGACTGAACGGACACGAGGGCTGGAGCCGGGGCCTGCGGCTGATCGTCCGCCGGGTCAGACCCTCCAGCCGCCACCTGGCGAACCTGACCGACTTCGAGAAGAAGACCGGCTGGAAGTACTCGGTCATCGCCACGAACATCAACAAGATGACCCGGGTCGTCGGCTCCCACCAGATCCAGTGGCTGGACGCCGTGCACCGCCACCATGCCGTGGTCGAAGACCGCGTGCGCACGAACAAGGCCATGGGCTTGCACAACCTGCCCTCGAAATCCTGGCAGAACAACACGAGTTGGATGCTGACCGCGAACCTCGCGGCCGACCTCGACGCCTGGCTCCGTCTCCTGGCCCTCCACGACCAGGACGGCCTCGCCGACGCCGAACCCGACACCATGCGCTTTCGGATCTACCACCTGCCCGCCCGCCTCGCCCACCACGCCCGCCGCCGGCACCTCCGCCTCCCTGCCGACTGGCCCTGGGCCAGGGCATTCGCCACGGCCTGGCGGCGTCTGACCGAGCTCTCCGCCGTCACCTGACGCGCGGACCCCGCCCCGACGAAGACCAGGAAGGAGAGACCGGCACCACCACCGGGACCGTGGAACCCGGCGCAGCCGCAGCGACACGCGACGGCCCCACCCGCCAATACGCGGGACAAACAGGGCGAGCCGAAGACGCTACCCGGCAGCGATCACCGCTGACAGATCGAGGTTGATCGAAAAATACGTGGTTTCCGCCTGCCACCTGCGGTGATAGAGCTCAACGAGCTCGGCGGACGGATAACGGACGGGGTCCAGCAGATTGGTAATCAGCCGCCACTGCTCGGTGCGGACGGTGCCATCGGCCAGGGTGACGGTGAGGGTCGCCTCGATTATGCGCACCGGCAGGACGCCGTAGCCGATGCGGGCGATATAGGAGCCGTCGCCCAGGTGCTCGGCGGGGGTGGGGACGCGGCGGGCCCCGGAGCGCACCAGGAACCGGGCCCCGCTCTGATGGACGGCATCAAGGAACTCGTTGCCATCGAAGGCCGTGTCGGCGAGTAGGAGCATTGTCTCGTCCAGGGAGGTCAGAAGCCGCTTGGCGTAGTGGAGTTCGCCCTGGGACTCCGGTCCAAAGGCGGCGGCTATGAGCGCGCGGGTGCCGCACTCGACCAGGGTCAGCAGCCGCAGGAGCGGATAGCCGAACTCCAGACCCTCCCCGGCCCGTTTGGGGTAGTGCCAGGTGAGCGTCTCGTCGTCGGGGGTGTGCAGCAGGGTCCCGTCGACGGCCACCGTGCGCAGGCCCCGCCAGAAGGACCCCTCCTGCCCGGGGCGGGCGACGGGCCCGGCAAGCGTCTCGAACAGACGCCGCAGAGGTGCGGCCCCCACCCTGCGCCTGGCCCGCGTCAGCGAGGAGACCGCAGGACGCACCAGGGCCAGCGGGGTCAGGGCGGCAGTCAGTTGGGACCACACCGTGCGGTACGAGCGGTGTTCGAACAGCGCGAGAGCGAGCACGAAGTACACCACCACCCGAGAAGGCAGCAGCCGCAGGCGCTTCTCGCGCCGGCCGGTCTCCTCCAGCACCGCGTCCACCAGCGCGAAGTCCACGACCTGGGTCAACTCCCCCAGATGACCCGGCGCGAACACACCCCGGGCTGTCTCGATCGTGGACGTGATGACAGACTTCTCCTGCAACGGGACCCCTGACCTTGATCGACTCTCTTCGCCGATCGTTGATCTATCAGGTGGTCCCGTTGCGCTGTTCAGCAGGACTTGACTTACAACTCAAAGACCAAACGCAACGGTGTTGCCGTAGAACTCGTAACACGATCTTGCTTCGTCTTCGGCTTTTCCCGACCGCGTCCACGTGGTCTGCTGGGCAGGGCCTTGATCAAGTTCCTTAATTAAGGATCCGAGCTGTTGGAGATACGCCCAGGTTCGGGAGTGCTCACCCTGGTTCGTCGCGGATGGCTCGGGTGGTCTTGGCGAGGTGCTGTCACCTTGACCGGTGGGTGAGATGATCTTCGTGTTGGTCGTGGTGGGGAGGGGCCTGTCGTGGAGATCACGTCGCCGTCGCACAAGGGCCACCGCTACCCGGCGGAGACACGATCCCGACCGCCTGCCGGACCTCGCCGACGTCCTCGACGTGCTGCCTGATCCGCGCCGTCGACAGGGCCGCCGTCGCCAGCGCGGCCCGATCCTCGCGCTGTGCACGATCGCCGTACTCGCCGGCGCCACCACCCTCGCCGCCGTCGCGCGGCATGCCGCCTACCTGCCCGACGAGGTCCGTCACCGCCTGGGACTGCGGGCTGCACCACGGGCGACCACGCTCGGCCGGCTCCTGGCACGTCTGGACGGCGACGCAGTGGACGCGGCGGTGGGAGCACAGCTCGCGACACACTGCAGCCGCCCCAGCCGGCACGAAGGACTGCGTGCGGTCGCCGTCGACGGCAAGAGCCTGCGCGGCTCGCGCACCGCGGCGGCCAGGGCGGTGCACCTGCTGTCAGCCGCCACCCCACGGCGAACGCGCGACGCTGAACCATCGGCAGGTCGCCGGGAAGAAGGGCGAGATCAGCGAGTTCGAACCGCTTCTCGCATCGCTCGACCTTGCCGGCCGCACCGTCACGTTCGACGCCCGGCACACCCGGCACGCGCACGCGCAGTTCCTCGTCGGGGAGAAGAAAGCCCCCTACACCGCGATCGTGAATGACAACCATCCCAAGCTGCACGACTTCCTCAAGTCGCTGTCCTGGAACCAGGTCCCCCTCGGCCACACCACCCGGGAGAAGGGACACGGTCGTGGGTCTATCAGGAATTAGGTGTGATTCGTCTGTTTGGCCTATGAGAGGGCGATAAGAGCCAACTAGCCCTGGTTTGCGTGGCCAGTCGGAGAGCCCGCAGGCGGACTTACCGGACAGAACCCCCTCCAGAGAGGCGGGGAGTCAGCGGTCGAAGCCCGCCGATGAGGCCCTCCGCGTGGAATCCGCGGCAGGCAGCCCGCCACCGGGTGGAGCGGATCAGCATCAAACGTGGGGAACTGGCTCTTATCGCCCTCTGAGTTGTTCGGTGGGCTGTTCGGACTACACCCGTCCGGCGGTAAGGCGGCCGTCGAAGAGGACGTCGAACTCGTTGAGGGCGGACTTCCAGCGGTTGTTCCAGCGCTGGCGGCCGCGGCCGGTGGGGTCGAGGGCGAGGGTGGCCAGGTAGAGGCGCTTGAGGGCGGCCTGCTCGTTGGGGAAGTGCCCGCAGGCCTGGGCCGCGCGCCGGTAGCGGGCGTTGAGGGACTCGATGGCGTTGGTGGTGTAGACGACTTGGCGGATGGCGTCGGGCAGGCCGAGGAAGGGCACGAATTCGCTCCAGGCCCGCTGCCAGGAGTCGGCGAGTCGTTGCCGGGCTTCTTCCTCGTTGACGGCGGTGTAGACGGGCTTGAGGTCGCGGGCGACCTCGGCCCAGTCGCGGCGGGAGGCGTAGCGCAGGCTGGCGCGGATGAGATGGACGACGCAGGTCTGCACGACGGT
The DNA here is from genome assembly GCF_037023745.1 of Streptomyces sp. SCSIO 30461. Classification (NCBI taxonomy): domain Bacteria; kingdom Bacillati; phylum Actinomycetota; class Actinomycetes; order Kitasatosporales; family Streptomycetaceae; genus Streptomyces; species Streptomyces sp. SCSIO 30461. The sequence continues at coordinate 3,867,452 of NZ_CP146101.1, forward strand.
CTGGGGCCAGACGGTGCTGACCGCGTCAGGCAGGGCACTCAGCCCGTCGCAGACCAGCATGAGAACGTCGCTCACGCCCAAGGCCGCGGAGTTAAGCGCCGGGGCCGTCCGTCAAGAGGGTGATCTCGCTGTATGCGGCGGATGTGGCAACGGGACCTCTGGTAGGTGAGGGATCGACCAAGATCTACTCGCCGAAGAGGTCCCGTTGACCAGCCAGTGTGCCACCACCGTGCCCGAATCCCATGGACGTGAAGAAGAACTCCTTCTCGCGCCGGGCCACTTGGGAGACCTGACTCGGTATCTTCCCGTTGAACTCGTCGATGCGGTCCTGGAGGAGAGCCGGGTCCTTGAGCGTCGGCGGCGTCTCCTTCCGTCACGCGTCGGGGTGTACTTCATCCTGGCCCTGTCCCTGTTCCCCGCGCTGGGCTATCTCCGGGTATGGGACAAGCTGACGGCCGGACTCGCGAGGCGGAACGCAAGCCGGCCGAGCGAGAAGGCCCTTCGTTGTCTGCGACGGCGCCTGGGGCCGGCTCCGCTGAAGGCACTGTTCGACGTGGTCGCCGGCCCCATCGCGCAGCCCACCACCCCAGGCACCTGCTACCGACGCTGGCGAACCGTCGCCTTCGACGGCTGCAGTGCCATCAAAGTCCCCGACTGCGAACGGAACCGGGCCTGGCTGGGCAAAGTCCAGGCCCGACTCGGCTGGGCCGGATACCCCATGATGCGCCTGATGACACTGTGCGAGACCGGCACCCGCGGGCTCCTCGGGGCCGAGTTCGGGCCGACGAATGAGTACGAGGCCGCGTACGCCCGCCGACTGCTGCGGTTGGTGAACGCCACCATGCTCGTCCTCGCCGACCGCGGCTTCGACGCGGACGACTTCCTGTCCGACACGGCGGCCACCGGCGCGCAGTTCGTCATCCGGATCACCGCCCGACGTCGCCCGGCCATCTTGGCGGTGCTACCCGACGGCTCGTACTTGACACGGATGGGCACGCTCAAGCCGCGGGTCATCGACTCGACGATCACCATGAGCACTGCGACCGGAGAGACGCTCTGTGAGCAGTACCGCATCGCCACCACGCTGCTGGATCACCGCCGCGATCCGGCCGAAACCCTGGTCGGGCTCTATCACGAACGGTGGGGTGCGACACGAAGTCGCACGAGATTGAGTGAACTACCTGATCGGAGGATCGACTTGATGTCGACAGCGTAGTTCCGGGCCAGTGCTCAAGGCCCGTCCCCACTTCGACATGCGTCGCCGGTAACGGCGGGGTGTGGAGCTCGAAGGAGAAGCCCAAGGGCCCCCGTGCCATCCGGGGATTACAGGCAAGGGGAAGACCGGACGGGTGAACGCAAGTGAACCCCTGATGATGCTTCGTGATCGTGGGCCCCGCCGATGGACTGCTCCAGCGGGGTGCAGGACTGGTCGCTGAGAAGCGGCAGGCGCCGGCTGAAGACCCAACGTCAGCCGGGAGAGCATCGCCGTCCCGGAGTTTAGGGGGCACCCACCCCGGTCGTATCTCACTCGTGTGGAACGTGGAAACCCCGCTGGGGTCCGGACGCGACAGCGTCCGGTCAGCCGACCGTAAGGAAGGCCCAACTCCCCAGCGGGCACAGGATGACCCAAGAAGCCAACGCCGGTCGCCGAAAGGCAGCGGGAAACCGGGGCAGATGACCAGCGCCTCCGCTGGTCGCCTCGCATAACCGGCCGGATACGGGCTCAGCCCGGACCCGCAAGGGTGCTGACGTGGGTCAGGTGGGCCTGTGAGGACCGGATGACCATCAACGCTGAAACCGAAGGGCAAGTTGGACACCGTGGCGACAACATCTCCCGTGGCGGACACCGTCCAGGACGACAGTGCCGTCACGGCGAACGGACCTGAGGACGACATCACCGACTGGCAGTCGATCGACTGGCAGGGCGCGGAGAACGAAGTACGGCGGCTGAGGCAGCGGATCTTCACGGCATCGCAGGCAGGGGACCTCAAGAAGGTCCGCAATCTCCAGAAACTAATGCTCCGCTCCCGCTCCAACACGCTGGTGAGCGTGCGGCGGGTGACGGAGATCAACGCTGGCCGCAAGACGGCAGGGATCGACGGCCGGGTTGTCCTGCTGCCCCAGGGGAAGGCCGAACTGGCCGACTGGATGCAGCACCGGGCAGCGCCGTGGAGACCCTTGCCCGTCAGGCGGGTCTATATCCCCAAGGCCAATGGCCGTCAGCGCGGCCTCGGAATTCCCGTGATCATCGACCGGTGTCTTCAAGCCGTGACGCTGAACGCGCTGGAACCCGAGTGGGAGGCACGGTTCGAGCCGAGATCCTATGGATTTCGTCCCGGCCGTGGCTGCCACGACGCGATCGGAGCGATCTTCCTGGCCGCCAAGGGCAAGAGCCCGAAGCGCCAGTGGGTCCTTGACGCAGACCTGGCAGCGGCGTTCGACCGCATCGATCACGACCGCCTCATGGCCTCGATCGGACAGTTCCCCGCCCGGGGGCTGGTCGAGCAGTGGCTCAAGGCGGGAGTACTCGACCGCGGCGTTCTCGCCCCGACCGAGGAGGGGGTTCCGCAAGGCGGGATCATCTCCCCGGCGCTGATGAACGTGGCCTTGCACGGGATGGAAGAGGCTGCCGGAGTCCACTACCGGCTCACCGGCCCACGGGCTGGTGAACTGGCAGTCGGCTCGCCGACTCTGGTCAGGTACGCCGACGACCTGGTGGTGCTCTGTCACAGTCGTGACGAGGCGCAACAGGTCAAGGAGCGGCTCGCCCGGTGGCTCAGGCCCCGGGGTCTGGCCTTCAACGAGGACAAGACGCGCATCGCGCACCTCGACGAGGGCTGCGACTTCCTGGGCTTCACCGTCCGCCGCTACCACGGCATGCTGCTGATCAAGCCGAGCAAGGCATCCGTGCGACGGATCCGGGCACGGCTCGCCGCCGAGGTGCTGGCCCTTCGGGGGCAGAACGCGGCGGCGATGATCGCCAAGCTCAACCCGATCATCCGGGGCTGGGCTGCCTACTTTCGGGGAGTGGTCTCCAGTGAGGTGTTCGCCTCGCTGGACAACCATGTGTGGAGGCTGGTCTACAAGTGGGCCCGCCACACACACCCGAACAAGCCGAACGGCTGGGTGACCTCCCGGTATTTCGGCCGGTTCAACGAGTCCCGGCAGGACCGGTGGGTGTTCGGTGACCGCGAGAGCGGCCGCTACCTCACCAAATTCGCCTGGACCAGGATCGTCAGACATCAACTCGTCGTCAAAGGGGCGTCCGTGGACGACCCGGCGCTGACCGAGTACTGGGCCTCGCGGCGACGCAGGAACAAGCCCCCGCTCAGCACGCGCCTGCTGAGTCTGCTCCAAGGACAGCACGGCCGGTGCCCGCTCTGCGGAACGCTTCTCCTGCACGCCGACCAGCAGCCGCAGAGCCCCCAGGAATGGGAGCAGTGGCTGCGGGCGATCCGGACGGCGGTACGCGCAAACGCGCTCACCGCCGAAGCGGACGGAAGCCAGTCCGACGATCCCGTCGCCTTCCGACTCACCCACGTTCACTGCCACCGCTGGCGCGGCGGCAGTGAACCACGCTGACCAGCCATTCTGGCTGCCCGTGGGCCTTCAGGGCCTGCTTGAGCCGGATGCGGTTAACGCCGCCCGTCCGGTTCTGAGGGGGGTGCGGCGCAGCAATGCGCCGCACCTACCCGACAACACGAATCGGCCTATTACGCGCTTCGGTACACGCTGCAGCACGGACTCGTGCTGCGCTCACAGGATCCCGCGGGCCTGGAACAGGAACTGTGGGCCCAGCTGACCATCTACCAGATCCTGCGGACGGCCATGGCGACGCCGTGGAGTCCCGCCCCGGGACCGACCCGGACCGCGCCAGCTTCACCATCGCCTTGGAGACAGCCCGCGACCAGCTCGTCCTCGCCAGAGCCGACGACCAACTCACCGGACAGAGCCTGCTGGTCGGCCGGATCGGAACGGCCCTGCTCATGGGGCTGCTTCCACCACGGCGCCTTCGTACCAGCGCACGCGCCGTGAAGGCGGGACGCAACCGATATCCCACCAGACCTGCCGAACTCAGACCACGACAGAGCAGGAAGATCACCGCACTGACCGTGGCTCTCCGCTCCGCACCCGCATGTCCACCCGAACCGCCGGAGAGGCAACCTGAGGACCTACGCAAGGCAGTCGCGGGCATCCGCCCCATGGGAGCCGGCAACAGGAACAGAGTCTTCCATCTCATGGCTGCCGATCCCGAACGCGCCTGGCGCCCACGAGAAGTCACCCTCGCGCTGGGTATCCACAGCACGAGGAGCTTCGCAACCCAGATGAGCCAGTGGGCCGCCGAGGGCCTGCTCAAGAAGATCGCCTACGGGACATACACACTCGCCGACGCATGGAAGACGACCCTCTTGACGGACGGTCCCGGCGCTTAACTCCGCGGCCTTGCGCTCACGCCGCGGTTCTTGATCCCGGTCAGGACGGTCTGCCAGTACTTGGCGCCCTCCCCGCCGTTCCCGGCCCACAGGCCGAGGATCTCGCGGTAGCCGTCGGCGGTGACCGCAACGGCCACGTAGATCGGCCGGTTGGCGACGTGACCATCCCTGATCTTGACGTGGACGGCGTCGATGAAGACGACCGGATCGAGCGGGCGGGTGCGCCACTCCGCCATCGACTCCAGGGCCTGTCGGTGATCGTGGAGATGGTCTCCTTCGTCGTCGTCATCCCGTAGGTCTGGGCGAGGTGGGAGACGATCTCGCCGGAGGTCAGGCCCTTGGCGGTCAGCGAGATCACCAGATCGTCCAGCGCGCCGGTGCGGCGGGCGTACACGGGCAGCATCCGGGGCCGGAAGGTGCCCAGCCTGTCTCTGGGGATCTGCACCGTCACGGCACCGACCTCCGTCATGACCTTCTTGGTCCGGTAGCCGTTGCGCATGTTGCCGCCCGAGCGGGACCCTCGCCCACCGCTCCGGCCGGCCTCGGTGGCCAGGTGCTCGTCCATTTCGGCTTCCAGGGCGGCCTGCATCAGGTGCTGGGCCAGCTCGGGCAGCAGCCCGCCCTCGCCCATCAGCCGCAGCCCTTCCCCGCGGACCTTCTCGGCCGCGAGCGCGGCCAGCTCCTCCAGCAGCTCGCTGGACAGACCGTTCTGAGACACCGGCATCGACTTCACGTCGGCACCCTGAACACTGCTGTCAGCCACGGCAAGCGACACGCTGCCGGAGGTCTCGATCCGGTGATCCATCGTCGTACTCATCAGGTGACTCCTTCGTGGAGGCTCACACCTGATTCATGACACTCCCACGGTCGTGACGAGATCCGCGACTCTGCTGCGCAATTCGTGGCGGGTCACGCGGTGAGCTGGTAGGCGAGGCGTTCGAGTCGGCTGGAGCGGGTGCGCCGGAGAGGGCTGTCGGTCCAGTACGCGTCGAGTCGGATCACGTTGATCGCGGTGGCGGAGAAGGCGTGCTGGAGGCGGACTTTCGGCAGGCCACGGTAGCGGGCCTGGCGGATGTCGGTGATGTCGAGGGCCTGGTTGATGGTGCCCTCGACGCCTGCCCGCAGGGCGTATTTGTTCTTCCAGGTGTTGGTCTGCTGCTCGGCGCGGGCCCGGGCGAGGTTCTCGTGAAGTTCCTGGGGTCTGAGGGTGAGCATGCGGCGCCCGGGTTTCGAGGTGGTGCACTGCTGTTGGAAGGGGCAGTCGCGGCAGGTCAGGACGCTGAAGGTGATGACGATGGCGTCCTTGCCGTGCTGTTTGACGGGGTTCCAGTGGGAGCTGGTCTTCCCGGCGGGGCAGCGGACCTGGCGGGCCTTCCAGTCGATGGTGAAGGCGTTCTTGGCGAAGCCTTCCGCGGCCTTGGCCTGCGCGGAGTGGTCCAGAAGGACCGGGGTGACCATGCGGATACCGTCCTTCATGGCCTTGGTGATCAGGTCGGCCGACGGGTAGCCGGAATCGAGGTAGTGCTCGGCCGGCTTCACGCCGTGCCCGGCGAGCTTGCGCTGGATCGGCGCGGTCGCCTTCACACCCGGCACGGTCGCGTCGGTCGTGTGCACGTCGGTAATCAGATTCGGCTGCACCCCTGCTCCTGCTACCGCTTCGGCTTCGGCTTCGGCTTCGGCTTCGGGGAGTGTGCCGCATGTTTCGGTGAGGTGGACCTTGTAGCCCAGCCAAAACAGGTCTTCGCCTTTGGCAGCCCAGCGTGCGTCGGTGTCGTAGGGGGAGGCCAGGCGGAGTTGGCCGGGCGGGACGCCGTCGTCGGCGTCCCGCTTCCTGATCACCTGCCGTCCCCGCGTGTCGCTGCGGATGGTGTAGGTCTGCACGAGGACCTGCCGCAGCAGGCCCACGGCCTCGATCTCACGGATCCATACCGGGGTATCGGCGGCCCAGGCCGCCCGGCATAAAGCGAGGGCGTCCTGACCGAAGACCTGGGCGAGGCGGTCGCGCTTGGTCTGCGAGGACGGCATCCGCCAGCCATCCACCCGGGGCCCGTACCGCTGGGCGAACCCCGCCACATCGATCCGGCCGGCCAGCCACGACGGCGCCGCAGTCGCGAGGGCCTCCAGGGCCGCCCGCACGCTCTCCCCTGCCAGCTCAAGACGGTTCAAGTCCCGCACCGCACTGCTGAGGTTGAACTCGCGATAGCGGGCGGGTTGGTCATGGCGGTTCGATGAACAGGCCGGTCTCGGCGAGGCAGCCGTCAAGCAGGTGCGGGCGGTACTGGATCTTCTTCAGCTTGCGCTTCATGACGCGGACGAGGTGATCGAGGTTGGCGGCGGCGAAGTTCTCCAGCGACCGTTTGAGCAGCGACCACACTCCCTCGGCCGGGTTGAGGTCGGGAGCGTAGGAGGGCAGCTGGAACACCCTCAGCCACTCTTCGTTCTCCGCGATGAAGTCCGCGAGCTCGCCGGTCAGGTGGACATTCAGGTTGTCCCACACCCACACGATCGGGGTGCCGAGCTGGTGGTGCGCGAGCACGATCAGCTCGCGGTAGTCCCTCCAGGCGAAGCTCTTGCGCTCGCCCTTGCGTCCGCGCCAGACGTGCAGCCGGTAGAAGAAGTGCGGCCGGGCACCGGGCTTGAAGCACACGACGCCGGCCACCGAGGCCCGGCCCCGGTTGCTGCCGCGTACCCGCATCACCGGGGTCTGGCCGCGCGGCGCCCAGGTACGTCCCTTCGGCGGCCTCAGCCCCTGGCCCGCTTCGTCCTCGAAGCAGATGTAGGCGCCCAGGTCCGCCGCGGCACTTTTACCCGCGGCCACACCTCGTCCTTCCATACCTCGACCGCCTCGTCGTCCCGCTCGATCGCCCGGTGAGCGGGCACCTGCGCGGACCATCCGTGCCGCCGCAGCAGTTTCCACACACCCTGCACGGTGTAGCCGACGTGGAACATCCGCCCGATCAGCGTCTTGATCCGCACCAGTGTCCAGCCCTGGCCCTCGTCCCAGCCGTGCGCCAGCGGTCCCCGTGCCAGCTCCCGCTCCAGACGCTCCCACTGCCGGGGCGAGAGCCGCTCCACCGACATCGGCCCCTTGGAGCGCAGGGCGTCCAGGCCGCCCTCGCGCCAGGACCGGCGCCACTTCTCTACCTGCCGCTTGCCGACCCGTAACCCGGCCGCGATCTCAGCGGTCTTCTCACCCCGCCCGAACCGCGCGCCTGCCTCCAACCGCACCCGTTCCCGGGCCTGTTGCCCCTTCGGCGTCAGCCCGCCTCCCTGCGCGTACCTCATGAACCCGGCATACCGCAGGGATCACGAACTGTCACGACCAGCCGTCATCGCGAGTTCAACCTCAGTACAACGAAATCGTCAACGTCAACAAGCCGGATCTCACGCTGACGGTCCAGTCCACTCTCCCGCCGGACTGCGAAGGGCACGCCTTTCGGCGGCTACGGCATCTTCACCCCCGTCAGCCACTCCGGCTACGTGATCACGGGCAACGTGATCCAGGGCAACCCCGTGGGGGTGTACTTCAACGCGAGCGGCGCGACGCAGCCCGAGGTCGCGAACAACTGCACCCGCCTGAACAACGCCGGCTTCGGGGTCCAGCCCGCGGCCGGCAACGGCGTCTACTCCGACCCGGGCCTGGACAACGCGCTGATCCACCACAACGTGTTCTTCGGGCACCAGAACGGCGCGATCATCCTCGACAAGTACCAGAACACCCTGCGGGTCGACGTCAACAACAACGTCTCGCACCAGGACCGCGCGATGGTGTTCATCTTCCGCTCGAACGACAGCCTGGTGACGGACAACACGGCCGTCGGCACCACCGTCCCCGCGATCGTCATCGGCGACGACAACCACAACCTCCAGGTCCTGCGGAACGACATCCAGGGAAGCGACGGAGGGGTGCTCACGGTCACCTTCTTGCCCCAGGGGAGCGACCAAGTGCAGATCAGCGACAACACCATCAGCGATGCTGCCCAGGATGGCATCGACGTGAGCCCGAACTCACTGACGGACTCCACCATCTCGGGCAACACCGTGACCAACAGCGGGCGCGACGGCATCCTCATCGAAGACAAGGGCGGCAACCTGATCACCGGCAATGTGTCGCAGAGCAGCGTCCAGTTCGACTGCGAGGACCTCACCACGGGTAGCGGTACAGCCGGGACCGCGAACACCTGGACAGCCAACCGGGCAGCGACGAGCAACCCCGCCGGCGAAGGGCCGCAGTGACATCCGAAGTCGTCTCGAGACGGCATCCGTGCGCACTTGCACAGCCAACAGGAAGGTTTCGCCGTCCCCGTCCGTCAGTGCCTCGTCGACGGCTTGCCGCACGACCACATCGAACGCGCGGCGGGTCGACCGCGCCATCGCCGTAGTCGACTCTGCCTGTGATACCGAGTGTGGGCTGATTCGAGGCAGTGCCTCGGGGAGCGGTCCGGTCGTCCGTCACCGATCCTGCTGGCCAAATGTCGTGTCCTGGGGTCGGGGGATGGCGTTGGCACTGTGGTGGCCGGTCTTGTCGTTCCCGGTTGCCGGGGGTGGTGTGGTGTCGTTGCGGCCGGAGGAGTGGCCCGAGGTCCCCGAGGCGACGGCGCGGGTCGCACGGGCCGTGGCAGGACGCGGGGCACTGCCGTTGGCGATGCGGGTGCGGGACGAGCTGGGTGAGCTGTTCGCGGATGCGGAGTTCGCCGAGGCGTTCGGCCGCAGGGGCCGGCGTGGCTGGTCGCCGGGGCGCCTCGCGATGGTGACCGTGCTGCAGAAGGCGGAGAACCTGACCGACCGTGCCTCCGCGCACAGAGTCCGGATCGACTTGTCGTGGAAGTACTGCCTGGGTCTGGAGCTGGAGGACGTCGGTTTCGATGCGTCGGTGCTGTCGGAGTTCCGTACCCGGGTGGTCGAGCACGGCTTGGAGGAGCGTGTGCTGGATCTGCTGCTGGCCGCGTTGAAGGAGAAGGGCCTGGTCAAGGCAGGAGGCAAGCAGCGTACCGATTCCACCCATGTGCTGGCGGCGGTGCGGGAGTTGAACCGGCTGGAGCTGGCCGGGGAGACGGTGCGGGCCACGCTGGAGGCCCTGTCCGCTGCGGCCCCCGACTGGGTGGCGCAGGCCCTGGCAACCGGTGAGTGGAACCGCCGCTACGGGCGGCGGATCGATGAGTCCTGGCGTCCGCCCGGCTCCCAGACCCAGCGGGACCAGCTCGCCCTGGACTACGGCCGCGACGCGGTGGCCTTGCTGCGGGCGGTCTACCAGGCGGCCGCGCCAGCCTGGCTGCGTCAACTGCCCGCAGTCCAGGTGCTGCGGCAGATCACCGTGCAGAACTACCTGATCACCACCGACGGTACTGGGCGGGAGGTGGTCAGGCGGCGGGAGGCGGACACGGACGGTCTCCCGCCCGGCAGAGTGCGTCTGACCTCGCCGTACGATCTCGACGCCCGCTACGGAGTCAAGGACGATCTGCACTGGACCGGGTACAAGCTGCACATCAGCGAGGTCTGCCAACTGCCCCGGCCCGACGACGAGGCTCCGCGACCCGGCCGACGGGCACGCCCTCCCGTCCCGAATGTGATCACGCATGTCGCGACCACGGACGCGACCGTGCCCGACGTGAAACTGGTCGAGCCCGTCCATCAGGCCCTCGATGGCCGGGACCTGCTGCCCGCCGAGCACTACCTGGACTCCGGCTACGCGAGCGCCGAACTCGTCGTCGACTCCCTGACCACATTCGCAGTCGCGCTAGTCACACCGCTGCAGGGCGGTACCTCCCGCCAGCAGCGCGAGAAAGCCGGCTACCAGCGCGAAGCCTTCACCATCGACTGGGACGCCCGCCAGGCCACCTGCCCCCAGGGCGCCGCCAGCCGGTTCTGGAGCCCGGCCAGGCAGAAGGACCGCGACGTGATCGTGGTCCGCTTCGACCAGGCTGACTGCGGCCCCTGCCCGGTCAGAGCCGAATGCACCAACGCCACCCGCTGGGGCCGCCAGCTCACCCTGCGGCCACAGCCGCTGCAAGAACTCATCGATGCGAACCACACCGCCAGCAGGACCAGACGTGGCAGGCGAAGTACGCCCTGCGGGCAGGCGTCGAAGGGACCATCCGACAAGCCACCGCGGTCACCGGCAACCGCCGGACCCGCTATCGCGGGCTCGGGAAGACCCATCTTGAGCACGTCTATTCCGCAGTCGCCCTCAACCTGATCCGCCTCGACGCCTGGTGGAGCGGCCAACCCCTCGACCACACACGCACCAGCCACCTCGCCCGACTCGACCTCACACTCGCCGCATAACCCCACATTTGGCCAGCAGGATCGTCACCGGCCTCAAAACGCCCGTTCGACTCCTCCGGCCGGTCAGGAGGGCGCGCCGGCCAGGACCTCCACCTTGCCGGTGTCGAGCCAGTAGTAGGCGCCGACCACGGCGAGGGCGCCCCTTCCCACGAGGGGCTCCAGGTCCTGGTTGGAGCGCAGATCGGCCGCGGTCAGGGTGACCTGAGCGCGGGCCATGGTCTCGACCGGATCGGCGCCGCCCTCCCGGACTGCCTGCTCGTACGCCGGTTGGAGGGCTTTGACGATCGCCTGCAGGTTGCCGGGCAGGGGTTCGCCGTCACGAAGGGACTCGTACGCCGCCTTGACGGCGCCGCAGCGCTGATGCCCGAGGACCATGATGAGGGGGGTGCCACTCGTCATGGGCCCGTACTCGACGGACCCGGTGACCACCGGGCCGACCGCCTCCCCACCCGTGCGCATCACGAAGAGGTCACCCAGGCCGGTGTCGAAGAGGAGTTCAGGCGGCACTCGGGAGTCGATACATGCGAGGACCGCGCCGAAGGGCTGCTGCTCCTGGGCCACGAACTGACGCCGGTCCGGATCCCGGTCGGGGTGCTGGAGATCTCCGCTCACCCAGCGCTTGTTGCCTTCCAGCAGCCTCGCGAATGCCGCGGCGGGCGTGGTGATGCGCGGTTGGGGTGAAGGGCTGGCTGCCGGCGAGGCGGCCCTGGTCGATGAGCACCCCGCAAGTGCGACCGCGGCGCCCACGAGTCCGCCGGTCAGCAGCGTTCTACGATCCGGACGTCCGGCTCTGTCCATCGGTCGGTTCTCCTCGGTGCTGCTCAGACATCTACCTGCGTCTTGACCAGACCAAGTGTGCAGCGTGGTGTGGGTGCCCTGGCAGCAGGCGCAAGCGAGCGCGGGCCACATTGCCGCAGACGGCCCACAGAACCGGCTCCGGCGGCGGTGTGAAGCCCTGATTCCGAGACTCGCGCTCCCCGACTGGGGTGCCGACGGTCGGGTGCTGTCCGTTCTCGTGAACATCGGCCTCGCTCTGATCCGGGTGCCTCCCGAGACGATGAACAACCGCTGTCGAATCTCGCGAACGAAGCCGGACGTCGAGGTGCTCGCGGGCCAGTGTTGTCACTGGGGCACGGGGAGTGGTGGCGAGAACGGCCTGCGAGCCATGGGGGTGACATCCGTGTCCCCGCGCATCGGCACCCGCACGCACCGACCGGCAGCATGTCCACCGAAGGGACCAGCCGTGACCGACGACAAGGCCGAGATCATCTCCGCCACCATCGACCGCTTCTTTGAGCCTGGATCCACAGGGCCGTATTCGATGAGTGCGGCTCTGTGATTTTCGGAGCGGATTCGGGGGCGTTCCTGCTGGCGGGCAGGAGTGGTCGCCGGGTGGCCGTCCCGGTGGCGGGGTCTCCGAGGTCCTTGGTCGTGGGCGGGCAGGCGTCCGGGTGGTCAGGTTCGCAGGCGGTGGCCGACGGCCGTCCACAGGTCGCTGAAGGCCTCTCGCCAGGGCCAGTGCTGCGGCAGGTGCCAGGTCAGGGTGCGTGCTCCGGCTGCCAATCGGGCTGGAACCGCGATGAGTTGGCGGCGGATGGTGCCGGTGCGGGCCCGGGCGTGGAAGGCCGAGGCGAGCGCGCCCAGCGCCCGGGTGAGGTTGTGGGCGAGGGCTGCCAGGGTCAGCCAGGCCGCGTTCGCGGTGAACTTCCCCGAGGGCAGGTGCCCCAGGGCCGAGTCCTCAAGATCGGCGAAGACCTGCTCGACGATCGCGTGGCGGCGGTGATCGGCTTCTGCCTCGACCAGCGGCAGCACCTGGTCGGTGAACACCGCATGGAACCGCCAGACAGTGAACAACTCACCCTGACCGTCCAGGACGTGGGCGTCGTTCAGGCGCTTGACCCGGCGGACCAGCAGCCGGGCGGTGGCGTGGTAGCGCTTGGCCTTGCCGGTGAACGCGGTGTACTCGACCTCGGCGACCTCCGCGTCCGAGATCCACCGCTGCTCGTCCTTGTCCCAGATCGCCTTCGGGTACTTGATCGCCGTCCAGGCGTCCTCGGGAACGGTGGCGATCAGCTCCCGGATCTTCTTGCGCTGCGCGACGGCGAAGGAGAACCGCGCGCCTGCGCGGCGGCAGGCGGCGACGACCTTGTGGGAGAAGAACGCCGAGTCGCCGCGGACCACGATCGTGCCGGTGGCGCCCATCGCCCGCACCGCCTTGATCGCCTCGGCGATCAGCGAGGCCGCGCCCTTGGCGGAGCCGGCCGAGCCCTTGCGCAGGCGGGTGGCCACGATTACCGGCGCGGCCAGCGGAGTGGAGGCGGTGACGATCTGGAAGTGCAGGCCCCTCACCTTGGTGTAGCCGTGCTCGGCGCCCTGCTTGGCCGCCCCGTAGACCTGCTTGACCTTGGAGTCGATGTCCAGGTGCACCACCTGGTCGCCGCCGGGCAGCAGATTGCAGTGTCCGGCGAGGTTGCAGGTGAACGCCCGTGCCGCCGACTCCAGTTGACGCACGTGACCCCAGGAGAACGCCCGCAGAAACGTGCCCAGCGTCGACGGGGCGCGAACTCCGTCGAATGCCCTGGCCACCGCCCCGTGCCGCAGCACATCCGTGTCGTCGATGCTGTCCGCTCCGGCGAGCATCCCCGCCACCAGCGACATCACCTTCGCGCCGACCGCTGCCCCGGCCCCGTTCGCAACACCCTTGAGCCGCACCTTCGTGACAGCCAGGTCCGGCAGGCCGCACCGCTCGGCCAGTCGGACCGCCGGAGCCAGCCCACCGTACGCGAGGAGATTCGGGTCATCGAACGCCGCGAAGGTCGCTGCGACGGTATGGGAAGATTTCACTTACGACGTGCCTTGTCTTGCTGCGGGCTGGAAGCGTAGAGAACTCCCATCCTCGCAGGTCACAGGGCACGTCTTCTTCGTTGGGCTGGCACCGCGCAGGCACCGCTCGGTGGATCCAGGTTGAGGAGGTCGACCCCGACGACTTCGACAGCGATGACCTGGCCTGGATGCTGATGATCACGGCAATGCCTACGCTGAGGAAAGCCGCAGACGATCAGTTTCGCGATCTGCACCGCTCCCGTACTGCCGTCCGTGACGCTGGCAGCATGTCCGATAGACAAAGCAGATCCGAAGGTAGCGACGGTGCCCAGTAAGAGCGCGGTGCCAAGAATGAGCCGTCCTGCCATGCCCAGGTGCGACTTCCACAGCCAGACCATCCACCTAGCGATGCGGTGTGCGGAGTCACGACCGGTGGAGACGTAGCCGGAAAGGAACAGGGTGAGCCTGAGTTTGTTCCGCTTTGACGGACACCATCGGTGTGGTGGTCAGGCCGCGAGGCGGGCTTCGTAGCCGACCGGACTGCGGTATCCGAGGCTGCTGTGCAGCCGCTGCAAGTTGTACCAGCTTTCGATGACCCCGTTGCCCAATTGGGTGAATGCCTCTGATCTCCACCTTGGTGGGTGGTTCGGGGGCAAGGCTTCGGCGTAGTCGCGTCACGCCCGGTTTATGACGAATTATCAGCTTGGTGGTGTTCCCGGAACGTGACAGGCACGGCTTCCAGGATCATGGAAGTTCTCTACGCCCCGTGATCCAAGTGGAAGACCGTGCCTGCCGACGCATCATCGCTGATCCCGCCCGCCCTTGACCAACTGCGCGAGAATCCGCTGGTAGGACCCGGGGAGGTTCCGGGCCTGCTGGAGCGGCTGGCCGAGGTGCCCGACCCGCGTGACCCGCGCGGGGTGCGCCACCGCCTGGCCGTCGTACTCGCTCTCACCGCGTGCGCGGTGCTGGCCGGAGCGCCCTCGCTGCTGGCGGTCGGCGAATGGATCGCCGATGCTCCTGGGCATGTGCTGGAACAGGTCGGCGCCGACCCCGATCCGCTTCTGCCCAGGCGGGTTCTGCCTGCCGAGACCACGGTCCGCCGACTGCTGGCCCGCATCGACGGCGACGCGCTGGACCTGGCTGTCGGGAGCTGGCTCGCCGACCGTCGCCCGGAGGCGACCGGGCTGCGCGGCCTGGCAGTGGACGGCAAGAGCCTGCGCGGCGCGGTCAAGGCGAAGGGCCGCAAGATCCATCTGCTCGCCGCACTGGAGCATGAACCGGCCTGGTCCTGGCCCAGCTGGACGTCGGCGAGAAGACGAACGAGTTTCTGTATCCGGCATACCGGACGTCGGCGCAGCCGTGAAAATGGGGTGGTGTGGTGGCTGCCCGTCCGACGCCGATGATCTGTGGGCCTGGAGCCCGTAATGAGTCTGGTGCTGGAGCCGGCCCAGAGGGGCTGCGCATTGTTGCTTCGAGCGATTCTCGTTTTCCCTCGCCGGCCCCCGGGTGGCTGCCACCGTTCCGTGCGACCGGATGGGTGGGGAGGCGAGGGTGCAGCCAGGCAGGTGAATTCATGGCCGGTGTACTGCTTGGACTCAATCGGTCGTCGCAACGCCAGCCACGTCCTCCCACAGCCGGCGGTTCTCCCGTCGCGGCGCGGCAAGCTCCTCGTGTTCGCTGCAGGTCAGGCCATCTCGTTCGCCCGAGTCGACCCCGGCCTGCCTGACCCAGTCCCGTACCGCGGTCTCGGCCAGGTCGAAGTCCTTGGCGACCTGACCGACCGGTCACCCCGCCGGCAGAGCTCGACGATCTCGGCCTTTAACTCCGGCGTGAACGAGCGGCGAGGACGCGGCTTCTTCTTCCTCATGCTCTCCATGATGGACATCATCCTTCCGGGGCCGAAGCCCCTGATCTCCGATGTCCGTCAAAGCGGATCAAGCCCAGCCTTTCCCCGTATTCCTTCCGCCGCCGGACCATCCAACCCCGTTGTCCTATCGTCCCCCGGGGTGTCCTCCCTGTTCAGAGAGTTGTTCGTGGCGCTGTTCACGGGCATGACGGACGTCTGCAGCGGGGCGGGAGCCGACGGAACGATCTCGCCTGGGATCACTGGTGAAGTGGCGGGAGGGGAAGCGGCCGAAACCGGTGGTCTTGCCGCACCGGATGTGGTCTTCGACGGTGGCATGCCCGCGGTGGCGGACCTCCAGGAACTGGGCGGATCCGCCCTGGGCGTACGGGGGTGTCGGTGAGGAACACCTGATGGCGCAGGCCCTCGTCCTGGTCGAACAGGGGCAGCTGGGCGCCGGGGTGCGGCCGCTCGCGGCGCATGATGATGCGGGTGCTGGCCGGGTAGCCGTCCAGGTGGACCATGCCGGTCAGTTCGGCGACCTCGGGGCCCTCCCGCAGTGTCCCGTTCTGGTCCAGGGCGGGACGCCAGAGGCGGTCGGGCATGGCCCGGACAGCTCGGCGGACCGGCTCGGTGACGGCGTATCCGACCGAGAAGAAGGTACGGATTCCTTGTTTCCGCAGGTCGCGGAAGTGGGCGAGGAAGGCTTTCGCGGATCCGGCGCTGTCGGCGCGGATGAGGATGTCGGTGCCGTGCCCTGATGCGGCAGCAGTCCGGCGGCTGACGAGGTCCAACCGTTTTCCTCAGCGACCGTATGGCTCTAGATGTTCTGTCCCCGGACGCCGTCCGTGGGACGTATGCCCGGATCAGTAGGCGCCCTCGCTGATCCGGGCTTCGCGCTGTACGACGGTGTCCATCAGCTTCTTCCCACTGACCCCGTCGATCACAGCGATCTCGAACGGGCCACCGACCCGCCGGACCTCGGGCTGCTCGCGGCTGATGTGCGTCCGTGCCCGCAGGACCGTAGTCAGCGCGGCGCTCAGCTGGGTGGACAGCGCATCCAAGGTGGCAAGGTCGGAGAGCGGGAACCAGTCACCCCTGCAGCCCTGGCAATCCAGGACGGTCGGCCCCGGGCGGCCATCGGCGTCCACCGGAGCGGCCAGCCGCACCGCAAGGTGCACAGCGTTCGCATCCATCCTCGCCCCCGAGGGATTGGGAATGTCGAAGCCGGCCTCTTCTCCGAAGTGGACCAGTTGGCCTTCTTCGGGGACGCACTCGCCCCTGTGGAAGACATCACCCCCATCAACGACACAGAACGGAGGGCAACTGGCCAGCGGACTTCTCGTCATAAGGCGACAAATAGCACCTTGGGCAGCCACACATGAGACGTCCACGCCGAGATCCTCCTGACAGCCGACGGGAGCCACCCCTGCGATGGACACGGGTTGAGGCTTCCAGCCCGGGAGGGACTGGGAGTGCACTGTCAGGCGATGTCGCGGATCACCGCGACGACGCGCCAGACGGACCTCCTCCAGGCCGCCCGAGGCCAGCGGGGCCCTTTTCCGTGTAGCCCCGCGAATCAGCCCCTCGTGACGATCAGGATGGCCACACCCAGGAAGATCGAGCCGATGAACGCAGAGAAGACATAGGGGAGCACCCGGTAGCGCACGGTGAAATACCCGCGCCGCTTTGGGCTTACCGGGCGGATAGGCGACCGGCGTGGTACTGCCGACGTCCAGGCCGAGGCAGCGGCCGCTCCCTCCGCGGCAGGTCCAGCCGAGTTCAGAGGTCTTCCGGCGCACCGATCGAGGTTGATGCTCTGCCTCGACCGCACCCCGAGCGTCCGCCTGCGCTGCGACGGCTCGACGGCGAGGCCGGGGAGCATCGGGGGCCGCCACGCCCCGGTAGTGGTCGTCAGCCCTCTGCAGACGGAGTCTGTGCCAGACGCTGGCGGGAACGGCTCGCCGGTGGCGACATCCGCGCAGTAGGCGTGGAAGATCGGCTCGCGGCGTCCTGCCGGACCCGCAACGCCACGCCCCCTGCGTATACGCCGATGTATACTGCCGTCCATGGCTGATGCGATGATCCGGGTCTCCGCCGACGTGCGGGACCGCCTTGCTGTTCTTGCCGAGGCCCGCGGCACCTCCATCGGTTCCCTGGTCAAGGAGTTCGCGGAGTCGAGCCTGACTGCGGAAGAGCGGCGCGAGCGCGCCGAAGCCACGCGCGCCTACCTGGCGGAGCATTTCGCCACGGAGGTCACGGACGAGGAGAGCGCCGCAATGGGCCGCCGCCTGCGCAAGGCGTTCACCCGGTCGGCACAGGATGATGTCGCGTGATCCTGCACCACCTCATCCTGGACACCGCCACTCTGCTCGCCCTCTCCGGCAACCGGCAGGTCTCCGCTCTCATCCACCGCGCCAACCTCGAACCCGAGATGCGCCTATGGGTACCCGTCCTGGCCGTACTCCAGGCCGACCTCGAGAACCCGGGCACCGCCGAGCACATCGGACAACTCGAAGTTCTCCACACCATCGACCTCGACTACCCGGCCACCCTCGCCATCGCGCAACTCCATCGAGCCGGCACGCCGGTGGGAGCCGCCGCGGCAGTACATGCGGCCAAGACTCTCCCCCTGTGGGACACAGGCGCACTCGTCGCCACCGTCACTCCCGACCTCTACGACGAGCACAGCATCCGCATCTTCGACCTCAACCGCTGAGCCCCCGAGGCTGCTATGTCGTGTCGTGTCAAGCCGCTTGAGCGAGTTC
Organism: Streptomyces sp. SCSIO 30461; assembly: GCF_037023745.1. Taxonomy (NCBI): domain Bacteria; kingdom Bacillati; phylum Actinomycetota; class Actinomycetes; order Kitasatosporales; family Streptomycetaceae; genus Streptomyces; species Streptomyces sp. SCSIO 30461. The sequence continues at coordinate 3,885,607 of NZ_CP146101.1, forward strand.
TTCGACGTTGCTGAGTCGGTTCCGGTCGGCGCGCTCAAGGATCTTGAAGATTTGGCGGCAGATGACCCGCTTGTGGCATCGCTGCGCGTCACGGGAGGTCTTCCCCTCGGCGATCTTGCGTGCGACGTACGTCTTTGTAGAGGGATCGAGTCGCATTCTGATCAGGGTGATCGTGTGCATGGCCCGGTTGAGCTGCCGGTCGCCGCTGCGGTTGAGACGGTGTCGGTTGGTCAGCCCGGACGAGGCAGGGACCGGCGAAAGAGGCGAAGGCGGCTTCCGAACGGAATCGTCCCTGGTGAGACCAGCTGACCAGTATCTGGGCGGCGGTGATCGGCCCGATTCCGAGCAAGCCGAGAAGCTCAGGGGGCCTGCCGCCGCACCAGGGCGAGGATCTCGTTGTCGAGTTCCTTGGCCTCGGCCTGCAGGTAGGTGATCACCCAGCCGATGGTGTGAACGATGCCCGAGACGAGGCCGATCACCTGGCCGGATGCCGATGCGGAGGCCTGGCTGGTCAGATACGGGGCTGCGGAGTCCACGTGGACGCCCCCTTCAGTGTGGTGGTGCGGATGAAGTGCCAGTCGGTGACGCGCCGGTCGGTGAAGGTTCCGCCGCGGTTGCTGCCTGCCCAGACCAGGTGCACCACCGCCGTGTCGGGTCCACCGGCCCGGCGGGCGACGGTGGCCTGGATCCGGAAACGGGCGGTGGCGAACGCCGGCGCGAGGTCCTGCCGGGAGGCGGGGAAGACCGCAGGCCAATGTGCGCGGCCGATCCCGGTGGCATCCGCCCGCAGCAGGCCACGTCCCGCCGCGACGAGCTGGCTCTCGTCAGCGGCAGCAAGGTCGGCGGGCCAGGCTGTCTCCAACGACTGCTGGATTGCGGCGTCGCCGGCCACGCCCTCGCCGCGAGGCGGCATCTGTGGCGCACTCGTCTGCATCGAAGCCGTGGATGAGGTCCGCGCGGGCTGGTCGGCCTGTGACCGGCCTACGGGAGGAGAGCTGCCATCGGGCACCGTCAGAAGAATCACCCCGGCCACCGCCAAAACCGCGGAGACGGTCAGCAGCAGGCGCGGCGAGCGTGCTGGGAATGCGGTCACAGAAGCCTGGCCCCTCCCGCGTATCCCGGCATGGCGTTGACTGAACCGCATCGAGGCGGACCACAGCGCCGGGCCTGGGGGCGTTGACCATCTGCCCGTTGCCCACGAATATCCCTACGTGATGGATCGTCGCGTCGCGGCCGGGAGCGTCGGCGTAGAAGACGAGATCGCCTGGCTTGAGCCCTCCGGGACCGGCACCAGCGGGGATGCGCCGCCCGGCGCCGGCCTGTGCGCTGCGGTACGCGGCGGCAGGATGCCGACTTTCGCGTAGGTGTAGACGACCAGGCCTGAACAGTCGAAGCCCTTGATGTGCGCGCCGCTCTTCCCGCTGGGGGAGCAGCAGATACCCGTGCTCGCCCCGTGGGCGTTGCCGCCGCTCCACGAGTACGGCACGCCCTGCTGGGCCAGGGTTGCCTCGAGCACGGTGCGGACTTTCCTTGACACGTCTGTCAGGTCGGGGCCTTGGGAGGCTGCCGTGTACTGGTCGATCCAGTTCAGCACGTTGGCGACGTATTCATGGGAGCGGTTGTACTGGAAGATTGGGGCCTTGAGTTGTGTCCGCTTGGCCAGGTCGCGTCCGTTGCCGCAGAGGTAGACGGCGGCGCCGAGCGCGGCGTCGTCGGCGTTGTGTGGATCGGCTACCCGGTCGCCGCCTGCGTCCTTGCCGGTGCCTTCCCACGCGGACGGCAGGAACCGGAACGGGCCCACCGCGCGCTCCGCGCTGGCTGTGCCGTCCCACCGACCGCCCTCGGTGTCGGGGAAGACGGTGGTGTTGCCGCCGGCCCCGGATCCGTTGAGGAGCACTCCATAGATCCTGGGGCGGATGTCGCCGTTGTCGGCGATGATCAGGGAGGCGGCCGACCCGACGCTGTCGCGGCGCCAGCGCGGCGCACTGGTACGGGAGCTGGCGTCCATGACCCATGTCGACCCGGACGGCCGGGCGGTGCGGATCACCCGGTGGACCCTGGACCGCTGGATCTACGAGTGGAAACGGGCCGGGTTCGAGGCCCTGGTCCCTTCGCCGCGCCAGTCCCGCCCCCGCACGCCGCAGGAGGTCCTGGACCTGGCGGCGGCGCTGAAGAGGGAGAACCCGTCGCGGTCGGCGGCGCAGATCCGCCGGATCATCGGAGCTCAGCGGGGCTGGGCGCCCGATGAACGCACCATCCAGCGGATGATCGTCCGCGAGGGCCTGGACGCGTTGAAGGCTCCCGCCGCCTCCGCGGTGTTCGGACGGTTCGAGGCCGATGCCCCGAATGAGTTGTGGACCGGGGACGCCCTGCACGGACCGATGGTCGCCGGCCGCAAAACGTATCTGTTCGCGTTTGTGGACGATCACTCGCGGGCCGTGATGGGACATCGCTGGGGGTTCGCCGAGGACACTGTCCGCCTGGCCTGGCCCTGCGGCCGGCTCTGGCCGCGCGGGGTGTCCCGCGCTACATCTACGTCGACAACGGCTCCGCGTTCGTGGACTCGTGGCTGCTGAGGGCCTGCGCGAAACTCGGCATCAAGCTCGTGCACTCCACCCCGGGCCGCCCACAGGGCCGGGGCAAGATCGAGCGGTTCTTCCGCACCGTGAACAGCGAGTTCGTCGTCGAGATCGCCTCCGGTGGCGGTCAGGCGGGACGGCAGATCGACAGCCTGCTGGAGATGAACCGGCTGTTTCACGGCCTGGACCGAGAACGTCTACCACCGCCGCGTCCAATCCGAGACGGGAGCCGCCCCGCAGGCCCGCTGGATGAACGGCCACCCCCTGGTCGTCCCCAACCCCGCCGACCTCGCGGAAGCCTTCCGCTGGTCGGAACACCGCACCGGGGTTGGTGGAGCCGTCTGGCAGGGGCGCGTCAGTTCGGGGGGAGTCGGGGCGGGGAAGCGATCGCGGCGGCGACCATTAGCCGGACGGTCTGCTCGTCGACGCTTTCCCCGAAGAACAGGCTGCGGAACAGCATGGTTCCCGCCCATGCGTCGAGGACCAGCGAGATGTCCGTATTATCGGGGAGGGTGCCACGTTCGACGGCCCGCGACAGTACCTCGTATGAGGATGCCTTGCGGCCCTCGATCAGGTTCTCTGTGAGGAGGCGGCGGAGTCCGGAGTCGTCCGCGACATCTGCAACCAGCGCCGGCAGTGCCATGCGGATCTTCTGTGAGCAGTACAGGTCTGCGAGCGAGTAGGCTACCGCGATCAGTTCGGCCTCGCTGTCGCCGACATCATCCGTCGGTATCGCGGGAAGCTCCTCGCGTACCGCATCGAGGACGAGGGCTGGCTTGTTGGGCCAGGACCGGTAGATCGTGGCCTTGCCCACGCGGGCCTCGGCCGCCACTCCGCCGATGGTCAGCTTCGAGTAGCCGTCCTGGGCCAGGATCCGCAGTGTCGCGGAGAGAATCCGCTCACGTGCGTCCAAGTCCCGTACATGGGTGCCGGATTGGTCTGATATCTGATTCAGAGTTCTCTTTTGTCCCATTGGCTTCTCGCTTGGTGATGCCGAGTTGGTTGGTATCGGGAGTCGCAGGATTGAACGATACGGCTCGTTTCATGTGTTGGAGCGTATTCAACCACTTTCATGGCTTCAAGCCCAAGCAGTGCCGGAACGCCGGCGGTCACCGCAGTCCCGCAGGCAGATTCCCGTTCGTTCGCCCATTGGACGGCCCACCTCCCGTCGGTACGGACCGGAATGCCGTCCGGCCGGAGGGCCTGCGGTGTCCCGGCTTCCCGCAGTCGACCCCAGTCGGTTGCGCCGAGCTTCACCAGGCACTCCTTGTACGTCCACCGTAAGGCGAGGGCCAGGTCCGGGCGAGGGTCCGCAGCGACGGCCGCGTGGTCGGCGGCCGTCAGTACTTCGTGCTGCGAGGCCTCCGGCAGCGTGCGGCGCCGGTGATTCTCGGTGTCCACGGCGACCGGGCCGAGCCCGGTCGCGGCGGCGACACAACCGCGGGTGTGGCTGAGGCTCACGGAGATCCCGGGAAGCTCCGCGATATACGGTCGGCCATGGCCCGAAGAGCCGCACCCAGGGCAGAGCTGGCGGAGCGTCAGAAGCTCCGCCGGCACCCCACTCCACCTCGCGGCACACTCCCGTACGAGCAGGTGCGCCGCGAGGTAGTCGTCACGGTCGTCAGCGGAACGCAGTCGGGCGGCCCGAGCCTGCTCGGCCTCTGTAAGCCTGGCTCGGACGGACGTCAGAGCCCGGAGCGCCCCGGCCGAGTCCGCGTACAGCACCAACGAGTTCGCCAGGCGACCCACTCCCCACCGTCCTCCGGAGCGGAGCATCACAGCCCGTCGGCCCAGGCGCGGATGCGTGCCGCGATCGGTGCCCCCTTGCGGGCCCACCGCACGTGGTCCACCCGGCCCCCACCGCCGGGTTCGAAATGCCATCGTTCCACGACGGCCGAGGGAAGTTTGGCGCACAGCCGGTCCACCGCCGTGGGTGGAGCGAGAGTGTCCCCGGAGACCGAGACGGCGAGCACGGGCAGCCGTATGGACGCGAATCCCTCCTCATAGGCGATGTCGGCACCCGAGGGCCGGAACCGGCCGGTGCGGGAGATCCTGGCCCAGTCGCGGATCAGCGTTGCTGGCTGCCTGCCCGCGAATCCGAGCCGGTGCCCGGGGAAGTACCCCCACAACCAGGCGATCAGGGCAGCGAGTTGGGTGCTCAGCAACACCCGCAGCCCACTGGCGCCCGGGAATCCCCGGAAGTCCACCGACCCGGCGGCCACGAAGATCAGACCGTCAACGCCCTTCGGCTCGCGGGCCGCGTACAGCACAGAAACCTGGCCCCCGATGCTGTGTCCCAGGAGGTACAGCGGGACGCCTTCGCCGAAGCGTTCCCGGGTCGCTGCCACCAACGCTGGCCAGTCCCGCGACGCGAGTTCGTGGTAGCCGTGGCGGGAGCGGCGGCCAGGCCGGGGTCGGCTTTCGCCCTGCCCCCGCAGATCGGCGGTCACGGAGGCGATGCCCAGCTCCGCCAGCTCGGCGCAGAACGGCGCGTAGTACGAGGCATTGACCGCCATGGCGGGCCAGATCAGCACGACCGCCCGGGGTGCCGCGGTCGGCTCGGTGAGCTGAGTGACGACCCGCTGCGGGCCGTCACCGTCGTGTGGCGGCAGCAGCACCTCCCAGCAGGTCGGGTCGTCACCGGGATTCGTGGCCGGGGCGCTCATCGGGGGGCGTCCGAGAGGAGCATGTATTCCAGGCGGGTCTCCTGCGTCTCGCGCGACCAGCGCTCGGCCGCCTCCATCCGTTCCTCGATACTGGTGTCCACCAGCCGTCGGCCGGGCCAGATCTCGTAGTCGCCGATGAGCCCGGCATGCTGGGCGAGACCCTCCTGGAAGAGCGACTCGCGGCGGAAAAGTACTTCCTGCATCGGGAGTTTTTCCCACAAGCGGCGGCCCTCCATGACCAGGTCCAGGAGCCGCGGGCGCTGCTCCGAGTGCTCGGTCAGGTAGCGGCGTACGACCGAGCTGCCGACGGCGAGATGCCGGATTTCGTCCATGTTCGCCCCGCGCTCGACCAAGGCCGCGGATGGGTCGAGCGGGCGCCACTTCCGCTCGCTCAGCTCGGCCGCGGGCGCCAGGACGCCCTCCACGAGAACCGTCAGGACCAGCACGCCGCCGTGGAAATCGCCCTGGTCGCGCAGGACCTGGAGGCCGAATTCCTCCAGCGGGTCGAGCACTGCGGCAGCGCTCGTCGCGGCGGTGTGGGCAACCGCGGCCTCGATCTCGGCAGCAGAGAGGTCCAAGCGCAGCAGATGCTCCCGGAAGGCGCGGGCGTGCCGGGCCTCGTCGATCAGCTGGGTCGCGAAGAACTCCAGATCATCGGTCTCGGGTGAGTGGAAGACCGCGAACGACAGGGCACGGGTGGCCTTCTCCTCTGCCAGGTGACGGAAAGTGAACTCGTCGATGATGGCGTCGCGCAGTGGGCCTGGCGTACGGACCGCCTCGGTCGGGCCTGCATCGGGCACCGAACCATCCGAGAGCCTCCGCAGCATGGTGCCCGCGACATGTCGAAGCCAGTACGGCAGATTGCAGTCCTGCGGGCTGAGCTCCAGCGTGCGGGCGCCTTCGAGCACGCTCGGGGCGTTGTCCCAGTCAGCCTCGACGGGGGTGGTCGTCATAGGGATCAGATCCTCTTCGTTTTTTCGTTCGTAGTGCCTCGGTGCCGTCGTCGGGGGTCAGACGGCGCCGGTGGTCCTGAGCAGGTGCCAAACCGCGGGCAGCCGTACCCCGTTTTGGAAGGCGATGTACTCCGGCTCGATCACGTGCGGAGCCCACTTGAGCTTGAACGCCTCCTGTGTCCGTGCCGGGTAGACCAGCCGCCCGTGCTCCGTCACCAGCCGAAGTGCCCGCGCCAGGCCCCGGCTCGCGGACGCCGACTCGTGCCGGTCCTCAAGGCCGGCGCAGGGGGTCAGCCCGAGATGCAGCCAACCCGCACCTTCTTCCTGGAAGCGGGTCAAAGCAGTCAGGTTGATCAGCTCCACGGTCCCGACCGGAGCCCCCGGCGACCGGCGGGTCAGGTCGTACAGCCATCCCGGCCTGCTCCCCCACACGGGGGAGTATGTGATGTAGCCGACCGTCCGGCCCCGGTGCCGGGCAAGGAACGTGCGGCGCAGCGAAGCGCCGGGACCGCCGCGCTCGCCGATCAGGAACTGGAGCTCCTTGACATGGCGGCCCTTTGCCCGCAGCCATTCGCCGTCGATTGCGTCGAGCTCACCCTGTTCGCCCAGGGCGCCGGGGTCCGTCTCCACGACGGTCACCCCGTCGCGGCGGGCCCGGTTGACGTTCTGCCGGATCTTCGCCAGTGGCTTGCCCCGCAGGCTGAACCGGCCGAGATCGATCCCATACGTGCTGCCCATCTGGTTCACGGCGAAGCCGCGCTCCTCGTACAGCGGTACATCCTGGCGGTGCAGTTGTACCGCCGTGAGCAGTGGTTTGTGAAACCGCCCGGCAGGCAACTGGAAGAGGAACTCGTCCAGAAGGCGCCCGCGGCTTTCCGGGGCTGTGAAGGGCCCGGCGAACTGCACCACTTGGTGTCGCCCCGGCCGATAGGCGATCAGGCCGGGCACGCGAGGACACATGTACCAGCTGGTGGTGCGATTGAGGGCGAGGTATCCGCTGGGGTGGTCGCTGTAGTGACGCAGAGCTCTGACCGCGTGGTCCGCGTCGGGCCCCGCCGGGAGGGAGAGGGAGGCCACTGTCATATGTGCTCCCGTGTCAGGTGGCGGACTGTCGCATCAGCTTCGGCTCCTGACGCCGGGGTCGTGGACAACCTCGCCTCCAGTTCAGTGAAGGCAGGGTGGGCGTGAGGTTCGAACGGCACGGAGAACGGCTTCAGGAAGTTCCCCAGCAGACCCCGGTCCCCACACAGGTGGAGTGGTACGGCGAGCAGCGCCCACTCCCAGCCGAAGGACCAGGCCCACAGGCCCACGACCGTGCCGGCGGTGAGCCAGCTGTGCATCGTGTTGTAGAGGACGTAGTACACGTGCGGGACAGGGCCGCCCCTGGCCCGGCGATGCGCCAGGGCACCCGGAAGGTATCCGATCAGGTCGATGTATGCGAACAGGCCGACGGCCACGGGCCAGCGCACCTCGTCCCAGTGCGCGATCAGCAGCCAGGCGCTGATGAACAGTCCCGCGAGGTACTCGGCGCGCAGCAGCCAGTACGTGGTGCGGGACTCGAAGCGGTTGGCGGCGTCCACTACCCGGCCTCCCCGCCGAGGAGGGTCGCCAGGATGGTCGCGATGGTCTCGCGCAGCACCCGCTCGGCCACCGGGTCGATGATCCCGGACAGGCTTGGCAGGCCGAAATCGAACTTGGCCTGGAAGCGGACCAGGCACCCGGCCCCGTCCGGGCCCTCAGGGACGACGGCCCACTGTCCGTCGAACGACTCGAAGTCGCCCGAGGTCTGCCGGAAGGAGATGGCCATGGCGGCGTCGTCGAAGACGTCCTCCTCCGACCAGGCGAGTACGCCGTTGCGGAAGTCCACCTCCCAGTCGCTGACGACCGCGCCGGTCTCGTCCGCCGGGTGGACCGCCACCTTGCGCACGATGTCGACCAGCTCGGGATAGCGGCCGAAGTCGCGCACCAGCCCGTACGCGGTCCGTGCGTCGACGGCGGCGCTGTGGTGTTCCAGTTCTACCGATCGCATCTCAGCTGCTCCTTGTGGTGTCGGTGGTCGGCGGGAAGCGGTCGCCGAGTACGCGGGCGGCCTCCCGGACCGCCTCGGACAGCTCGTCGACCTCCGCGCCAGTGAGCACCGCGGGCGGAGTGAAGCGCACGACCGCGTGCGCGTTCAGCGAGTGGTTGACGATGATGTGCCGTTCGAGCAGCTCCAGCAGGAACTCCCCGGCCGTGCCCGCGTCGTGGAACTCCACTCCGATGAGCAGCCCCACTCCCCGGACCTCGCGGACCAGATGCCCGCAGTGCTCGGTCAGGGCCCCGCGAAGCCGGCCGAGGAGCGTGTCGCCCAGCTCCGCAGCACGCGCGGTCAGTCCCTCGTCCCGGATCACGTCGATCGCCGCCTCCGCGGCGGCCATGGCGACCGGGGCTGCCGAGAACGTCGAGGTGTGGATGAACGGATCACGGTCGAAGACGGCGAAGGCCTTCTCCGTGGCGATCGCCGCCGCCACCGGGATTACCCCGCCGCTGAGCGACTTGCCGGCCAGCAGGATGTCGGGCGCGACGGCCTCGCGGTCCGCCCCCCACCATGCCCCGAGCCGACCCATCCCGGTCTGGATCTCGTCGAGCACAAACAGCGCCCCGGTCCGCCGGCAGAGGTCCGCCACCTCCTTGAGGTAGCCGTCCGGCGGGATGATGACGCCCGCCTCGCCCTGCACCGGCTCCAGGATCACCACGGCGTCCGAGCCGTCCGCCCCGATCCGCGCGGCCAGCGCCGCCGGGTCGCCGTACGGAACGTGGGAGACCAGCGGCAGCAGGGGCAGGAACGGATCCTGGTACAGCGGCTTCCCGGTGGCCGACAGCGCGCCGAGGGTCTTGCCGTGGTAGCCGCCATGCGTCGCGATCACGCGGCGGTGACCGAGGCTGCGGGCCATCTTCAGCGCCGTCTCCACCGCCTCGGCGCCCGAGCCGGTGAAGTGCACCCGCTCGAGACCCGCCGGGCAGACCGCCGCCAGGGCCGCCGCGGCTCTGGCGGCGGACGGCTCCAGCAGCAGCCGTGTGGCCAGCGGCAGCGTACGGATCTGCCGCTCGACCGCGGCGACCACTCGGGGGTGGCAGGCACCAGTGAGGAAGACCCCGTACCCGCCGGCGTTGAGGAAGTCGCCGCCGTCGGCCGTGCGGACCCGGGATCCGGACGCGGACACCTCGACGTGCCCGCCGAACATCTCGCCGAGCTTGCCGCGGCCCCGGCTCAGGTGCGCCTTGTACCCGGCGGCCACGGCCTGGCCCACGGTGTGCGGGGCGGCCGGGGCCGCCTGCAGGCCGCTCACCGGACCCGCAGGGGGGCGCCGTCGCAGTGGTCGAGCAGCGCCTGCGCGGAGGCCGTTCGGGACGGCGGGTGGAAGGCCAGCGCCCGGCTGACGGCCAGCAAGCTCCCGATATCGGGCGAGGAGGCGAACGCCAGCCCGCCGAGCACCTCCGCCGCCCGGTCCGCGACGTCCACCAGCAGGTCCTGAACGGCGTACCGCGCGGTGAGGGAAGCGGCCAGTTCGTCGTTTCCCACCGGGCCCTCGTCGACCTGGCGCGCGATGTTCTCGGCCAGGCCCGCGGCCGCCTCCAGGCCGGTGACGAGGGCGGCCCGGTCGGTAGCGCCGCCGCGGCCACCGGCCACCGCCGCCTCCGCGAGCCGGGCCACGGCCCCGGTGTATGCGGAGGTCACAAGGAGCTCGAACCAGACGAACCCCACCGTCTGCAGCGTGTCGAGACCCGACCCCAGCTCCACCTGGGGCCGCAGCATCAGCTCCTGCGGGACATGGACGTCCTCAAGGTGCACCTCGTCGCTCTCCGCACCGGCGAGGAAGGGGGCGCCCCAGAACGGCTTGCGGGTGATGCCGGGCGACTGGGCCGGCACCAGCGCCACCCCCAGCTCGCTGCCGCCCTGCCCGTCGGCGGCAGGCAGCGTCATCCCCGCGGTCAGCAGGTCCATGGAGTGGGTCAGACTGCACGGCTTCTTAACGCCGTTGACGAGGTAGCCGTCCGTCACGGGCACCGCCGTGACGGACGAGTCGAGGATGTCGGCGCCGGTACGGCCCTCGGCGAAGCCGGAGGCCACGAGCAGCCGGTCGCGGGCGATGGCCTCGATCAGCATCCACTCCAGGCCGCCCGCGTCCTCCGAGGCGACCAGGGCGACCAGACTGGCCACCGAGAAGTTGTGCATCGCGGCCGCGACCCCGAGCGAGGGCGAGATCGCTCCCAGCGCCCGCCCGACCCGCACGGCGTCCAGAGCGCTCGCGCCCCCGCCTCCGTACGTGCCCGGAATGAGCAGTCCCGGTCCGCCGCTGCGGCGGAAGGCCGCGAGGCCGGGACCGCCCGGTGCCTCCAGCGTCGCCAGGGGAACTCCTTCGAGCTCCCCCGCGAGACCCGGGAGGTACTTCTCGCACGCAGCGCGTGCGTGGTACATCGCGCGCATCAGGCCGATGCCTCCTTCATGAGGTCCGCGAAAACAGCGTCGGTGGGGCGCACACCCTGGGCCACACTCACGCCCTGGAGGTGGGAGGTGCGCAGCATCGGGTAGTTGGCCTCGCCGCCCGGGCCGCCGGTGAGGCCCGTACCGCCGTGGGTGGGCAGGACCGGCAGGAACCCGATGTGCGAGTCGTTCACCTTGAGGAGCCCGCCGCTGCGTACGCCGGCCACGAACTGGTCGATCACCCGCGGGCTGCCGGCCCACAGCGAGTTGCGCAGCCCGTACTCGTTGGAGTTGACGAAATTCACCACCGACTCCAGGAGCCCCTGCGTCTCCTCGGGCGCCGGTACGACGACCGGCAGCAGGGGGAAGAAGGTCTCGTGGCGTACAGCGTCCAGGTCCCTTGCCCCCTTGAGGCCGTCGACCCGGATGACGGTGGGTTCGAGGAACAGCCCGCCCACCGCGTCCGGTTCGCTCTCAACGTCCAGCCTGCGTCCGCCGCAGACCAGCTCCGCGCCGCCCTCAAGGGCCTGGTCGAGCACGGCCTTGAACAGATCGGTGCGCAGCACCGGGGACAGCAGCGTCCCCGGCTCCTCCGGGTAGCCCGGACGGATCGCGGCGGACCGCTCGGCCAGCTTCGCCAGCAGCGTGTCCGCGACAGCCGGGTGCACCACCGCCACGTTGGGCACCATGCAGATCTGCCCGGAGCCGTAGAACGCCTCGGTGAGCGCCTCGGCGGCCAGGTCGAGGTCCGCGTCGTCCCAGACCACGCAGATGTCGTTGCCCGCGAGTTCGAGGACCGGCTTCTTGCCCGCGGCCACGCAGCGGGCGCCGAAGTCGATGCCCTGCCGGCTGCCGCCGAAGTACATGACGTCGTCGACGAGCGGGCTCTCCAGCCACGCCCGCATGGTGGTGGGTGCATCAGAGCAGAGCACCGAGAGCGCCGCGGCGGGGGCGCCGACGGCTTCCAGGGCCGGCGCGATGAGTTCCCGCAGGATATGCATCACGCCCAACGGCGCACTGCGCGGAGCCCGGACCACCAGCGCGTTCCCCGCCGCTAGAGCCCACACCCCAAGCAGTACGTTCGCGATCGTCGCGTTCTGCGGCGGGTTCAGGCAGACCACTCCGTCGGCGACCCGGCGCACCGTCAGCTCCCGCTGCTCGGTGCTGACCCGGAGCTCCATCTGGGAAGCCAGGAATGCCCTTGTCGGAGCGGAGGTGTTGGCGAGGATACCGGCGGCCTCCCAACGGGCCAGCACCGACGGGTGGCCCTCCGAGATCATCAGGTCGACGATCTCGTCGTGCTTCTCGCGCGCCAGGTCGTGGAAGACCTCGACCAGCCGCATCCGGGTCGCGAGCGGGGCGGCCGACCACTCGGCGGCCGCCCGCGCGGCCGACTGCAACGCGGCCTCCACCTCGTGCTCGTCGGCCACCGCGCAGCGCCCGATCACCTCCGGCGGCGCGTCCTCGGGTGCCATCGCCCCTTTCTCCAGGCCACGCTTGGTCCTGACGGACCCGAAGAAGTCACGCAGCATGGCGGAGGCGCGCACGGTGTACACCCACTTGGTGCCCGGCCGGTCCTGCCCGTCCACATAGGAGCCATAACTCAGCATCGCGGTCAGCCTTCCTGGTCACAGAGCGCGAGGGCCGAGCCGAGTGCGGTACCGAGCCGGGTGATGCGGGTGCCCTCGTCGAACATCGAGAAGTGGTTGCCGGGGACCTTGTCCACCATCAGCTGTCCGGTGATGTGGGCGCCCCACAGGGACTTGTCGCGCGGGTTCATGCGCAGCGCGTCGAGCAGCGCCTCGCCCTCCGGCTCCTCGGCTTGGAGCAGCAGGAGGTTCCCGGTGAACCGGCGGTCGGGGTAGTAGCCCTTGAGCAGGCCGTGATTGTGCTGCCACAGGTCGAGGAAGCCTTGGTCCCGCAGCATCTTCGGGTCCACGCCCCGCACCGCGGCGGCCTCGAACAGCACGGGGAAGATCGCCTCGAACTCCTCCGGGTCCAGGTACCCGCCCAGGTACGTCTCGGGCACATGGGCGTCGAGCATGAACAGCAGCTCGACGCGTTCGCCGGCCCGCTGCAGCTGGAGCGCCATCTCGAACGCCACGTTCCCGCCGAAGGAGTAGCCGCCGAGGCGGTAGGGGCCCTGCGGCTGCTCCCGGCGGATCCACTCGACGTAGAGCGCCGCCAGTTCGCGCAGTGTGCCGGGCCGCAGGGCCGGGTCGGAGGGGAAGGACAGTGCGCGCAGCGGCGCACCCGGCGGTGTCCGGTCGGCAAGACGGAAGTAGAGGAAGCTGGTGCCGCCCGCCGGCGGGACCAGGTAGACGGGCGTGCCCTCACCCTCGCGTACCGCCGTGATCCCGCTGTACGCCGCCGAGGTGCCGGAGAGCTTCGAGCGGATGTGGGCCGTCATCTCGTCGGGCGTGCGCAGCCGGGCGAACTCGTCGAAGTCGAGATCGATCCCGAACACGCCCCGCAGCGTGGTGACGACCTCCACGGCGAGCATGGAGTCCCCGCCGAGGTCGTAGAAGTCGTCGTCGGGGGCGATCTGGACCATCCCCAGGCCCTGTTCGAGGGTCTCGACCACGCGCTCCAGCACGTCGTCGTCGGCCGTCTCCACGACGGCGGCGACGACGGGCTCCGCGGCCCCCGCCGCGGGGGATTCGACGGGGGCCGCAGCCGCCACCGCATCGGCCCGGTTCTCGGGCTGGATCCAGTGGCGCTCCTGCCGGAAGGGGTAGCCCGGCAGGGAGATCTTGAGGGCAGGGCCGTGGACCCAGCCGTCCGCGGGCAGCGCGGACACCGGCTGCGCCCCGGCGAGCAGCGCGTCGAGTCCCGCACGCAGCTCGTCGTGGTCGGCCGCGTCGATCAAGTGCCGCACGGGCAGCAGGGCCCGGCCCGTGAACAGCGTGTAGGCGATGTCCCGCACGGCCGCCGGCTCCGGTGCGTCCAGGAGTGCGCGCAGCGCCCGGGCCTGGGCCGTCAGCGCCTCGGCGTCCCGTGCGGACAGGACGACCGGGTAGCGGACCCCGGGCTGTCCGGCGGGCGGTTCCTCGCGCACGGGCGGGGCGGTGAGCACGGCGTGTGCGTTCGTGCCGCCGAGTCCGAAGGAGCTGACCGCCGCCGCCAGGAGGGGAGCGTCCGCGGAGCGGTCCACGGACTCGGTGGGCACGTCGTAGGGCTGGCTGTCGAGCCGCAGATGCGGGTTGGGGGTGGCGTAGTTGATCTGGCGCGGCACCTTCTGGCGGAAGAGCGCGAGCGCCGCCTTGATCAGACCCGTCACGCCGGCCGCCGCGTCGAGGTGCCCGATGTTGGCCTTGAGGCTGCCTATCTTGCAGTCCGGGGCGGGGCCGCCGGCCTCCTGGTAGGCGACGCTGAGCGCGCGCAGTTCGAGCGGGTCACCGACGGGTGTTCCGGTGCCGTGGGTCTCGACGTACCCGACGTGCGATGCGGGGACTCCCGACGCCTCGACGGCCGCCCGGATGACCGCCCGCTGTCCCTCCGGGCCGGGCGCGGTGAAGCCGATCTTGTCCGAGCCGTCATTGTTGACGGCCGAGCCCTGGATGACGGCGTAGACGCGGTCGCCGTCCGCCAGGGCGTCGGCGAGCCGCTTGAGGACGACGACGCCGCAGCCGTTGCCCTTGACCGTGCCGGCGGATTCGGTGTCGAAGACACGGCACTGGCCGTCGCGGGAGAGGATGCCGCCCTCTTGGTACTCGTAGCCCGCCGTCTGCGGGAAGGTGATGCTGACGCCGCCCGCGAGTGCCGCCCGCACCTCACCGCGCGCCAGTGCCTGGCAGGCCAGGTGGACGGCGGTCAGCGAGCTGGAGCAGGCGCTCTGCACGGTCATGCTGGGGCCGCGCAGGTCGAGCTTGTACGAGACCCGGGTGGCCAGGAAGTCCTTGTCGTTGCCCAGCAGTACCGGGTACGAGAGTGCGGCGTCGGCGTACTCCGCCGAGCGCAGCACGTTGGCGATCAGATACGTGCTCATGCTGGTGCTGGCGAAGACGCCCACCGGGCCGCCCGCGTGCTGCGGGGCCAGGCCGGCGTCCTCCAGGGCCTGCCAGGCGCAGGTCAGGAAGACCCGGTGCTGAGGGTCCATGAGGCGGGCGTCGCGCTGGGTGACGCCGAAGAAGCCGGCGTCGAAGAGGTCCGCGTCCGCGAGGTCCGCGCCCCGCGGGACCCGGCCGGGGGAGGCGATGTCCTGCGGGGCGACCCCCGCGTCGGCCATCTCCTCGTCGGAGAACCGGCGGACGGACTCGACACCGTCCAGCAGGCCCTGCCACAGCTCGTCCGTCGTCGCCGCGCCGGGGAAGCGGCCCGCCATTCCGACGACGGCCACCGCCTTGCCGGACGCTTCGGGCATCGACCGAGTGGTCTGGTTCATCGGCTGTCCCCTCGCACGACGTCGACGTGCGCCGCGAGCCGGCGCACCGTGGTGTGTGTGTAGAGCTCGATCATTTCCAGGTCCGGTGCGTGCAGGTGTTCCTGAAGCAGCCGGTGGACCTCGACGACGTGCATGGAGGAGCCGCCGATGTCGAAGAAGTTGTCTTCGGGGCCGATCTCGATCCCGGGGAGCACCTGTTTCCAGATGGCGCGGACCGCGGCCTCCGTGTCGCTGCCGGGCCCGCCGGGTGCGGCGGCCACGCCTCGCTCCCTGTCCGCTCCTGGGTGCTCGGGCCAGGGCAGCGCCGTGTCGTCCACCTTGCCGTTGATGGTCAGGGGGAGCGAAGTGGCGCGGACGAGCTGCGTGGGCACCATGTACGAGGGCAGCTTCTCCCTGAGGGCCCGCACGATCGTGCGGGTCTCGGGCAGGCTCAGACCGGCCGCGAAGGCGACCAGGTGCGGATGGTCCGGGTCGCGTTCGTCGAGCCGGACGGCGCACTCGCGCACGCCGGGCACCGCGAGCAACGCCGTCTCGATCTCACCGAGTTCGATGCGGAAGCCGCGCAGCTGTACCTGCTTGTCGATCCGCCCGAGGTGCACGAGCGTGCCGTCGGGCCGCACCACGCCGAGGTCGCCGCTGCGGTAGACCTGCTGACCGCCGTGAACGGGGAAGCGTTCGGCTGTCAGCTCCGGCAGGCCGAGGTAGCCGAGGGAGACGCCTGCGCCGCCGACGACCATCTCGCCGGGGACGCCCGGCGGGCAGACGTTGCCGTCCTGGTCGGCGATCGTCACGGTCAGGTCGGGCAGGGGCCGGCCGATCGCCGAAAGGGTCTCCGTTCGGGCGCTTTCCGGGGTGACCGGGTGGTAGGTGACATGCACGGTCGTCTCGGTGATGCCGTACATGTTCACCAGCCGCGCCCGCTCGCCCATAACCTCGTACCAGGCGTTCAGGGAGGAGAACCGCAGTGCCTCGCCGCCGAAGATCACGTAGCGCACGGCGAGCCGCTCGGCGTCGCCCTGGTCGAGGACCTTCAGGAGCTGGCCGAAGGCGGAGGGGGTCTGGTTGAGGACCGTGACCTGCTCCCGGACGAGGAACTCCCGGAACTGGTCGGGTGACTTGGCGCAGTCCTCCGGGACGACGGCCAGCCGGCCTCCGTACAGCAGCGCGCCGAAGATCTCCCAGACGGAGAAGTCGAAGGCGTACGAGTGGAACAGGCTCCAGGTGTCCTGCGGGCCGAAGCCGAAGTGGCCCTCGCTGGAGCGCATCAGACGCATCACGTTGCGGTGGGTCACCTGGACGCCCTTGGGGCGGCCGGTGGAACCGGAGGTGAAGATGATGTACGCGCAGGCGTCCGGGTCCTGCGGCACCGTCTGGGCCGCGGCGGGCGCGTCGGCGGAAAGGGGCGCGAGCATCTCCCGCGCGTCCAGGAAGCGGGCGACGGGTGAGGGCCAGTGCTCCTCGTCGACCACGATCGGCAGCCCGTCCGGGAAGCTCTCCAGGATCGAGGTGATCCGGGAGACCGGGGAGTGCGGGTCGAGCGGGACGTAGACCTTGCCCGCCTTGAGCGTGGCGAGGATGACGGCGATCAGGTCGACTCCGCGCCGCATGGCGATGCCGACATGGGAGCCGTCGGTCGAGGCGGCCAGCCGCGTGGCGATGCGGGCCGCCCGTTCGTCGAGCTCGGCGTACGTCAGCTCATCGGCGCCGTCGCTCACCGCGATGCGCTGCGGGCGTTCCCGCGCCGTCCGCTCGAACCAGGCGGCGAGCGACGGCGGCACCGCGAAGGGCTCGCCGCCGGAGTCCGGGTTGACCAGGGCGAACAGTTCGCGCTCGGCCTCGTCCGACAGAGCCGGGATCTCCTCGATGCGCTGTTTGGGGTCCTGCGCCACCACTGTGAGGACCTGGCGCATCACCCCCATGGGATCGGTGAGCCACTGCTCGTCGCTGCACTCGGCGTTGAGGATGAAGGCGGTCCCGGAGTCCTCGACGTTCATCGAGAGCGGGTACTTCACCAGTCGGCGCGCGAGAGGGACGGGCGTCACCGTGCAGTCCGGCAGCCTGAAGCGCAGCTGCT